>JBJOOU010000055.1:0-11690 GCA_046051105.1 Bacteroidota bacterium
AGAAAGATTTAAAAATTTACATTCCACTTACCGCAGTAATACTTTTAATCATTGTAGCCTCAATATACTGGTATATAGACTACAGTAGCTACGTAAAAACAGACGACGCCTACGTAACCTCAGACGTAGTAACAGTAAGCCCCAAAATAATGGGCCGTATCGCTAAATTATACGTGGAAGAAGGTGACTCTGTAAAAGAAGGACAATTGGTTGCTGAAATTGACAGCACTGATTTGTTGGCGCAAAAAGCGCAGGTGGTTTCCACCAAAGCTCAAACGCAAGCAGCCAAAACACAAGCCGAAGCTAAATATCAGTATGATGTGAAAAATATTGACGTTTTGAAGGTAGGTATCGACAAAGCCAAAGAAGACTACGACCGCACCAAAACACAATACAATGGCGGCGTAACCACCAAAGAGCAATACGACCACGCTAAAAAGGCCCTCGAAGCAGCCCAGGCTCAATACGACGCAGCTAAATCGTTGATCAATGTTTCCAAAACACAAATTACTGCCAGCGAAACCAGCATTAAATCGTCTGATGCACAAATCAATGTAATCAACACCCAGCTAAAAAACACCCGTCTTTACGCAGCCAGCAATGGTTTGATAGCTAAGCGTTGGTTGCTGCAAGGCGATGTAGTAAACGTAGGACAGTCTATTTTTACCATCAACAACAATTCTAAATTCTGGGTCAATGTATTTTTAGAAGAAACAAAATTGCAGGGATTACACATCGGACAAGCAGCTAAATTCACCCTTGACACCTATCCGGATGTTATTTTTACAGGTAAAATCTTCCTGATAGGCAGCACTACTGCATCTCAATTCTCGTTGATTCCGGCCAGCAATGCTTCGGGTAACTTTACGAAAGTGACTCAACGTGTTCAACTGAAAATATCAATTGACGGAACTGAATCTGCTCAAAAACTGAGCGACTACAGATTATTGACAGGCATGTCAGCCATCGTAAAAATTATCAAATAGTTTATGAGAAGAGTTTCAAGAGCACATAAAATACGACGCAAACTCCGAAACCGAGGTTCTGCCTTTCACCCGAGCCACGAGAAATACAAGTGGTTTGTGTTGGCCAATGTCATGCTGGGTACATTTATGGCTGTACTGGACAGTACAATTGTAAATGTTAGCTTACCCAAAATTATGTCGGCATTCGGCGTTGGACTTTCCACCATCGAGTGGGTTGTAACTGCCTACATGCTTGCCATGGCAGCCATGTTGCCTACTTCGGGCTGGCTGGCCGATAAGTTTGGCTACAAGCGCGTGTACTTCTGGGGATTGTTTTTCTTTACTTTCGGGTCGCTCCTTTGCGGACTTTCCGACGACGAAACGACACTGATCCTTGCCCGTATCATTCAAGGACTGGGAGCCGGAACCGTTCAGCCACTAG
Source organism: Bacteroidota bacterium (assembly GCA_046051105.1). Lineage (GTDB taxonomy): Bacteria > Bacteroidota > Bacteroidia > Bacteroidales > Paludibacteraceae > Paludibacter. The sequence continues at coordinate 1,408 of JBJOOU010000055.1, forward strand.
GTATGGCCATCATCACACGTGAATTTCCACCTCACCAACGAGGTATTGCCATTGGATTTTGGTCCATTGCAGCTGCAGCGTCCGTTTCATTCGGGCCGCTGATTGGTGGATATTTAGTAGATAATTTTAGCTGGCAATTAATTTTCAATGTCAACATTCCTGTGGGCATTATAGCATTATTGTTCACCATCATTATTCAAAGGGAATTTGTAAAAAAGAATACTGATAAATTTGATTTCATTGGATTTTTATCAGTCATTATATTTTTACCGGTATTACTTTTTGCACTTTCTGAAGGCAATGCACAGACAAATTCCGAAGGCTGGTCAGCACCCTATATATTATTCTGTTTTGCAATCTCCATTATTGGTTTTGTGGTATTTATCACTCAGGAACTTACAACCCAAAAACCATTATTGGATCTCAAACTACTGAAAGATAAAAATTTTGGATTAGCCAATCTGGTTTTATTCCTGTTTGGTATAGGCATGTTTGGAAGTACTTTCCTACTCCCCATGTACCTACAAAATTCAATGGGATACACCGCACTACAATCAGGTGCAGTATTTCTACCTGTAGGTATGATACAAGGTGCTATTTCACCCTTATCGGGATGGTTTACCGACAAAGTAAATGCAAAAATTCCGTTACTATTAGGTGTTGGGCTACTGATTACCAGCTTTTATCTGAATTCGCAGCTTTCATTTCTAACAGAACATTCATTTATCATGACGTCTCTGTATTTACGTGGATTGGGTATGGGTATGATATTTACGCCATTGAGTTCCTATTCGTTAGCAACCATTCCGCGTGACAAAATGGCGCAGGCGTCGGGAATTACCAATACTGTCCGTCAGGTAGGTGGTAGTTTTGGTGTTGCCTTATTGTCCACCATGTTAACTTCACGTGTTAATTATCACGTACAGATATTTGGCGGTGCAATCCAGTCAAACACACAAACATTCAAAAACACGGTCAGTGGACTAGCAACTTATATTCAAAACAATGCCGGAAGCTCTGCATCTATAGCCACCAAACAAAGTCAAAGTCTGGTAATGTCGCACGTCAGTACTCAGGCTTTCATACAGGGTATAAATGACGACTTTCTAATCGCAGCCGGAATTACAGCTTTGTGCTTTATTCCAATCATTTTCATGCGCAAGAAAAAGAAAGCAGCCGTTCCGCAGGAAGCTGTTGCTCATTATGATTAAACTGCACAAGATTACCAGATACAGATTTAATTCACTATTCAATATAGAAAAACAATGAAGTCAATTAAAACATATATAATTGCAATGTGTCTTTTAACGGCCATGCTGACTGAAGCACAATCGTCAACCGACTCACTTACACTTTCCGACATCATGAAAAGCGTAATGAGCAATTATCCATCATTAAAAAAAGCCGAAAAAGATCTTACAGCAGCAGATGCCAAAATCAGTTTAACCCAAACAGCTTATCTGCCGGATGTCAATCTTTCAGGATCTTTTACACGCATAGGTCCTGTCACAAGCATTCCTTTTGGTGGAAAAACGTTCCAGTTAACGCCCGAAAACATGTACAACGTCGGTATTTCCGTTAATCAAACAATTTATGATTTTGGCAAAACGGAACACAATGTTACTTTGGACAAAAACAACAAAGATTTAGTTCAAATTAGCTCAGAACAGATGAAACAGAAACTGTCAACTGCAGTTTTAGCTAATTTTTACACCATCAGTTTTCTGCAAAAAGCCATACAAATCAAAGATGAGCAATTGAAAAACCTTCTTGATCACTTAAACTTTGTCCAGAAAAAAGAAGCAACCGGTTCGGCTACCAAATACGACATTCTTACAACCAAAGTCCGCATTTCAAACATTGAAAATCAAAAAACGGATCTTCTAACTGCGTTGGAAATTCAGAATGCTCAACTAAATTCGCTGATGGGCAAAAAAGCAGACACACAATCAATAGTTAAGGCAGATTTAGTTGAAAAACAAATCCTTCTATCTGTTGATTCATTATGCAATATCGCTTTCAACGAAAGAGTAGAAATGAAAATGATTCGTCAAAAAGAAGCCATTTCCAAATCCCGCCTGGATATTATAAAATTCCAGAACAATCCCTCGATTGCTGCATTTGCCAATGGTGGCTTTAAAAATGGATATTTCAATTCTAATCTGGAAGACATCGGAAGACTAAATTACTCAATCGGTATTGGATTTAAAATGCCGCTTTTCGATGCCAATCGTTCCAAATATCAGAAAATTCAGGCAAATGCCGATTTGGAAAGTAACAAAGACGAAATGGATCTGACCAAACGCACCATCACCAATGAAGTAGTGGAAGCTAATGCGGGCGTACATTCATCTTTGAAAAAAGTAAAACAATCAGAATTAATGGTTCATCAAGCCGAACAAGCCTATGAACTGGCGAATGTAAGCTATACTGCAGGAACCATTACCAACCTCGATCTTTTGGATAGCTATACCGCTTTATCCGACAGCAAATTAGGTCTGTTCAAAACTAAAATTGACTACACCGTAAGTCTTCAACGTTTAAAAATAGCTTTAGGAGAAAAACTATACTAATCATTTCTTTTAATTTGAAAAGGGCTGAAATTCATACAAATGAATTCAGCCCTTTTACTTTACAAACTACTTTATCTACAAAAAAATCTATCTTCTCGACATCATTTGCATGATTCCACCACCGTTGGTCACCTTGGTATAACCCAACTGCATCAACATGCGTTGTGCATAAGCCGATCTACCTCCCGAAGCACAATACACTACGATTTCACGGTTTTTATCTGTACCAAATTCAGCCTGACGACGCATCACATCATCCAAAGGGATATTGAGCGCACCCGGATAAGCTCCACCGCGAAACTCTTCAACAGTACGCACATCCACTACCAAAGGCCCTTGAGCAGGTTTTGGTTCAGCTTTTGCAGCCGGTCTTTGCGCCATCATTTGTGAAATACCACCACCGTTAGTCACATTTAAATAACCTGCCTGCATAAGAATTCTTTGTGCATAAGCCGAGCGACCACCCGAAGCACAATACACCGTAATTTCACGGTTTTTATCAGTTCCAAATTCCGACAAACGCGCCATTACATCATCCAGCGGAATGTTTATTGCTCCCGGATAAGCACCTGTATTAAATTCCTGAACAGTACGAACATCTACAATCAAAGGTTCGTTTACGTCTATTTCCTCGTCCTCTTCATTTTCACCATTAATATAAGCCAGAATTTCATCTTTTTGCGCCATCATTTGCGAAATACCACCACCGTTAGCCACCTGAGTATATCCCGACTGATTCAACAAGCGCTGAGCATAAGCAGAACGACCACCGGAAGCGCAATATACAATAATTTCACGTTCTTTATCTGTTCCAAATTCCGACAAACGTGACATGACATCATCCAACGGGATATTCACTGCACCCGGAAAAGCTCCGGTATTAAATTCAGCTACCGTACGTACATCCACAATCAGCAGTCCATTTTTAATTTCTTCCTGCTTCTTTTCAGCTACTTTTTCGTCAGCTGCTTTATTTTCGGCATGTACATTTTTCTTTACAACAGGCAGCAAATCAATTTGAATATTTTTAAATCCAATAGCTCTGGCCTGACGTTGAAGCGATGCATGACCACCTGATACATTATAAACTGTAGCAAAGCCTGCTCCTACCAATGTGCGAAGTGCCTGATGTCCTTTTTTACCAGTTTCGTCGTAAACAACCACGACCCGGTCTGATGGAATAGAACTTAATTTTTCCTTCAATAGTTCCAATGGAATATTCAGAGCACCTGAAACATGCGCTTTCTCGTATGCAAAAACATCACGTACGTCCACAAAAACAGGTTTATTTTCACCTACAAAAGCATCGAGTTCTGATGCTGTTACAGATGGACTAAATCCTGACATCTTGTTTTCAGCAGTATAAGCTGCCATATTCATCGCATCATTAGCAGTACCTAGTGGAGGGGAATAAGCAAAATCTACATCAGCCAAATCACTTACGGTCAACTTTGTGGCTGCCGCAGTAGCAATCACATCCAATCTCCGGTCAGCTCCTTTATAGCCAGCAGTTTGTCCACCCAAAATTACTCCTGTCGATTTATCATAAACAAGCATCACCGTTACTTGCTCTGCTCCGGGATAATAAGAAGTATGATGTTCTTTGTGCACCACAATAGCATCTGCATCCATCCCTATCGAGCGGGCTTGTTTCAACGATAGTCCGGTAGTACCAGCCACTGCCTCAAAAACACGTACAATAGATGTTCCGATTGAACCTTTGTAGCTATGTTTTCCACCCAATGCATTTTCCGCCGCAATACGCCCCTGACGATTTGCTGGACCTGCAAGTGGAATGCGCACTTTCTTACCATTGACGCGATGTTCTATTTCCACCATATCCCCAGCACCATAAATATCCGAATCCGAAGTCTGCAAATACTCATTTACGAGCAATCCTCCTGCTTCGCCCATTTCCAAACCGGCTTCTTTGGCCAATTGCAAAGTAGGTCGTACGCCAATAGACAACAAAACCATATCTGCATCCAGTATTTTGCCGTTATCCAGTTTCACTGAATGTGCATTAATTTCCGTAACACCTGCACCGGTATGAATTCCTACTCCGTACGATAACATTTCAGTTTCAATAAATCCAGCAATTTCGGCTTCCATAACGGCCATTACATGAGGCATCATTTCTACCACATTTACATTGATGCCTCTTTTTGCAAGTGCTTCCACCATTTCAAGACCAATAAAGCCACCTCCAACAACTACTGCATTTTTCGGTTTCTTTTCATCAATATGGCGTGCAATTTTATCCATATCTTCCAGTGTCCACAGCGTAAAAACATGCTCCATATCAGCTCCCGGAAGGGTAGGTTTGATAGGTCGTCCACCCTGAGCCAAAATCAATTTGTCATACTGAAACGATTTTTGCTCTCCACTCCGGGTATCCATTGCTTTTACCACATGCGCATCTTTATCAATAGACGACACCAAAGTATGAATATGAACATCAACATTATATTGCTCATTGAAACTTTCAGGACTTTGCAAAATCAATTTTGATCTGCTTTTAATATCGCCACCTATATAATAAGGCAATCCGCAATTAGCGAATGAAATATCCGGACCTGCTTCAATCATGGTAATTTGCGCGTCTGGCGAAATTCTTCTTACTTTGGCAGCTGCCGTTGCTCCTGCTGCTACCCCACCAACTATGACTATTTTTTCCATACCTTGTTTTAGTTTATTTTTCTGTTTAAACTCATCCAGCTACCTCCATTATACACTTGAGCATAGCCTTTTGAGCTGAGAATTCCTTTAGCTGATGCGCTACGCATTCCCGAAGCACAACAAGTTATTATAACAGTATTTTTGCTTTTCAGTTTTCCAAGATTTGCATTTAATTGATCAAGCGGAATATTTAATGCGCCTTTAATATGCCCACCAGAGAACTCACCTTTAGTACGTACATCCAGGATGATAGCTCCCTGCTCTACCAGCTCTGCAAAATTTACGGCCGGCTTCATTCCAAATAATTTTCTAATTATTTCAATCATGATATTTTGTGCTTTTAAAATTGATGATGCAAAGATATATGAAAAGTTTTTAAATTACAATAGTATCACTATTAAATTATTTTGATATCACCATAAATTATTTTGACACCACCAAAATATAGTTTATATTTGCAGCAATTTTCAAAGAGAAACATTCATGCTTTTTAAAGAAGACATATCACCTGAATTCGCCGCCGAATTATTCGAAAACAGCGAAAAAGTTCTCAAATTCGTAGCCGCTATGAAATGGAAGGACGGATACACCTGTCGCAAATGCGGACACACTAACTATTGTGAGGGCAAATCACCTTCTTCGCGACGTTGCACACGTTGCAAAACTGAAGAATCAGCCACAGCGCATACCATTTTCCACAACCTGAAGTTCCCCGTAAACAAAGCATTTTACATTGCTTACAATGTCTGCGTGCTTGGCAGCGATTTTTCCACCTACAATTACGCCGACCACCTGGGAATCAACCAAATGACTTGCTGGAAGTTTAGAAAAAGAATATTGACCTGCATTGATAAGCTGGACAACAACGATAAATCCAAAATACAAACTATTTTACTCTCAGATTATAAATAAATGATATTCAAGGGTATTTTCAAGAAAGACATAGAACTAAAACCCCAAGTGGTGTTTATGGGCGATTCTATTACCGAAGAATGGTTGATCTACAATAAACAGTTTTTTGATGATAATAACTTCAAAAATTGTGGGATAAGCGGGCAAGTGACCCGTCAGATGCTTAATCGATTTAGGAAAGACGTTATTAAGCCATCCCCGGGACTCGTTGTAATTTCAGGTGGCACAAACGACATTGCCAACGAAATCGAATGGTCGAAAACGAAAACGAATCTTACTGAAATGGCAAAAATGGCAGCCGAGAATAACATTAAGGTAGTAATCTGCTCTATTCATCCAGTTTATCGCTATCCTTGGAATCAAAATATAAAACCGACTGTATTGATACCCCAATACAACACTGAAATAAAAGAAATTTGCGATCAAAACAACTACCATTATGTCGACTATTATAGCAAAATGGTGGCTGGCAATGGCGGCATGCGTTCTGAGTTCACCACAGATGGAGTACATTGTACCAAAGAGGGTTACGCAATCATGAAACAAGTAATACAACCTATTATTGACGATATACTACAATAAAAAAGCGGTTTTTATATCTAATATAAAAACCGCCATCACTGCTGACCTTCTAAATCCATACTACAATCCTTTTTTATGCCTGTAAAGCACTTCTAATTTATCAATTGTCGGAAGTCGAAAAATTTTCAACTCACTCTCATTCAAATAATCAGCACTTTCATTCAAATCATCTCTCAACAAAAAGTCTGAACCAGTTGCTACAGCTAGCTTCCTATCTGAACGAAAAAAGAAATTTACATAGGTTTTACTTCTGTCATACACTATACGCATACCTTCAACAGTTGGCAATCGAAAAATATTCGACTCCGAGCCAATCTTCTTTAACGAACGACGGGTTTTGAGCAACACTCTTGATTCTCCATAAGTTTCCGGATCACGAGATACCCACAAATCTTTGTCAAAAAACAATTCAACACTTTGATTGTACATTTTCTTTAGATATTCAATACTAGTCTTCCTGAATATCTTCAATTCCATTTTTTCTCTCATAAAAATTTCAAATTAAGACATTTCTAACACCTTATATATTTCAACGATAATTCCAGTTTAAAAGTTTATTGATCGATGTCTGAATAATAGTGCTCAAACTACCTTTTATTGTTCTGAAAAATCATCATTAATCATGCCAGTAATTCAAAATCTGAGGTTAAATATCAATGAAATTATATCCATTCAATTAAAGTAACAAAACACAGGCACAAATTTCACTTTACATTATTGATAATATGCCATTTAAGCCCGCACACAAATAAATAAAACTTATAAACAATAACTCATCATTATTTCAGAATTTATATGTATCTTTGCAGCCGTATTTTTTAAAGTCAACATAATGTCTAACCTACTAATTTATTAGTATTTAAAACAAACAAATGGAAGAAAACCAAAACATCGCTGAGGAAGTAGTTCCAACAGTGGTTGAAACCGTTATCGAAGAAGCTCCTGCTTCAAAGAAAACAAAAGCAGAAAAACCAGCTCCACAAGGAGATTTTGACTGGGATGCTTATGAAAAAGGCGACATGTTCTCAGCTGCTGAGAAAGAAAGCCTTAAAGCTGTATACGACAACACTTTGAATGCAATCAAAGACAAAGAAGTAGTTGAAGGTACAGTTATCCTGATCAACAAACGCGAAGTTGTCGTTAATGTTGGTTACAAATCAGACGGTATCGTTCCAATGAGCGAATTCCGCTACAACCCTGAATTACAGGTTGGCGACAAAGTAGAAGTATACATTGAAAGCCAGGAAGACAAAAAAGGACAGCTGATCCTTTCACACAAACAAGCTCGCGCTACCCGCTCATGGGATCGCGTTAACGCAGCTCTTGAATCACAGGAAGTGGTTAAAGGTTTCGTTAAATGTCGTACTAAGGGTGGTATGATCGTTGATGTATTCGGAATCGAAGCATTCTTGCCAGGTTCTCAAATCGACGTTAAACCTATCCGTGATTACGATGTATTCGTAAACAAAACAATGGAATTCAAAGTGATCAAAATCAACCACGAATTCAAAAACGTTGTTGTTTCTCACAAAGCTCTTATCGAAGCTGAACTTGAATTGCAGAAAAAAGAAATCATCGGCAAACTACAAAAAGGTCAGGTATTGGAAGGTACCGTTAAAAACATCACTTCTTACGGTGTGTTCATCGACCTTGGTGGCGTAGACGGTTTGATTCACATTACAGACCTTTCATGGGGCCGCGTAACTCATCCGGAAGAAATTGTAACATTGGATCAAAAACTGAACGTTGTTATCCTTGATTTTGATGATGAGAAAAAACGTATCGCTCTTGGTTTGAAACAACTTTCTGCTCACCCATGGGATGCATTGGATGCTAACCTGAAAGTTGGTGACAAAGTAAACGGTAAAGTTGTTGTTATGGCTGATTACGGTGCATTCGTTGAAATCGCTGCTGGCGTTGAAGGTTTGATCCACGTTTCAGAAATGAGCTGGTCACAACACCTTCGTTCAGCTCAGGACTTCCTGAAAGTTGGCGACGAAGTAGAAACTGTAATCCTTACTTTGGATCGCGAAGAACGCAAAATGTCTTTGGGTATCAAACAATTGAAAGCTGATCCATGGGAAGATATCGACACTCGCTACGCAGTAGGTACTAAACACACTGCTAAAGTTCGTAACTTCACTAACTTCGGTGTATTCGTTGAAATCGAAGAAGGAGTTGATGGTTTGATCCACATCTCTGATCTTTCTTGGACTAAGAAAATCAAACACCCATCAGAATTCACTCAGATTGGTGCCGAAATCGACGTTCAGGTTCTTGAAATCGACAAAGCTAACCGTCGTTTGAGCCTTGGCCACAAACAATTGGAAGAAAATCCATGGGATGTTCTTGAGACAATGTTTGGTGTTGAATCATTGCACGAAGGTGTAATCGTTGAAATGTTGGATAAAGGTGCTGTAATCTCATTGCCATACGGCGTTGAAGGTTTCGCAACTCCTAAACACCTTGTAAAAGAAGACGGTTCACAAGCTCAGGTTGACGAAAAACTTCAGTTCAAAGTAATCGAATTCAACAAAGATGCTAAACGTATCATCCTTTCTCACAGCCGCATCCACGAAGATGCAAAACGTGCAGAAAAAGGTGAATCTACTGAAGCTTCAGCAAAAAAAGCAACTAAGAAAACTAAGAAAGAAGAGGCTCCTGTTGTAACAACTTCAGCTGAAAAAACTACTCTTGGTGATATCCAGTCACTTTCTGATTTGAAAGACAAACTGGACGCTGCTGCCGAAAAAGCTGCTAAGAAAGACAAAAAAGCTACTACTGAAGAATCAGAAGCATAATTCTCTGTCTTATCACTAAATACGAGAGGGTGCAGAAATTGCACCCTCTTTTTTTATAAGATCTCAACAGAAGCACTCTTGCCAACGCATTGGATATTTCAATGTTGATTTGGATTCCACACCCGATAAATTGATCTTCAATAGAACGGTTTCTTTAAAAGATAGCTGGGCTAAAGAAATGAACAAACAGTAAGCAGATTCAAATATAAATAAAAACCTCCCATCGATAATTGGTGTATTCCAAATCGATGGGAGGTTTTTGTTTCTTTCAATTTCCACACGTATATTAAATCCGTTTCAGCCTCATACAAGCAATATTTCCATCAAACTTTGGCAGAGACTCTCATAAAATACTCAATTCAAAATACAGCCTCTTTTTACTCCTCAGAGCATACTATAATAATCCGTCAAAGCATCCCGTACCGATCATCCAACAGAAAGTAATTCCTCATTCAGTGTACCTGTTTCAAAATCCGGATTGCTATCAAACCAGGAATAGGGGTTGGCGTTTACTTTTCCACTATCCCATTCCTTAATCTACAGAATTCAAAGCCTCCGAGCCAGCGGCTCATTCAGCCCAAAAGTGCATAAATAAAAAAAGTCCTGACTACATTTCTGTAATCAGGACTTAAAAACGGCGGCTATCTACTCTCCCACCTTTCGGCAGTACCATCGACGTTATTGGGCTTAACTTCTCTGTTCGGAATGGGAAGAGGTGGAACCCCAATGCTATAAC
>JBJOOU010000056.1:0-3190 GCA_046051105.1 Bacteroidota bacterium
CCGGTCATTGCAAAGCGCTTTGAAAACCCGCTCACTACAAATGCATCTTCTGTAAATTCCAAAATGGATCGTGCTTTGCCATTATATACTAAGCCATGATAAATTTCATCAGAGATGACAGGTATATTTAATTGTGCCAGATCTTTGTATACTTCGTCAGCGATCAAAGTGCCGGTGGGGTTCATTGGTGAATTGACAAATATAGCCCGTGTTTTCTCAGTTATTTTCTTCTTTATTTCTTCAATATTATACTGGAATCCATTTTCGGCATGTAGGCTGACATCGATAGGCTCGGCCTGGCAGGCTAAGGTAAAGTTGCGATAGCATGGGTAGCCGGGATTTGATATAATAACCTCATCGCCGGGGTTGCAAAGCAGCATTAGGAGCATTAATATGGCGGGTGAGGAGCCGGAAGTGATGACAATACATTCAGGATCGATCTTTACATTGTATTCATCTTTGTAAAAAGTGGCAAGAGCATCTCGTAGCAAGGGATCGCCCAGGGAATGTGTGTAGTGAGTGTTGCCATTCTGGCTTGCTTCGATGACTGCGCGGGTAATGCAGTCGGGCATATCAAAATCGGGTTCGCCCACTTCCATGTGAATGATGTCGATACCTTGTTCTTGAAGTTCATTAGCACGCTCCAATACGTCCATTACAATAAAGGATGTCATGCGGTCCAGGGTTTTATTCATTTTTATATTGATGCTTTCGGAAATAGTGTGCAAAAGTACTAAAAAACTGTTCATTACGTTGAAAATGTGTGCTGTAAATCTTATTGGGATAAGTACTTGCGTATTTGCAAAATAAATATTACCTTTGCCCCGCTTTTCTGGAAAGAGAGTGTGATGGGAAATTAAGCGACTAATCACTTAAAAATAAAACGCTTAAATTTTGAGTAACACATATTTATAATTAAAATGAAAACATTTGATCTTAAAGGTACAGTAAGAACTGACCTGGGAAAAAAAGCTTCAAAAGCTGATCGCGTATCTGAAAACGTACCTTGCGTACTTTACGGAGGTGCTGATAACGTACACTTTACTGCTACTTCAAGCGATTTGCGCAAATTGCTTTATACTCCAGAAGTATTCGTAGTAAATTTGGATGTAGATGGTAAAGCTTGTAAAGCTATCATGAAAGCAATCCAATTTCACCCGGTAAATGATAAAGTATTACATATCGACTTCCTACAGGTTTCTGAAGATAAACCAGTAATCATGGAAATTCCAGTTAAATTGGAAGGTCTTGCTGAAGGGGTTAAAGCAGGGGGTAAACTTGCACTTGAAATGCGTAAGCTGAAAGTGAAAGGTTTGTATACTCAATTCCCTGAAAATATTGTTCTTGATGTATCTCCACTTGGTCTTGGTAAATCAATTCAGGTAGGTCAGGTTTCAGTTGAGAACCTTGAAATTCTGAACGCTAAAAACGCCGTAGTTGCTCAGGTGAAACTGACAAGAGCTGCTCGTGGTGCTGCTGCTGCCGCTGCTGCTGCCGGAAAATAATCAGACAGATAATGAAGTACTTGATTGTCGGTTTGGGCAATATTGGTAACGAGTACCAGGATACCCGCCACAACATAGGTTTTACAATATTGGACGCTTTTGCTAAGGCGTCCAATGTTTTTTTTACAGAGAACCGCTACGGGGCTACCTGTGAAGTAAAACTAAAAGGGCGTACACTCGTTTTGCTCAAACCATCTACGTTTATGAATCTGAGTGGTAATGCGTTGCGTTACTGGATGCAGAAGGAGAAAATTGATATTCAGAACGTGCTGGTTGTTGTGGATGATTTGGCTTTGCCATTTGGTACACTGCGTTTGAAACCAAACGGTTCGGCTGCAGGGCACAATGGTTTGCGAAATATTGAAGAAATTCTGGGACATAACAACTATCCGCGTTTACGTTTTGGTATTGGAAGCAATTATTCTAAAGGCCGACAAGTGGAATTTGTCTTGGGCAAATGGAGCGAAGAGGAAATAGCAAAACTACCCGAGCGTGCTGAAAAATGTGCGAAAATGATCGAAAGTTTTTGTTTGGCTGGTATACAGCTTACGATGACTCAGTTCAATGGTAAATAGGTCGCGTGGTAGTATCTGATTCTTGAAAAAATGAAAGAAGAAGTTCGTATAGATAAATGGTTGTGGGCTGTTCGATTGTTCAAAACCCGCACGCTTGCCTCGGAGGCTTGTAAAAAAGGGAAAGTAATTATCCAGAATGTACAGGTAAAACCTTCGCGTAATGTAAAAGTAGGCGATATTGTGTGCATTAAACGAAGTCCGATTTTATTTTCGTTTAAAGTTTTGGCTTTAGCCGAAAACCGTATGAATGCCAAGCTGGTACCTGGTTTTATGGAGAATGTAACTACTGCTGATCAGTTGGAGTTAATTGAGCTGGGCAAGATAGCAGGGCAGGGGATGCGTGATCGTGGAGCTGGTAGGCCTACTAAGAAAGATCGCAGAGAACTGGATGATTTTATCGATCCGGTTTTTGTGGACGAAGAAGGTGATTGGGATTTTGAAGATTGACCTGAAAGAACGTTTTTTAAAACACAAACTATGTTCATAGCCCGTAAATTAAAGAAAGAAAATATCGTAGAATATTTGCTATATATGTGGCAGATAGAGGATTTGATTCGTGCTTTCGGATTGAATATTGATGCTATCGAGGAGCGTATTATCAAGCCATTTCCCGTAAAAGAAGAGGTGGAACGCAAAGAATTGTATGAATGGTATGAGAGTTTGATCGAAATGATGCGACTGGAAAATGTTCAGGAAAAGGGACATCTACAGTTGAATAAAAATATCATTGTCGAACTGGATGATTTTCATTCTCTGATAATGGGATCGGGGAGTGTGCCGGCATACAATGCTAAGTTTGTGCATGTGATGCCTTTTGTAAACCAGCTTCGCATGAAAGCTGAAGCTGGTTTGAGCGATATTGAACTTTGCTTTAATTTCATGTATGGCATCATGCTGTTGCGGATGAAGAAAGCTGAAATTACGGCTCAAACGCTCCAAACTCAGGAGGAAATAGCGAAATATATGGTGCTTTTGGCGCGCTATTACAAACAATACAAAGACGGAGAATTAGATTTGGACTAAAAATATCATTTTTTTCATCTTATTATATTGATAAATGCGATTGCACTTCTTGGAATTTTGTTACTTTTGAGCCGCAAAATATAAACA
>JBJOOU010000057.1:0-3601 GCA_046051105.1 Bacteroidota bacterium
TAGGGAAGGGCACTACGCTCTTTTTAGCTGACTCTATTTGACCTGAATTGATTGTAAAAATAAATCTGACGATTAATTGGGGATAAACTGACGAAAACAACAGAATCATGCTTAACTTCGAATTCTTTTCGCATAATCGGTGGGACTTTCATTGAAATACTCTCTGAAACATTTTGTAAAGTAGGATGGAGATGAAAAACCGGCATCGTAGGCAATCTCGGAAATTGTTTTTTCTGTATTAATCAATAATTGCTCAGCTGCTTTTAGTCTGATAATCCGAACCAGTTCATTAGGGGCGTAATTAGTTAATGATTTTATTTTTCGGTAAAGCTGTACCCTTGACAACCCCAGGTGCTTCCCAATTTCATCAACATTAAGATCGCTATCAATCAATCTTTCTTCAATCAATAGTCGGAATTTGTTAATAAATGATTTGTCAATTTCAGCCACATTTTCTTTGCGTTCGCTTTTATCTCCAAATGTAAGGCTTTGCTGAAAATACTCTTTTACCTTCTCTCTGTTTTCAATTAGCTTTCTGATACGAATTTTCAATAAACCTTCATTAAATGGTTTAGGTATATAGGCATCAGCACCACTTTCAAAACCGATTGCCCGTTGCTCGTCCTGCCCACAAGCAGTGAGAAGAATTACTGGTATATGGCTTGTGGAGAGGTTCGTCTTCACCTGATTACATAGCTCGAATCCATCCATCACATCCATAATAACATCGCTGATTATAAGTTCAGGCACATGCTTCATGGCTTTCTGTAGCCCAACTTGCCCGTTAGGAGCTTCAATTATCTCGTAATCAGTATTTAATAAACTCCGAATATAACCACGAAGATCCAAATTATCTTCGACCAATAAGATCATAGGTTTTTCTGTTTTTAGGCCGGAACTTTCATTCGTATCAGGCTCAGGTTCGTAGTCGTAAACTTCTTCCCGCTCGATAGGCGTAATAAGAGTTGGGTATTGTTCGGAAATTGTGATTTCTTTCTGTTTAAAAGGGATCTCAATTGTGAATACACTGCCTTTACCTTCAACACTATCCACCTTAATCACACCATTGTGTGACTCAACAAGCATCTTGGTCAAATGCAACCCAATACCCGAACCGGCAACGTGAGTATCAACCTTATAAAACCGATCAAATACGTTGTGAAGATGATGATCTGATATACCTGTTCCGGTATCTGACACGATCAATTGAGCAAAAAAATCTCCATTTACCTCAATCCTTGAGAGTTTGACTTCAATTTTTCCATTTTCTGAGGTAAACTTAAATGCATTTGAGAGTAAATTGTAGCAAATCTTTTCGATTTTATCTGAGTCAAACCATAGTGTCAAATCATCGTTTGATCCTTTAAATGAAAAATGAATGTGCTTCCTTCTTCCCAGCTCTACAAATGAATCGCAAATTTCCCTGACAAACACTTTGAGGTCACTCAATGTAAAATACATTTGCATTTTACCATTCTCATACTTACGGAAATCAATTATCTGATCGATAAGTTTAAGAAGCACCAGAGTGTTCTTTCTCATTAGCTTCACCAGTACTTTGCCCTCAGGGCTCAATTGCTCTTTATTCATTAAAGTATCAAGAGGTCCCTGAATAAGAGTTAGAGGTGTACGAAACTCGTGGGAGATATTTGTAAAAAAAACAAGTTTAGCCTGGGTTGCATCTTCCAGGTTCTTTGAAAGAGCTATTAACTGATCTCGTTGCTCGGACAGTTCCTCTTTCTGTTTCAGGATAGCAATATTCTGTGATTGAAGTAGCTTATTGAACTTGTTTTTACTTACATAAGCACGCACCAACAGTACCAGCAAGATGAGAATAAGAGTCAGTACGAGCAACGCTCCAAACAAGAGTAAACGCTGAGAAGAGTACTTCTCCAGATTGACATTTAATACGTTGTTTAATTGACTAATCCTGCTTTGATGTTGAATTATTTGGTCGGTCTGAAGTTTTAGTACCCTCGCATTGGTTTTATCCACTACTGCCGTATAAAGGATATTTTCTTTTTCGTAAGGTTCATTATTGAGAATATGAACCGCCGTTTGAATTGCCTTTTCACCTCCGGTTGGATAGATAAAAGTAGCATCCAGTGTGCCGTTTATTACTTTCTGAATACCACCATCAGAACCAGGCAAAGCATCGATGCCCAAAATGATCGGTTTTTTTATTCCACTTGTAACTGTAATGGCTTCATGAGCACCTGTCGCCATTTCGTCGTTGAATGCAAAAACCAGATCAATTGGACATTTTTGTGAAATGGCATTCTTCATTTTCTCTTTGGCTACTTTATGCAACCAATCGCCGTAATCCTGATATACAATCTTAATGTCGGGCTGTGTAGCAATCACACTCATAAAACCACGGTGGCGCTCCGAATCAGGAGTTGAGCCTTTCAGCCCTCTGAGTTCTACGACACTTCCACTTCCATTAAGCAAATTTGAGGCATAAATCCCCACTTCTTTTCCCACTTCATAATTGTCAGCTCCTACAAACGCAGTATATTTACCCGAGTTCGTTTTACGGTCAACAAGCACAACCGGTATTCCTTCGAGCATGGCTTTTTCGATAACCGGAGTAAGTGGAATAGCCTCGTTAGGAGACACAATAATCAGATCAACACCATCGGCAATAAAGCTTTCTATATCCCTGATTTGTTTCTGATTGCTATCATGTGCAGTTTTGATTTTCACTTCGAATCCAGGATAGAAAGATGCCTCACGTATCATCTCATCATTCATGGTTCGTCGCCAGGCATCATCACTGCATTGCGATATACCAATAATTTTGTGATCAGTCGATTTTGTTTTATTGCAGGATGCAAAAACAACAATCAGCAGGATAAGGGGAAATGTGATCTTTTTCATTCTGTATGAAAATAAGGATGAAGGCTAAACACCCAATGTATTTTCAAAAATAGACAAAAAATTTATATTCTGGATAAAAGTGATTCTGGTAGTACCGGCATGGCACCATGTTGCGTACACACATAGGCCGAAACATCCACTGCTAGCTTATGTGCATCTGCAATGCTTTTTCCACTTAGCAATGCTGCAACAAATGCTCCCGTAAACGAATCGCCGGCTCCTACAGTATCAGCGACTTCAACATTTGGAGTTGGCTGAAAAGAAGTTGCATCAGCGGTGATAACATAACTCCCTTTGGTACCTTTGGTCAGTACCACCATACTGAGAGAATAATCTGACAATAACATCTGACAAATTTCCATTTCGGTATTTTTCTCCCAACCAAAGAGTTTACCTACTAATATCACCTCATCATCATTTATCTTTAGAATATTGCATCTTGTTAGTGAATGCATAATCAATTCCTGCGAATAAAAATGTTGACGAAGATTAATATCAAAGATAACCAGTGAGTCGGACGGTATCATATCCAGAAATTTATTGATGGTCAATCTCGAGGCTTCATTTCGTTGAGCCAGTGACCCGAAACAAACTGTCTTTGTTTTTCGTGCCAGATTTTCCATTTTTTCTGTAAATGGTATATTATCCCAGGCTACTTTCTGACAAATCTCATATTGAGGTATGCCTTTGTCATCAAGCGTAACCTGTACGGTTCCGGTTG
>JBJOOU010000058.1:0-7755 GCA_046051105.1 Bacteroidota bacterium
GCCCACAGCATATCGCCCAGATAATCGTTGATAAAGTTCGGAAAAATGCAGCTGAACTTTCGTGAGGCCAATCCCGCTGTTATTATCAATAGTGTGGTCGGGAAATATACTGACCGCGGACGATATATCGGAGTGTTTTGCATCAGATTGATCATTTAAGTTGTTTGAGGCCACTCAGCGCTGAGTTGTCGTTGGGACGAATGACCAAAGCCTGGTAAAACAGGGATTTAGCATCAGTGGCTTTTCCCAGATTGAGCTTTGTCCATGCCAGCATGATGATGGAATCATAATCAAGCGGATATAGATTGACGACTTTTTCGAAAAGTTTTTCAGAAGAATTGTAGTTCTTTCGGTTGTAATAAATTACCCCCAGCCAATAATTGGCAACAGTGTTTTGAGGGTCGATTTTCAGAATTTGTAGATATTGGTTTTTTACGTTTTCCCAGCTTTCGATCGCGCTCAACGGTTTTACGCAGCCAAATCGTGCCTCAATGGCATAGGGCTTGAGGTTAATCGCAATATTATAGTACTTAATGGATTCACCGTACTGTTTGGCCAAATAATACAACCATCCCATACGAATATTGGCAAAATAGGCATCAGTTTTATAAACAGCTTTTAAGTCGTTTATTGCATCGAAGTATTTGCCTGCACGTTCCGATTCATAGCTTTTTGCAAAGGCAGTTTGTAAGGCCGACTGGCTCTGAGCTCCAGCAAACTGGCTCAGAATGGTGAAGGTTAAACCTATCGCAATTTTCTTTAAAGTTTCCATATTATTCCTCCGGAAAAAGAATGTTGATTATAGCTAATATTGTTATCTTCAATAAGTTTTCTGTCGTAGGTGTAATTGCCAAAAAAGCTTATATGTTTGTTTATTTTCAGAAATGAACTAACTCCGCTCCTGAAAGTAGTGGGATCGAGTGAATTATAAATATACAATCCATTGTTGTCCGAAAAATAATCCAGATTTCCCAGTTTTACTGCACCTTCTACCCATAGTCGTTTGAAAAACAGTGCCCCAACCGATTGAGAATAAATTATTTTTTTCATCTTTTGGTCGTTTAGCATTCCATAGAGGGCTGTTTGTAAAGTGATATAGTTCTTTCCGGGAAGTATAACTCCGGCAAAGGCTCCATATTGCTGTGTAATACGGCTGTAATAATTAAATACCGAACCACTTAATCCCAAATTTAGTCTTTTCCAATCATAGGATATTCTGGTATGGAAAAGATGTCCCGGTAAATTGTAAGTGCTATCTAATGAAGTGCTATATTTTTTTGTACCAATGTTATAAACGTATTTACTATGAGTTTGCAACGCTGAATTTAGATAATGATAGCCCATGTTTATCTGCCAGTGAGGAGCAATATTCCAATTGCAGGAAATATAGTATTCAGCTTGTTTCACGCTTGAGGAGTCGGTCGTTTGTATTGGAATCGAACCACTATTTTCAACGTAGTTCGATTTATTTATTTGTTTGTATATCGAAAACGCCTGATAAATATCGATGTGATAACCCAGTTGGGTGCCCACTCCCAGCCGGAAATAGTAGGGATTTCCTCTTTCGTTGTGATCGTTATATTTTACATTATATTCACAATCAACCAGACTGATTGCATTCACCGGCTTTATTCCGAAGCTCTTTTTGTTCGACATAGATAATCTGCCACTCCGATAGCGGGTATATGTTTCGTTGCCGGTATTTATTCCGCAGTAATAAAGATAATTATTCGTTGTTTCGTCTTGTGGATCGAATTTCAGAGCCCGTTCGTATTGATATTCCGATTTGTAGAATTCTCCTTTTATATAGTAAGCATACCCCAGACGCTGACGAAGAAACTTGAAATCAATGTTTCGTTTCAGGGCGTACTGAGCGCTGTCGATCAATGTGTTCCAGTCGCCTTTCAGAAAATACTGATAGGTGAGTGTGTCGGAATGTAAATCATATCGTTGGTTTTGCGACTTACACCATGCGGGCGAAGTAATCAATACCAATATCAACAATTTTCGCATGTGGCTGTAATTTTGTGTTTGTTTCTTTCGTATGTAAATCCGGTAATCCGGCTGTTTTTGATAGAAATAGAACTGTTGCTTTCGCATTGTTCTTTCGCTCCTCTGCAAACGGTTATTGTCGACATAAATTCGAATTGCTCTTTATCAAACGGATTATTGTTGGGATGAGGGCTGATACTGTATTTTACTTTTAAAAACTGATGAAACGGTGCAATAAAATCATGTATCCAAAGTAATAGCTGCTGGTTGCGGATAATGCTTAGGGGCATCGCATCAATAACGTGTAGATTTTCGCCTTCACCCAGAAAAACTTTATAAGCAGTCAGGTAAAAGTAGTACAATAAGCTGCTACGATTACCATAAAAAGCCGTAAAATAAAACATCAGTCCATCATTGATATAATATGCCGATGAATCAGTTTCTTTGCAATACAGATATTTGTTATTGTATGCGTCGGTAATAGCTTCCCATGTTTCGGTTTTGAGAATTCCCTTTTCGGTAGCAAATTTAAACTTCAGTGTGCTGCCCGGAATGATGTCGAAGGCATTTTTGAGTAATACGTTGTCGATTACACCACTGATACGTTCGTTTTCCTGTGGTGTGCTGAATTGTTTCAGGGTGGGAGTACCGTCTCCGTTGTGCAAAAAGTATGAAATGGGATATTCGATGGTTTTGGCTCCCAATACCGGCATGTTTTGTACCTGAAAATGGATGTGTGGCTCCGGCGAACGACCCGAATTTCCACAGCAGGCGATCACATCGCCCCGTTTGACGTAATTTCCCCGGCTTACTTTGAACGATCCTTTCTTCAGGTGCGAAATCTGCGTGTACAATCCATCTTTATGACGAATGATAATGCTGTTGCCCCAGTTGTTGATGGTATTTGTCTTCCCTATTTCGTTGTCATCAATATTGTCGGTTATGTCTTCTACCCAGCCATCGGCAGGCGCCAGCACTGGTTTGTTGTAGCAATAGTAATGCCCAGGCAGTGAACCATCCGAGGTGTAGGTTTTTCCTTTTTCGTCCTTGATGACGAAATCGAGCGCTTTGCCCCATTCAGCTTTGTGGGTATGAGCACCATCGTAGCCCTGGCTCACGGTCCATTCGCCCCAAAAAGGGAGATACAAAGGCTGGTAAAGGAAATGATAGAAGCGGTTTTTGTTGTTGTTTTCGAAAGTATATAAGTTGATTTCCGGCGAATAATACTGAAACGGTGTGAGATGAAGTTTATCCACTTTGGTGCGAAAATGCATAAAATGGATAAACAGTATGACTACGATAGAAAACGGTAGCGAGAATACAGGAAGCATAACCACTCCCATTAGCTTGGTGAAAAACAGCAAAACCATGGTGGTGATGGGGATCGTAAGCACTGTCCACCAATGAGAATAGCGGGACGGGATGGAGAAGAAGCCTCCGATGGCCAGCGCTACCATCATGTAGTTTGCACCAATGTTGTAGTAGGTGATGCTTGCAGTTTCGGAGCCGCTGAATTGTGCAAAAGCATAGGCTGTCAGGAAGCCGAGTACCGATAAAGTAAATGAAATGCGGGAACAAACGAGCAGACCCACAGCTATCAGAAATCCGGCAATCAGATTGCTCTGGAAGAAGATAGAACTCAACGCACGCAGGTACATATCAGCCAGATGTCCTATGGGTAAACTATCTATTTTCAGGAAAAGATTCAGCATTCCGTTGCCGCCAATGGAGTACATTTCGTTCATCCAGTAGATGTTTCGTTGGGTGAGTCCCAGGTTTTCGAATTGGCCGGAAGGCAGCAAAACGAACCAGAAGGAGATGACGAAAGGGATGCTTAATATCGGAAGATAATGTCGGTTGAGCCAGCCGCCCAGTGTCACTGTCAGAATTAATGAAATGAGCGTAGCCAGTGCCAGCAGGCAGAAAAAGAAAGCTCCGGGTTCGAAGTAGGTACCCATCCCGATGCCCAGCAGTAGGGCGTTGAAGCTAAACAATCCTTTCTTCAGCTGAAAATGATCCAGATTGAGGGTGTAGGCAATGACCACCGCCATAGACGCGGCCACCAATCCGCTCAGGCCGGCGTAGAAGTTGAAAAAAGTAACCAACATCAGTACCACAGCCATCATCCGTTTGTTGAAAAAGAATATGACCGAGTAACTGTTGAGTATGCCCGGTAATATGACAGATGCTATGTTGTGAAGTCCTTTTTTCATTCTTCAGTTATTCTTTGTAACAAGCTTTTATTATTTCAAATATTCCGGTATTCGCTCCGGTTGTTCCAGGTAATCCAGCGTTTCGGCCACGCGTATCACATGTGTTTGGTTGTTGTCGTCGATGAGTGCAATGGCTGGACGCAGAGTAATGAATTGCATCCACTGAGTCATGTTGTAGGCGCCTACACGGTGTACCACCACCTGGTCGCCTTTCTCGAGCGGTGGCAGGGTGATGCTTTCGCGTATCACATCGATGTTCATACACAGGGGGCCAAAGAGTACCATTTCTTCGGTGTAGTCGCCAAATTCCTGAGCGGGGCTTATTTTGTGTTCGTACCAAAAGGAGGTAAACATATTGTTTACGCCAAAGTCCAGAATGGTGGCGCGTCGTCCGTCTGAAAGGCGTTTGGTGGCCAATACGCTACCAAGTAGCCATCCGGCATCGTCGATCAGTGCGCGGCCCGACTCCAGGATGAGCAAGGGCAATTCTTCCTGCCGAAAACCATAGGCTATAATGGTGCTGGTGATGGCGTCGGCAAACTGATCGAGCGATGGCACTGTGTCGGTGCCTGGCAGGTAAGCTCCTTTCAGTGTATTGGCCGATGGAAAACCACCTCCCAAATCCAGGTATTGCAATAGTTTGTTGTATTTCTCTTTTATTCGCCAGCAGAGTTCGCAGAGGGTTTCGGTCGCTTTGCGGTAGGCATCGGGCGATAGCATGAAAGTGCCTATATGGCAATGCAGGCCCACCAGTTCCAGGTTGTCGGAGTTCAGAATGCGTTCGATGGCGCTCCAGGCTTGTCCGTTTTCGAAATTAAACCCGAACCGATCCCATTTAGGATAGATGCCGGTGTCCATATTTACCCGGATGGCTACCCGGGGGCGCAGGCCATGTTCGTCGCTCAGTTGTATCAGCGCGAGCATTTCGTCGGGATGGTCGATATGTATCAGCGAGCCGTTGGCAGCTGCTTTGCATAGCTCGGCATTGGTTTTTATGGGGCCATTAAAGATGATTTTGTTTCCGGGAACGCCATTGTTGATGGCTTTTTCGTATTCCGACCCCGACACCACTTCGGCCCAGGCTCCTTCCTGATGGAAAATGCGACAAACGGCGTTCATGTAGTTGGTTTTATAGGACCAGGCAAACTGAACTTTCGGGTAGCGGGTTTTGAAAATACGATTCGCATTTTGGTAGTTGCGGCGTATCTGTTTTTCGGACAATACAAAGAGCGGTGAGCCGTATTCCGCTGTGAGGCGTTTTACGGGCACACTTTCGATGTGGGTGACGGGTTCGAATTCCGTGCGTGTTCCGAATTTATTCATCAGTCCGGTGTTCATTTTCTGAATCAGCGGACGTTCGTATCGTTGTTTTTCCATCAGGTTGTTGTGTTTTACCCAAAAACTTGTTTGCTGAAATGTATTTTAGAGTTCACCATTGACCGAAATTTGTTGAAATTCGCTGATGTCGGTAATCAGGTCCCAGGCATAGCGCACAAATATTTTTCCTACTTCGTATTCTGTCAATGCAGGCTGTTTTTCTCCTATGGCCAGTTTTACCAGCATGGCCGGCTGGTTTTGTCCGGCGGCTGCTGTGAGGTAGATCCAGGCCGGAAAGCGTGGGTTTACCTCCAGTATATAGCTCCGTCCATCGGCCTTTTGTATTACTTCCAGTTCGCAGCCTCCGCGCCAGTGGGTAGCGGCCACAAAGCGGCGTGCCAGTTCCACAAAGTGCTCGGAGTCGAGCGTAATGCCGGCCCAGGCTTTGCCTTTGTCGGTAATGTAGAGTTTACGCATGGGTATCACGCTCAGGGTATTGCCAGTGCCATCGCCCAATGCGGCTATGTTTATTTCGGTGCCGTTGATAAATTCCTGTACGATGACGGGCAATCCCCATTTTGCCTGTATTTTGAAAAAAGCTTTTTCCATTTGCTCGGCGGTGTTGGCCACAATTGCATCGTAAAATTTCCCCTTTACCACTACGGGAAATTCAAATTTTTCGCTCACCATTTCCAACTGAGATACATTGCTGATGGCCATGTCGGCTGGCACGAGCAGCCCATGTTTTTGGCCAAACTCGTATAATTTCAGCTTGTCGCGGGCTTCGAATTGCTTTAGTTCCGGCAAGTAAGTGTGTATGCCGGCTTCGGCCAGTTTCGGGCTTATTTTGATAAAGTTGAACAGCTCGGCATCAAAGTTGGGGATGATGAGGTTGAGCTTTTCTTTTTCGTTTATTTGCATCAGGCGGCTGTATAGGCTATCGGTGCCGGCCGAGGGGTAGGGGATTTGATATGTTTTGTCCACCACGTCGTGCATGTAGATGCCCGGTTCCAACGATTCGTAAGATAGCCCCACGATACGGCAATCGATACCTTCGTATTCTCTGATGGCGCGTATCACAGCTACGCCCGGTCCGGGACTGTCAATGGCATTCAGTCCGGTAACTGCTATTACGAGTTTCTGTTTTGTCGTCATTATGTGTTGATACAGCCTTTGGATTAAGATTCAAGAATGCGGTAGTCGGTAAGTTGAGCCACAAAATCGTCCAGATCTCTTTCGAAGTGTATTGGCTCAACCTGGTATTTTTCGCAAATGGTTTGGATAATTTCCGATGACGATTTATTTTCTTTCAAAAGCGAAAGTATCTCGCTACCAATCGGGTTCGTGCTGAACGAATCGCCCGTGGCGGGGTTAAAAACAAATCCTTCGGCGCTGGTAGCTATGTTTTTCTTTAGCTTCATTTAAACAGGTGTATATTGCTTCAAAGATATTCATTTAAAAGATAAAAAACAATAAAATTCAGCGAAACCGAAAGCCTGATAAGTGGAATAGATGGGTTTGTAAGCTAATAAGCTCCTGTCGGGGGGTAGGGTATCAACAAAAAACGGCAAGAGTCCGAAACTCATTGCCGTTGTGTTTGTGCTGATTTTGATTGGTTTACGCAAAAAGCAAAAATCCGTTGACGAAATAAAACAGACCCACCAGTCCGGCACCCATGGCCAAATACCAGAGGTACTTGCGCTTGATTAATGCCCCGATTGACGACATCAGGATGGATATTTGAAGGAAAATGACGGCCATACCAAAGGCTTTTGAATGTTGTTGCGCCTCGTCGCGTTCGGTTTCCAGCTTTTTGGCATCGGCCATTATGCCGTCTTTTTCTTTTTCGTAGCGCCCGATGGCTTGTTTAAAGTCCGATATCTTGGTGTCGTAAGCCTGCAAGCTGTGTGCGTCGCTTGCCGAAAGGCTGTTTTTCTCCAGTTCGAGCATTCCCAGTTGTGTTTCGTACAAATATTGCTTGATGCTTTTGCTCTGATAGTGCGACCATTTATTGGACGCTTGTTCCTGGGCTAGTAGCGAGCGGTTGGAGTATCCTCCGCCTTTAGAAGTGGACAGGGTAGCTGCCACGGCAAAAATAATTGTTGTGAAGGCCAGATAATTCAGCCAGGGTTCTTTCTTTTCGTCAGCCATATTTTTTTTCAAATTTGGCGCAAAAATACTATTCCGGCTTTATTTTCCGGGAGCTTATTTTGTTTTTTTTGAATTTTATAAG
>JBJOOU010000059.1:0-17650 GCA_046051105.1 Bacteroidota bacterium
ATGGCTTTTGATTGAATATATTTCATAAAGTCTTATATTATCTGCTTCAGTTCGCGTCTCAACATATTGACTAATTCCCCATAAATAAACACTATACAGAAAGGAGAAATATTCAGCAAATCTGCTTATCAATACAAGAAACAAATGTACTTTATACTCTAAACCGAAACAAATAACACATAAAATTAGTTGCACAGCAGCTTAAAAGAAACAGATATCAGTAAAATGCACGAATTTATAAGTAAAAACAAGGCAAGCAGCCAGACACATCAAAAACTCTCTTGATCATTCTCAGAAACAATATGAGATGGCTCATGGGGCTCAGGATGAATATAGACTTCACTTCGTTCGATATTTTGTTGTATGGCTGCCTCTATCCTATCACACAAAGCATGTACCTGACTCAAACTTAGAGTAGGATCAAGATGAACATTCATCTTGATGAATGTATCAGCTCCTGCCGTTCTGGCTTTCAATCCATGATATTTTTTAATCTCCGGGAAGCTATTGATTATATTTCTCACTTTTTCTTTCGTATCAGTTGGTGCTTTATCAAGCAATACATCAATCGCTTTCTTTCCTAATTTATAAGACACAAAAAGCACGATAACCGCTACCAACAATGCAGCAACAGAGTCAGCACTTTTCCAACCCAAAAACTGGTAAGCCAACAACCCAAACAGAACTACGGCAGAACTCCAGATATCAGTAGAAAAATGCAACGCATCGGCTTCCAGCGCCTGGCTATTGTATTTTTTCGCAACTCTTTTCAAGGCCCGTGCCCTCGAAAAGTCGATTACTATCGATGTAATCACAACCACATAACTCCAAACACTAATTTCGATATGTGTATTGCCTGCCAGAAGGCGCTGTATTGCTTCATTGATAATCCATACGCATGTAAGCAATAATAAAAGAGTCTCAATCAATGCTGACAAATTTTCTACTTTACCATGGCCGTAATTATGATCAACGTCAGCAGGCTTGTCTGACACCTTTACAGAAAAGTAGGTAATTAGTGCAGCCACCATATCCAAAGCCGAATGAAGAGCTTCGGACAAGATACCCAAACTACCTGTTATAAAACCAATTAGAAGTTTAAAGCCTGTTATAAAAATAGCGGCTAAAACGGATAGAAATGCAACCTTTTTCTTCTCTGCTGACATAAGTTTATCTTTAAAATTTGAACTCACAAAATTAGCTATTACATCCTGAAATTGACCATATATACCACAATTTAGAACTATACAAAGTAAGCAGATCCACACGAAGTCAACACATATCTGCTTTTGGTCACAAAAAAGCATGATCTATAAACAGAAAAGGCTGCATCCGATACCGAATACAACCTTTTATTGATTAAATGACAACTGTTATACCAATTAGTCAATATAAGCTTTTACCACACTTTCCACTCCTGAATGCAATGAAATTTGTGGTGTCCAGCCCAATCCTTTCAGTTTTGACACATCCAGCAATTTACGGGGAGTGCCATCAGGCTTGGCAGAATCCCAAACAATTTTGCCTTTGTAATCGACAGCAGATCGAACAATTTCCGAAAGATCTTTTATCGTAATATCCTCGCCACACCCCGCATTTACATGCGAAGGTAAAGTGTCGGGCGCATCATAATTCAACAGTAAATAAACACTGGCGTCCGCCATATCATCTACATGCAAAAACTCACGCATAGGCGATCCGCTTCCCCACAATGTGATTGTGACATCATCTCCAGAACCTGTAATTCCATATTTATTGAGTATCGCAACAATCTCAGACTCGCTTGATTTGCCGGAAACACCTTCCACCGGACGCTTGTTCAAATCAGTCTTCAGGCTATCCCAGTTCTGTTCAACAAGGCATTTCCCCAAATACATTTTACGTATAAGCGCTGGCAACACGTGCGATTTTTCAAGGTCGTAATTATCGTTTTGCCCATACAAATTGGTAGGCATAATCGAAATAAAATTACAACCATACTGTGAATGATATGCTTCACACATTTTTATTCCGGCAATCTTTGCAATAGCGTAAGGTTCATTAGTAGCTTCCAGTAATCCTGTTAGCAACGAGTCCTCATTAATTGGTTGGGCTGCCATACGTGGATAAATGCATGACGACCCAAGAAACAACAGTTTCTTGACGCCATGCAGGTAACTTTGATGAATCACATGATTTTGAATCATCAGATTCTCATAAATAAACTGTGCTCTGTAGGTGTTATTGGCAACAATACCGCCTACTTTTGCTGCTGCCAAAACGACATAATCAGGCTTTTCAGATGCAAAAAAAGCTGCGACATCAGCTTCTACTAACAAATTCAGCTCTTTAGATGAACGTGTTAGCAAATTAGTGTAGCCACGTGCTTCTAAGTTACGTTTTACCGCCGAACCCACCATTCCGTTGTGTCCGGCAATATATATCTTCGCATTTTTATCCATAAAAATAGTTGCTCCGATTATTCAAAGTAATTCAAAACACGGAAACCGCCTTCTTTCAGATACGTTTCTTTCTTCATCAATTTCACGTCCGAACGCATCATATCTTCTACCAGTGCGTTCAAGTCGTATTCAGGAACCCAGTCTAACTTTGTTCTTGATTTTGTGGCATCTCCAATCAACAAATCTACCTCAGTTGGGCGGAAGTAATTTGCATCCACTTCTACTACAGGTTCATTTATTGATTTGATTTTTTCAAGAAATTCAGCTCCTACTGTTGCAATAAATTTTGCTTCGTCTACAGCTACGATCGATCCCTTTTCATCTACGCCTTCGCCTGAAAAACCAATCGTCAAACCAATTTCATTAAAAGCAAGACGTACAAATTCACGCACTTCGGTAGTAATACCTGTAGCAATTACATAATCACTCGGCTCGTCCTGCTGCAAAATCAAGTACATAGCCTTCACATAATCTTTAGCATGTCCCCAGTCGCGTTTAGATGACAGATTGCCAAGAAACAGCTTATTTTGCATCCCCATAGCTATACGGGCAGCCGCACGGGTAATCTTACGTGTGACAAAAGTTTCACCTCTTAAAGGAGATTCATGATTAAACAAGATTCCATTGCTGGCATGAATACCATACGCTTCACGATAATTCACAGTAATCCAGTAAGCATACATCTTCGCAACTGCATAAGGTGAACGAGGATAAAATGGTGTTGTTTCCTTTTGTGGTACTTCTTGTACAAGGCCATACAACTCGGATGTAGAGGCCTGGTAAATCCTTGTTTTCTTGGTAAGGTTCAATAGACGAACCGCTTCCAAAATACGCAAAGTCCCTATTCCATCTGCATTGGCAGTATACTCAGGGGTATCAAAACTTACTTTAACATGGCTCATAGCTGCCAGATTGTAAATTTCATCCGGCTGAGTTTCCTGAATAATACGGGTAAGATTCATCGAATCTGTCATATCTCCATAATGCAAAATCAAATTGCGATCATCAACATGCGGATCCTGATACAGGTGGTCAATACGATCCGTATTAAAAAGCGATGAGCGACGTTTAAGACCATGCACAACATACCCTTTTTTCAATAACAACTCGGCCAGATAAGCTCCATCCTGCCCGGTAATACCGGTAATTAAAGCAACTTTTTTCATAAATCTAATTTGATAGTTTGATAGTTTATTTCTGTATTTATATTCTCATTCACTATAAGTCTGAGTCATCTTCGTAATAATGGAAATACTTTTCTGCATCTCCTTTTTTACGCTTGGTGGTATAACCGTAACTGTATCCAAATAGATACGCATATTTATACAATTTATATTTCGAATATCGGCTACCGTCATCCACCACATCATTCAAAACAGTGTACATATTCGGAAGATTGTCCAGTTTCAATTGCACATTCAATTTTTTGTAGAATGACTTATTCGTTTTACCATTTCTCACCACAAATAAATTTACATCTGATAAGTGAGCTAATGAATAAGCATCTGTCACCATCCCAATTGGGCTGGTATCAACGATAACATAGTCATATCTTTTTCGCAACTCGGCAAACATTTCTGCTAATTTATCCGATCGAATCAACTCACCCGGATTAGGCGGAATGGACCCTGCGGGCAAGATATCGAAATCTATCTTTGGTAGTTTCAAAATAATCTCATCCAACGAACATTGTCCGATCAGGTAATTGGTTACACCATTGGGCTGTATAATATTAAACCTTTGGTTCACACTAGGTTTACGTATATCCATATCAACCAAAATGGTCTTCTTACTTGCCATCGAATAAATTGCGGCCAAATTTATCGAGAAGTATGTTTTACCATCACCGGATTCAGTCGATGTATTCATAATCAGGATATTATTTTTGCGCTGAACAATAAACTCAATACGTGTTCTAATTACGCGGAACATTTCAGTAAACGCTGAACGTGGATTTTTCGATACCAATAATGGGTCAGTACTTTTAGTGTGCCTAATGCCCCCAATCAATGGAAACGATGAATTCTTTTCTACATCACGAGATGATCTGACAGTGGTATTAAGAAGCTCGATAAACACCACAATCACAACTGGAATAAGTATACCAAACAACAAAAAGATCATCGTTGTCTTTGATTTCTTATCTGAATTAGTGACGGACATAATACGTGCTTTATCAAGACGACTGTTATCCGGAGTATTCGACGCCTTTAAGATTTCCGATTCAGCTCTCTTTTGTAGAAAGTAAGTATAATAATTATCGTCCATCTTAAACTTACGTTCAATGGAAATCATCTGGATCTCTTTTTCCGGTAACTGAGCAATTTCACTATTCACCTTGGACATTCTTGTATTGAGGTCATTTTTGTCGATTTCCAATGCAACCCTCATATTTTTGATCACTTCATTGGCTGTAATTTTTGCACGCTCAATTTCTTTCAGGTTTTTGGAATAATACGGATTATCTTTCTGATAATCATTACTGATTCTTTCATTTATTTTATCGTTGATGAGCTGCACAACATTCATCAGCATAGGATCAGTAATCCCGAAACTACCCGGGGCGATAACCTCCCCATCCTCCATATTTGTTTTCAAATACTTAGCCAAATAATTCAGATAAGTCTCACGTAAGCGCAAGGTCGCTTGTTCTGTATCGTATTTAGTGGCTTTCCCCATAATTTCGCCAGTGTGCTCGTCAACACTCACCATTTTATTGGCCTGACGGAAATTTGTCATTTCGCCCTGAGATTCATTGAGCGACTTCGACACTCTAGACAATTGGTCATTGATAAATCTGATTGTTTTGTTGGCTGCATCGTTTTTCCGATCCAAATTATCGGCTAATGATGTTTCGATGAGTTTATCAATAAAATCGATGTCTCTGTCGGGAGTTTCGCTTACAAGCGTAATCTGTAATACTGATGAATTTTCGCCAAGAAACCCGAACCCAATGCGCGAGGAAAAATCAGAGACCAACGATTCATGTGTTCTGAACTGAAAATACATTTCCATATTCCCCATAAACTTATTCACATTATTGATTGTAATAAAGAATAAATTATGTTGAACAGACTGTCCGTATCGGCCTACAATTTTGAAATTATCAAACAGCTTGTTGTTATCTACGGTAATTGTATAAGTGCCATTGGAGCGCAGTGATAATTTGAACAATAAATCATATGCTTCAGGTGCAACATAATCGGTTTGCACCACTACAGGTGAAGTTTTATAGAGGTTACGTGTTTTAAAACTACCTTTGGAAATATAGTCAACCTTCAAAAAAGGCAAGCTATCGACCACTCTACTAATCAAATCATTAGACCCCAACATAATCACCTGATTACTCACATTACGATAACCGGATTCCACACCGAAACCCTGCATCAAAGCCTGAGAAGCAGCTCCTCCACCCGATTTTCCTTCCTCAATCAACATAGTACCTGCTGATTGATAAGATGGTAACCATGACCGATTTTCAAGATAGGCCAGCCCTAATGACAAAATGATTCCGATAACAAACAAATACCAATGATGTAAGAAGTAGGACACCCACTCCATAACATCAAATCCTGATTCTTCATCTTCTAAATATTGCTTATCGTAATAGCTATTATTATTTTCCATGTAATGTATGGTATTCTATATTTTCCTTATGGTTATGATTATTTGACGTATATCAAAGCATTAAATAGTAAAGATACTGAAAAGTTGATTACCCCAAGCAATGCACTATAATTACTAACTTTATAAAAACTGGAGAACTCGCGTCTAACATAAATGATATCATTTGGATACACATAATAATATTTTGAATCGATAACACTCTTTGGCCTGATATCGAAATTCAGTATTTCAGTTCCCTTGTCAGTTTCTCTAATAATCTTCACATGTCTTCTGTCGCTTCCATAATCAAAATCTCCAACCATTGACAAAGCTTGATAAATAGTCAACTTGTCCTTATAAATTGGAAAAGAACCTGATCCAATATCTCCAAAGACCGTAAAGGTTTTATTGGCTAAACTCAATTTCACAACAGCATCTGGTATAAGGCGTTTCAGTCTGTTTTCAATATGAACAGCTGCCTCTGTTTGAGTAAGCCCTGCAACTTTTATACTGTCGACAAATGGTAAATCGATAGTGCCGTCAGGAAACACACGATAACTCATTTGATTTTGACTGGAACCCATTGTATTTTGTGGCGATATAATTTTTGAGATAGTTTCGTCTGATGTGATCAGACGGTAAATTATCTCATCATTCACGCGAATTTTATAATCGGAATATTCAGCTTTCGCATAGTCCGGAATAAGCTTGCTTTTTTCCTGCAACAATCTCAACTCCTTATAATTATAACAAGAAGACATGACAATCATCAGCAATAGAAAGAACGACGATCGGGTAAATATATTTAAAAGCTTCTGATTCATAATTATTTCACTGTTAATATACCGTAAATCCCGGTGGCAAAAGAAATAGTGGTAAGAACTGTAGAGATACCAGTCCATAAACTCGTCACTCCAAAAAATTGGGCATTAAGTGGCTGTAAAAAGATCACATCGTCAGGCTCAATGTAGTAATATTCGGAATTGATAATATTTGTATTTCGGATATCAAAGGTTTTTATTACAACACCCTTTTCCGTTTGACGCATAAGTTTTATTTTGCTCCGATCGGCATACAAACCTAAATCACCACACATGGCTATTGCCTGCAATATATTTATCTTTTCCTTGGGTATATTGAACCGTCCTGACCTACCTGCTCCAATAACGCTAAACGTTTTACTCACCAAACGCACATCCACAGAGTTCAGTTTCAGGATAGGCTTGATAGAGTCCTGAATTATCCTCTTTGCATCTCTAAGCGTTTTGTTTTGAAGAGATATTTTGCCAATAATAGGAAATAAAATTGTCCCATCTGGCTGTATCAAATAAGTATACAGGTCGGATGCATTAGAATTTGCATTACCACTGGCCAACTGCATCCCCATATTGTTGCTCCCATTGAAAAGCGAAGCTGTTTTTCCATCAAGCGCATACACCTGAATAAATAAACGATCACCTTCTTTCAGTTTATAATCCTGATAATTGAGTGAATCCCGAAAGGTAGCCTTCTTTTTGGAAGTTGATTGAAGATAATTAGTCTGACGTGTTGTAATGCAGGAAGGTAACTGAAAAATCAGTATCAATAATAAGAATATCTGAAACAGCTTTTTTCGCATAAGGACACAATTAGAGAAAATACTAAGCAAAGATAGATAAAATAAGCAAACCTACTGCATAGATAAATCATTTTGCGAAGATATTACCTAACCGTAACCGCGATTTTAGCGTGTTTTACGAATCTTTGGTATTATTATTGAATACCTGAAACAAAAACAAGGCTATATATTTTTTGTTTGTTCAGCTATGTGATAAAAATGAATTATTTTTGCACGCGACACATTACAACACTATGACTAAAAAAATTCTATTCATAATTCTTCTACTCTTTCCTGTGGTTGTATCAGCTCAGGTTACTTATCAACCCTCTACAGACCCCGAAGCATTTAACAGTTCACTGGATCTTTCCAAGATGAGTTTTGGCGTACGAATAAACCCTTCGGTTTCTTGGTTAAACATCACAAACCAAGACATGCAGGCTGATGGAGCAGCTTTAAAATTAAGCCTCGGAGGAGTTGTCAATTACGAACTATCCAACCACATAGCATTGGTATCAGGCCTTAATTACAATTACTACGGAGGATATGCATACGACAATCGCTCTTCAAATGCCAAAGATACACTTTCGGCATTTAAACTCAACTTCAGAGAAGTAGAAGTTCCACTAATGTTCAAACTAAAAACCAAGCCTGTCAACAAACTTTCTTACTATTTGCAGGGAGGAATCACAGCTGGCTTTATCTTAGGCGCCAACGAAATACGCACACCTTCAGATAAGTCATACCAACCGGCAACAACAGATATGAGCTACGCTATAGTACCTACACGACTGAACTACATCATAGGTGCGGGGATGGATCATTATATTGGCAATAAATCTTACTTATTTGCAAGTGTTAGTTACAAAAGAACGATAAACAGTGTTACCTACAGTACTATCTATAGTCAAAACCGTTATTCCACACCGGTTCAAATTTATCCGGCCAATATGGAATTTTCAATAGGTATCATGTTTTAAAAAGAAAAAATGAAGAGAACTTTTATATATCTGGCAATATCAATCATATTGCTCAGCTCATGCGACAAGAAGAAAGCACAGGAGAAAGATGCAGATCTACGTTTAAAAAGAATAGAGACTTTGATTGCTGACAACTCCTACAATGCGGCTAAGATTGCAATTGACAGTATACATGAACTTTATCCCCGCTTGGTGAATAAACGAAGAATTGCGGCTACGCTGGAGGACACAATCGAAAGAAGAGAAAGTGCCAGAACACTTGCCTACTGTCAGAATATTTTACCTCAGAAAACAAGAGAAGCCGATTCCATTCAACGAAATTTTCGATTTGAGAAGAATGCCAAATACCAACAATATGGCGATTACATATACAAAACTCAAATTACCGAAAGTAATCTTAGCAGAAACTATCTGAAAGCTTATGTAAATGAAAATGCTGACTTGTATCTGGTTAGCAATTATTGCGGAAGCAATATCGAACAGTCATCGTTAGAAGTGGCCGTCAACGATTTGTACGCTCACACCGATACACTTTCGACCCGAAGCGCGGGCTATCATAGTTTTAATGACGGAGGCATGCATTGGGAAACCCTTACATTCAAAAACGAGGCTGACAAAGGGGTTTGCTCATTTATTGCTCAGAATATTTCGGCTCGCATCAAAGTTACATTATACGGTAAAAAGACATATATCTATTATCTGGCTGACGCCGACAAAAAGGCAATTGCCGAGACCTATAAACTTTGGATTGCCAAAAAAGATGTAAAACAGCTCAACAACGAAATAAAAAAAGCTCAATATAAAATTGATCGTATCAATCTGCAAAAGATTTAATCAATATGAAGATTTATTTATATCTCACATTTATAGCAGCTACTTTATCTCTAAATTCAGTTGCTCAAAACAAAAAAATTGAGGTGACAGAATTGAATCTTCAGGCATTTAAACAAAAAGTCTGGAACTTCGACAGAGACAAAACCTTTTCCAGGGCAAACAATTTACCTATCATTCTGGACTTTTATGCCACATGGTGCCGACCATGCAAACTCATAGTTCCGCATCTTGATGCAATTCAGAAAAAATACAAAGGCAAATTGATGATTTACCGTATTGATGTGGATAAAGAACCCGAAATTGCTCAAAAGTTCAATATACTAGCAATGCCCACCATTGTTTTCATTGGAAATCAAACAAAGTACAACAAAGAGCTGGGATACCGGGAATTTGCCGAATTGGATCAGTTGGTACAAAAATATATTTTCAACCTAAAAAAATAACTAAAGCGACTCCAAAAACAATTCAGTCAATCGGGAAACAGCATAATCATCCAATTCAGTAGAAGTTACCATTTCAAAATTACCGAATCGGTCATTCAATTCATTTATCTCTACAGTTACAAACTGCGCATATATTATCCGATGACTCAAAACATGCTTCATCGGCTTTGTTACCGTACGAAGCTCTACACGTTTTATCCCTGCAAACAAATCAACAGCTGCTGGTAGCTGCATCAGTGCGTCGGAACTTATTTGTTCGCTTGTCTCGATTAGTGGAAATTCGTATAAATTCTGCCACACATCTTTAGCTATTCGCTTCTGAAGAAAAGTTTTACCCTTGTAGAGAACATAGAAATAATTAAAATACCGTTCAGTCACCTTTGTTTTCTTTTCTTTTACAGGCAATTGCCCGATCAAATCAGATTTAAATGCCACACACTGCACACTCAGCGGACATTTTACACAATCAGGACTCATGGGCGTACACAGTAAAGCACCAAATTCCATGATAGCCTGATTATGTGTCGCAGCATGGGGCGCGGACAAAATTTCTTGTGCCAATGCTGCAAATAACTTCTTACCTTCAGTACTATCAATCGGAGTTTCCACACCAAACAATCTGGACAAAACCCTATACACATTTCCGTCTACAACGGCATAGGGCTGATTGTAAGCAAACGAGCAAATAGCCGCAGCCGTATAATCACCAATACCAGCTAACTTGATGACATCAGAATGTTGAACCGGAAAAACAGCATCAAATTGATTACAAATCTGATTTGCAGCCTTATGCAGGTTACGTGCTCTGGAATAATACCCCAAGCCTTGCCAATACTTCAACACTTCATCTTCTGAGGCATCTGCCAAATGCTTCACCGTAGGGAAACGCTCCACAAAGCGCAAATAATAGTGCAGCCCCTGCACAACTCTTGTTTGTTGCAAAATTATCTCAGAAAGCCAGATTTTATAAGGATCGCTGGTTTCTCTCCAAGGCAATTCACGTTTATTCAACTCGTACCAGGAAATCAGCACCTTGGATAGTTGATATTTATTGTAGTCAACCTTCATTCGAACTAAAAATGTATAATAATGCAAAACAAATTTGCACCCAATTTAAAAATATCGCATCTTTGCCGCAAAATTAGCCAAAGATGGTTTAGTATAAGCCCTCATAGCAAGATATTTATATAAATAAAATCATGCCTACACTAATAAACAAAGTACATTTATTGAAAATATCTCAAAAAAAGACACATCAGATTAGTAGCACATCAACCATGAGAATACATAGCTTTATCTTTTTCCTTCTTACACTGTCGCAAATCAGCTTTGCAGGTACGTTGTCCATAAACGGACAAATGATGGACAAAAAACTGAACGGACAAAAAGTCTTCATCAAAGAACGAATTAATAAAGAATGGATAGACATCGACGAAACAACCATCAGCAACAATAAGTTTAGTTTTCAGGAAAAAGTAAACGGAGCTAAAATTGCGTACCTCATATATACCAATCATGAAGGTAGTAAGATAAAACAAGCTTTTGTTTTAGAACCGGGGAAACTAAATATACTGGTATCAAGTGATGGTTCAATAAATTTTTCGGGAACCACCCAGAATGATTTGCTTCAACCCTACCAAAGCGAAATAGCTGCATTCAACAAAAAAGCAGAGCTTTACTACAAATCAGCGACAAAAGATAGCGCATTATCTTACAACGACATGCTGAGGCGTTCGAAACAAGATGAAGAGATAAATGCTGAAGAACTATCTATACACAAAAAATATGCAAACGAACTAATAAACACAGCTGCAGGCTCCTATATATTTGCTAACTCGTACTACCTGATGAGTACAGAAGAGAAACTGGAGATACTAAATAAAATGAATGCGCAGCAGTTGGAATTAAAACAAATCAAAGTTATCCGAGCCAATGTAGAAATAGAAAAGAAAGTAGCTCCTGGCAACCAATTTATCGACTTCACATTAAACAATACAGATAACATACCAGTGAGTTTATCACAATATATTGGCAAGACGAACTATCTTTTAGTCGAGTTTTGGGCCTCATGGTGCCCTGACTGCATGCGTTTTTTACCACAGCTTAGTGCATTTTATGCAAAACATCATGGCAAAATGCTTGAGGTCGTAGGGGTATCGCTGGATGAAAACAAGCAAGCATGGGTAAGTGCTATACAAAGAAAAAGCATCCCTTGGGTTAATATATCTGACCTAAAGGGATGGAAAAGCGAAGCAGCTCAGAAATATGCAGTTAGTTCAATCCCATGCACTTTCCTTATCGACAGTACAGGAAAAATCATCTTTAAAAACCCGGGATTGCACCAATTAGAAGAAATCATTTCGAAAGGAGAATAAAACCAGCTCTTTAAAAGAAAGTTTGAGAAAAAAAAAGAGCGCAAATGTTTTTTAATCAGAATAAAAGCAATATATTTGCAGTCCGTTTTGAAAAAATACAAAGTAATACATCATATAATAACTAACTAATAAAAATTACTGAAATGACTAAGGCAGACATTGTAAACGAAATTTCTAAGAATACAGGAATTGACAAGGTGACTGTATTAACAGCTGTTGAAGCTTTTATGGAAACTGTAAAAGAATCACTTTCAAAAAACGAAAACGTATATCTAAGAGGTTTCGGTAGCTTCGTTATCAAAGAACGTGCTGAGAAAACTGCTCGCAACATCTCTAAGAATACTACTATCATTATTCCTGCACACAACATTCCTTCATTTAAGCCTGCAAAGACTTTCTTGAGCGTAGTAAAATAATTATTCATAACTAAATATCAACGAAGATGCCAAGCGGTAAAAAAAGAAAAAGACATAAAATGGCTACGCACAAGCGTAAAAAAAGACTGAGAAAAAACAGACACAAAAAGAAATAGTCTGTTAGGTTTTTATCAGTAAAGCCTAAGAAAAACAAACTTAAAACCGAACATCTTGGCTTTAAGTTTGTTTTTTTGTATACGTATAGTATAAACCAATCAAAATATATAAAAAGTGAATAGCGAACTGATAGTGGATGTAAAACCATCCGAAATATCTATTGCGCTGCTCGAAGACAAAAGACTGGTAGAAGTCAATCAGGAAGCTCGTGAAGAGCAATTTGCTGTTGGCAATATCTATCTTGGCAAAGTAAAAAAAATTATGCCGGGTCTGAATGCAGCCTTTGTGGATGTCGGTTACGATAAAGACGCTTTTCTACATTATCTTGATTTAGGTTCAAATTTCAACACCCTTACACAATTTACAACACAGGCTCTGAGCGACCGTAAAAAGGCGCCTGTGATGCAAAAAATCAAACTGCAACCGGAGATTGAAAAAAACGGTTCGATCAACGACATTCTTAAGCCGGGACAGGAAATTCTGGTACAAGTTACCAAGGAGCCTATCTCTACGAAGGGTCCGCGATTAACTGCCGAAATATCCATAGCAGGTAGATTTTTAGTTCTGATTCCGTTTGCCGACAAGGTATCGGTTTCGCAAAAAATCAAAACAGAAGAAGAACGCCAACGTCTGAAACAATTGATTCAAAGCATTAAACCGAAAGGGTTCGGTGTAATTGTAAGAACAGTTGCAGAAGAAAAGAAAGTAGCGGAACTCGACAACGAGCTCAGAATTTTGGTCAAGCGCTGGGAAGAAGCGATCGCCAAAACTCAACAATCGAAAGGAATTTCGCTGATTTTAGAAGAACTGGGACGCACGGTAGGAATAATCCGCGATTTATTCAACCCTAGTTTCAAACACATTTTTGTCAATGATCAGACGGTATTTAATGAAGCGAGAGATTATATCGATCTCATTGCGCCTGATCGGAAAGACATTGTAAGACTCTATCAGGAAGAAAGCCCGATTTACGATCATTTTGGAATCACCAAACAAATCAAATCGGCATTTGGCAAAACGGTTTCTTTCAAAAACGGCGCCTACCTGATAATAGAACATACAGAAGCCCTGCACGTTATTGATGTTAACAGTGGTAACCGCTCAAAAGCAGGCAACGGACAAGAAGCCAACGCACTGGAGGTAAATCTGGCAGCTGCCGACGAAATTGCTCGTCAGCTCAGACTCCGCGATATGGGTGGAATTATTGTGATCGATTTTATCGATATGCATGAGTCAGAAAACAGACAAAAATTATTTGACAGAATGCGTGAAAACATGGTTGACGACCGTGCTAAACACAATATTCTTCCGCTTAGTAAATTTGGTCTGATGCAAATGACCCGCCAGAGGGTTCGTCCAGCCATCCATATCGACATTGAAGAAACTTGTCCTACGTGTTACGGCCACGGAAAAACAAAACCATCAATTCTGTTTACCGACCAGCTCGAAAACAAAATTGATTATCTGGTAAATAAATTATCAATTAAAGACTTTACGTTACACATCCATCCATACGTTGATGCCTACATCTCAAAAGGCTTATTCTCGATGAAGTGGCAGTGGAAACGTAAATTCGGAAAAGGTTGTAAAGTCATACCTGCACAGAAACTTGGTTTCCTGCAATATAAATTTTACGACAAAAAGGGAAATGAAATTGACCTACAAGAAGAAATAGAAAAGATCTCGTAACTATACTAATGAGAAAGGGCTGAATCGAAACAATTCAGCCCTTTTTTATTTCCCAATACCTATTCACCCCAAATCAATTCTCTCGGCAACGATATTCTCTTTCAGGAAAATCGATGCTGAGGAAATAAATTTTTCTACCGACTCCGTACTATAATACCGAATCGATCCGCCACGGGTACATTTTTCGTTCATTTCCGGATGACGTTGCATATAATCAAGCAGACTGTTGGCCACAATCTCACCTTGCGATACGACCTGCACCATTTCAGGTAAAAGTGCTTTTATTTTCGCTTCGAGAAGCGGATAATGCGTACAACCCAACATCACGGTATCAATCTGAGGATCAAACTTAATTAAGTTCTGTACATGTTTACGAACAAAATAGTCAGCACCTTCCGAAAGATGTTCGTTATTCTCGATAAGCGGAACCCACATGGGACAAGGCTCTTGAGACACCACAATATCCTTATGCAGTTTAGCAATTTCAAGCGGATAGGAGTTGGATTGTACAGTACCTACGGTAGCCAACAAACCAATATGACCGGTTTGAGTGATAGCTCCTACAGCTTCCACGGTTGGACGAATAACCCCCAAAACACGTCGCGAAGGATCAAGCGCAGGGAGATCACGTTGTTGAATGCTGCGCAGAGCTTTGGCCGAGGCCGTATTACAAGCCAACACCACTAAATGGCAACCCATTTCGAAGAGACGCGTAACACATTCGAGCGTGTATTTATACACCACATCAAATGAGCGGGTACCATAAGGCGTTCGGGCATTGTCACCCAGATAGATATAATCGTAGCCGGGCATCTGCTCCCTGATTTTTTCCAGAATAGTCAATCCACCGTAGCCGGAATCAAAGATTCCAATCGGTCCGGGATTTTTTGGTAATGCAGTTTTAGTTTCCATCATTATAATGCATTTACTTTAGTTTGGCTGGCATCTTCAACTGGCGAAGCTTTTTCATCTGCCATATTTGCAACAGCAGGTAATATCCAACCATTATCATCTATATTAATTACGCCTTCCATTTCAGGAAAATCGTTACGCGTCAGATTTTGTAGTTGAGCTAAAGCCCGTTTACTACCATCTACCACTGGAGCTTTATACTTGCGCTGCAGCACCGGAATAACCTGCGCACGAAGAAACTCCCCCGTCCTGTTGACATACAAATGCAACAGCGGTGCCTCGCCACAACGACCAGCCACACTCACACGACTATAGGTACAGAAATTCCCCAAGCTATAAGCAACAAAACGTTTGTTGTATACTTCTACAGCACGGGTAACATGCGGACCATGTCCAAGCAGCACATCAGCACCGGCATCGATCATCCCATGTGCAAATTCATACACATTCCCCCTGTCTTCGCCAATATAAAATTCCTTCTCGCGGGTTACATTCTGCACATCAACACCTTCCCCACCCGCGTGAAACGATACCATCACCACATCGCACATCGAATCGAGCCGATGAACCAAGCGCTTCGCTTTCTTCAAATCCTTCACACTGGTCATACCCGCATTGGGCGAAAAAGCGCAAAAGCCATACTTCACCCCGGCTACACGGAACGTATCAAATGGCGCCTCAAGTAAGCCCGCATAATGTATACCAACCTTGCGCAAGCTTCTTCGGGTTGAACGCCGTCCTATATAACCAAAATCGTTCATATGATTATTGGCCAGACTCAGCACATTGAAGCCGGCAGTTTTCAGCGATTGAGCATAAGAAGTTGGCATCGCAAAATAGTAGCAACGACCCTCCGTGTAGCACTCTTTTACTTCCGAAAGATCGTCTGTAAGCACTCCCTCCAGGTTGCCAAAGCAAATATCCGCTCCCCGCAAATAAGGTTGAAGTGGTTTAAAAAGCTGCTCGGCAGGAAATGCAGGCAAAAAAGTGCTGTCGGGATACGAGGTACCCAGCATAATATCACCCACCGCTACAATCTTAAGCGTATCTTTGGGTGGAACAACTGAAAATGAGGGCAGCTTCAATGAAAATTGACCATTCTGACTCTGACTCGAATCATACACAGCAATCACCAACAGCAAAAATCCCCCGGTGAGTAATATCTTTTTCATTAGTCGAACATTTGACCTGAATTTTCACTCATCTGGATCATACGGTCGTATTCGGCTGGCGTAAGATCCATATAATAATAGTTGGCCGGATTCATAATCTGACCGCGCAGATGCACTTCGTAATGCAGGTGAGGTCCGGTAGATTTACCCGTACTACCCACCAGTCCGATCACCTCGCCGCGTTTTACCTGTTGCCCCGGACGGGCTTTGATCACACTCATGTGGCCATACAAAGTCTCGTAGCCAAAACCGTGGTTGATTTCCACACAGTTTCCATAACCTTGCTTCCAACCCGCACTACTCACAGTTCCATTAGCAGTAGCATAAATAGGTGTTCCGGTTGGTGCAGTAAAGTCCATACCGGCATGAAAACGACGCGTATGATAAACAGGATCGATGCGCCAACCATAGCCGGAAGCCATATATTTGAGCTTTTTATTGGAAACCGGTTGAATAGCCGGCAAGCAAAGCAACATTTTATCCTTATTTTTGGACATAACCACCAGTTCGTCGAACGATTTGGACTGGATGTACAATTGTTTCTTCAATTCATTTAGCTTTTTGGTAGTTTCTACCACCACTTCCGAATTGGTTTTATCCATCAGTTCCTGATAATATTCGTTGTTGGCCGAAGATCCCTTGCGCACTGAAAGCGGAATGGGCTCTGCCTGAAAAACCACGCGATACATATTATCGTCGCGCTGCTGCATATCGGTAAGCACTTCCTGCATACCCGAAAACTGCCGTTGGAGCACTTTATATTGCGCCTGCATGTTGCGTTTTTCCTCGTTCAACTGCTTTTCTTCGGGCGATTGGATGGTAGAAACAAAAATAAAGAAGAAAACAGCTCCCAACGAAACGCCCGAAACCGCATGAAGCAGCACCTGTCGTACCCAATAGGTGACCGTGCGTTCAATAACTTCGTAACTAAGCGTATCGGGGTTGAAATGGAACTTCTTTTTAGCCATAAATATCATATTTTCCGATCGGGCTCGATCAGATTATCAGCATCGTGTGTATTTTGTGCAGAGTAAAAGCCGGTAAGTTTACAAAAAATAGATTGTGATA
>JBJOOU010000060.1:0-3267 GCA_046051105.1 Bacteroidota bacterium
TACCAGTTGGTCCAACAACTGATCCTGCTACCAGATTGTTGTACAGAGTCCATACGGACATAGTACAGTTGCCCGT
Source organism: Bacteroidota bacterium (assembly GCA_046051105.1). Lineage (GTDB taxonomy): Bacteria > Bacteroidota > Bacteroidia > Bacteroidales > Paludibacteraceae > Paludibacter. The sequence goes on from JBJOOU010000060.1 coordinate 77, forward strand.
TCAGAATCAAAATAAATTCCTGTATTGGATTATTTATGTTGATGAATGGTCTCGCTGGATTGAGATTGTGGGGGTTCACGACAAATCACAGTATTTTAGTGAAACAAAACAACTCAAAGAGAGATGGGAACGCCAACACAATCTGAAAATAGTACAATGGCGGAGTGATGATTCTTTATTTCGTGAAACCGTTTTTCAAGAATGGTGTAAGAAAGAAGGAATGGTACCACAGGTTTCACCTCCATATACGAAAGAATTTAATGGCCTTGCCGAAAGTAATATTCGAACGATGAAGGAGATGGCCGATTGCTATAGAGAGCATGCCACTCTACCTTTGAGTTTTACGTTTGAAGCATTACGATCAGCATCGTTCACGAAAAATAGAGTGATTCATAGTTTCACTCATGAAGTACCATTTTTCAGATGGTATGGGAGATTACCCGATCTTTCACTGGTAAAACAATTCGGTTGTGAAGTATGGGGATTTATACCTCCGGAGAAAAGAAATCTTCAGACGCCGGCAAAGGCTCAGAGAGGACTTTTCATGGGTTATGCTGGAAATATGATACCGCTCGTTTATTTCTTTAGTGGAAACAGTTATCATGGTTCCATAAATGTTTGTTATAACATCCAATGGGATACCAGATCGTTTCCTGGACTTAAAAGAAATCATTCGAGTGACCCACCCAGAAATCTAGGTGAAGGTGAAATATTTTCGGAAAACCAAAATGTTATCGACAATGGCGATAATGAAGAATTGTTTTGGATGGTGATAGGGGATGATGATGCAGCTGATTCTGATGATAAATCTTTGCAAAGCACAACGTTTGATGACCCCGTGTCAAAACGATATGCAGGTGAGCAAAGAGGAATATTTATCGGAAGATTAGCGGTGTTGGCTCAGTTGGTTAAGGCGCGTGAACTTTCGGAGTTTGACGCAATGACCACAGTTCGAGCCTTCGCTGCTGCATTTTTGGATGGAATAGATACAGTCTATCCTGATACTGTTTTGATGATCAATCAGTTACCCCCACCCCCAAAAACAATAAAAGAGTTACTTTTATCACCTTTTGCATCTAAATGGGTTGCTGCAACAATGTCAGAATATAATGCCCTGATAAACAAAGGCGTTTGGACAGTTGTTGACAGACCTAAAGGTGTTAACATTATCACGTGTAAATGGATTTGGACATACAAAGAAAATGTTGACGGATCGGTTTCCCGATTCAAAGCTCGTTTAGTAGCACGTGGGTTCACACAACGCTATGGTATACATTACGACAAAACATTTTCTCCTGTTGTCAAAATTCAAAGTGTTCGGACACTGTTGGCAGCTGCATTCTTAGCGAAGATGCACATTCATGTATTTGATATCGACGTTGCTTACCTTAACGGTGAGATGGATATTGTAAATTACATGAAAATGCCACAGGGTTTTGAACAATATAATGAAAAAGGTGAACCTATGGTTTGTAATCTGAAAAAGGGATTATATGGAACCAAACAAGCAGGTCGAATGTGGAACATAGTTCTTGTGCGATATCTGACAGAAGAATTACAATTTATTGTAACTCGGTCAGATCCATGTGTCATGATCCTGAAGGGAAAATTATCCCCAAATGGAGAAAGCATGATTTTAACAATCTATGTGGATGACAGCATGATCGCATCACGTTCGATAGAATTGATAGATATTATCAAAAAGAAGTTCAAAGAGAAATTTGGTATCAGAGATATGGGCCCGATAAAATGGCTTCTGAAAATTCAAATTGAACGAAGAAAAGAGAAAGGTGTGGAAGTTCTATGGCTGGGTCAACCCCAATACATTGAACACGTCTTAGACTCATTCGCTGATTGGGTCCCTATTGGTGGAAGAAAAATCATGACACCAATGATTGTAGGATGGAAACACGATGATGTTTCACCCCTCTTGATCGGTGAAGATCTAGAATGGTACAGATCAGTGATTGCATGTTTGTCATATTTGGCATTGCAATCAAGATTAGATATTATGTTTGCGACCAACCACTTGGCACAATTCTCGCGAGCTCCTCGTGTATGTGACAAAATGGCTGTGTCTAGAATATTAGGATATCTAAAGAATTTTCCTGATCTTGGACCTACGTATTTTCGGACTGAAAATATGCAAGAGGCAATGCAATCATTTATGAAGGATGAAGGTAATACTCTGTCAGATCAACAAGCACCACATGGTTATGCTGATGCAAGTTGGGGTACTGAACAGGATTACAGATCGCGTACAGGAATTGTTTTTCGTTTCGCAGGTGGACCAATTACCTGGTACAGCGGAAAACAAATACCTGTAGCTGTATCATCCGCAGAGGCAGAATTATATGCCTTATCAGATGGTGTCAAAGACGGCATATTTCAACGTAATTTGTTGAATGAGTTAGGAATTAACTTGCCGCAACCAACATTAATGATGGAGGATAATGAAGCGGCAAAACAAATCGCTGAAGATCCAAAGTTTCATGCAAGAGTTAAACATATCGGAATTCGATTGGGTTTCATTCGAGATATGATTAAAGAGAAACTCATTGCAGTGAAGTGGTGTCCAACTGATAAAATGTTGGCTGATATTCTTACAAAAGCATTACCAGAAGAACAACATTGGTTGCTTCTCTTCTTGATTGGTATGAGATGCTTATCCAATTTGGATGAAACAGACGTTACACCATAAGGAGTTTTAGTGGGTGAGAGTCCCACACTGTTTGACAATATGTCATTCGTGCATAATGCATTTCTCCTTGAGGACGATTTTAGTTTATTACAAATAGCATTCAAACGGAAAAGTTTCGATTGCGAGGGTGTGTTGATTTTTATTATATGGATATATATAATAAAAGGTTTATCAATCTCACTTATCGTTTGTACATAAGTGTTTGTGTTAATTATGAGAAGAACGACATCTCAGCGTTTCTCTTGCACTGTCTCTACCTTCCCTCGATAGTCCAATCCGTTGCAACGGAAGTTAGAAGACTTACTGGAAAGTGAGTTGGACCTCTAACTTGGATCAAGTACTACCGAGGAGTCGGAGGAAGAGCAGTCGTAGAAGATAAACAGAAGCTGTGAATAGATGCGCCGTTTAAATCAGAATTAACGAGTGACACTTGGAGCGGCAAATGGATTTTTGGCTGCGATGTGGATATGATTTTTGACCTTCCAATTTC
>JBJOOU010000061.1:0-7567 GCA_046051105.1 Bacteroidota bacterium
TTTGTTTTTGAGTAAAACTTTACCAAACATCCCAGATTTTATTTTCAAGTCGGATGTGTTATTTACCATAAACTGAACAGGAAAACTACTGCCCATATTGGCTTTACTACCCATCATGGTAGCTTTGCCATTTAATGAAATTTCGGGATAGGCATCTGAACTAAGAGAATAGTTTTGATTGATTTTGAATTTACTCAATTCATTTTCCGGAACATTTAGAGTGAATTTTAGCATTGAAATATCTGTAATTTGAAGCAATGGAACTCCAGGTGCAGCAAAGGCCCCTTCTTCACTAAGCTTTGCCGTAACTACACCGCTAAAAGGTGCTTTAATAGTAGTTTTGTTTATCTGCTCCAACAAAGTAGCTTTCTGAACTTTTGCAGATTTCAAACCTAATTCCGCCTTTTCTAATTGAACGCCTTGTATGGCATCTGCTTTAGCTAAAATGGAATAACGATTTACATCGGCTTCCAAGCCTTCAATTTGCACGTCAATAGTTTGCAATTGCAATTTCAGCAATGAATTGTCCAGCTGAATTAAAGTTTGACCTTTACTTACAATGCTTCCAGCATCTACTAAAATGGAGTTGATTTTTCCTTGTAATTCGGCACTTATTTTGGTTTCCTTGTTGGGTTCAAATGTGCCTGAATAAGAAAATTCTGCATTCACATTTTCAAGTTGCAATGTATCTACTTGAACATTTATAGCTTGTTCTTTATCGTATTGATAAACTTTACTCTGCGTAATTTCCTTGTTTGTTTTCAACTTAATTACCACAATGGCAATTATCGCCAATGGTATGATGACGTATAGCACTTTTTTTAGGATTGATGATTTTGTTTTCATTGTGATAATTATTTGGTTGTTGAAATATTTCCTGTGATTTTTTTTAGTTCTAAATCTGCTTTTAGATAATCAATTACAGCAGAGAGGTAGGTTTGTTGTGCTTCGCGTAATACATTGTCAGCAAGCAAAACATCCGTTAAACTTGCCGTTCCTTGTTTCTGTTGAAGAAGGGTTTGTTCATAGATTGTTTGTGCCAATTGGATTTGTTCTGTTGTGGTTTCGACTGTCTGTTGAGCAATCTTTCTTTGCAGTTTTGCATTTTCAACCTGCATATTATTTTGCTCAGAGAGTAAGCTAAATTGAAGTTCATTATTTTGAAGTTCCAATCTCTTTTGATTTATTTTCCTTAAAGTAACCGTTCCGTTAAATAAAGGATATGAGAGCTGGATACCTGCAAAACCAATCGGATAAAAATCAAGGAAAGAAGCAGGTTGTCCGTTATAACCAAAGCCTGTTGTCCCATACATTCCAATAAGATTAAGTGAAGGCAAAAACCTTGATTTGTTGAGTGTGTTGAGTTCACTCGACAATAAGCGGTTTTGAGTTTTAATGATACGAATATCTAAAGTTGATGAAGATGTGTATTCATTTGTGTTTTGATATTGAATGTTTGCTTCAATTTGCAGATTTTGTTCGATAGAAATGCCCATAGCAAATTTCAAGGCATTTAGAACCTGCTCGTATTTGCTTTTGATGGTTTCCTTTTGGGTGGTTAATTGTGATACTTGTAATTTTACCTTGCTTACATCTGTTCCTTTGACAAGCAATTGTTCATTGAGCAATTGCATATTTTTCAGAAGCCTTTCTGCGTTAATCAAATTACTGTCAATAAATGCCAATTGGTGGTGCAAGATTTGGGCATTGTAATACAAATTGGAGATTTCAAAATAGATTTGCTCCTCCGTTTTTTGATACTGCAAGTCTGTCAATTCCGAAGCAATTTTAGTAGTTTGTATGGCTCCATAAACTTGTGGATTATACAAAGGCATTGAAAGTTGCAAGTTTGCGTTTATGTTGTGGGGAACGCCAAACTGCATAGCCCTGAATTCTCCTGCGGGTAGTGCAGGATTGAAAGCATTCACTGGTAAAAGCTGATAGGGGAGGTTTGCAAAATACTTGTAATCCGCATTGGCTGTGACTTTTGGGATTAAATTGGCTTTGGCTTCTTTCTCTCTTTGATCACCAATGGCCATATTGTTTCTGCTCATTTGCAGGTTTTTGTTATGAACCTGTGCGGTGTCAATACATTGTTGCAAAGTCCAAGTTTGTGCTTGTGCAGATTGAAAGCCTCCTATTATCAATAATAGAGCAACATAATGTTTGTGAATATTCGCTAACTTCATTGGTCAAATTTTTTTACTTAATGAGTATTAATTGACTTTCAATTGTTCCTTCAACCCAATGCTTTACCATTGGTTCAATGTTTACATAATCACCGGGCAATAGTTTTTCTTTTAGACCATTTTCATTTTCAAAAACAACTTCTCCTTCCATACAAATCAAAAGTGCTGGAGTTTTGGTGATATGTTCTTTTAATAAGCCGCCTTTTAAAATTTGTATGGCAGTTGCATTGCCTTGTTCACTTTTAAAAAGAGAAGTTGCTGAAACAGGTTTTTCTTGTGTGTGTAATTCTTTTATGTTCATTGGAAGTATTGATTAAATGTTGTGAAGGAAGTTTGAATACTTTGAAATTGCTTTTCTGCTTCGGTTTCGTCTTTAGCTTCTGAAAGTTCTTTTACCAAATCAATGTAGGGCAATAACCACTTATGTAGTTCATCGTGTGCTTTGCCTTTCATTGTGCAATTAGAGGTAAGTAAATCAATGTTGGATTGTAATTTTTCAGATAATGACTTGTAATCTTTTTGATCCACCTTAGCAAAGGAAATCACATAGTTTTCCATATTGCGAATATGAGTTATCATATTGGCAGCAACTTTCCATTTTTCTCCATTGTTAAGTTCGATGATTTCACTTTCCTCATCGTGCTGATGTTCTTCGTGAATAGCGGTTTCCGTTTGTTCGTTTGATTTTTCGTTAGAAGTATTGCCACAACTGAAAAGGAACAAACTGATTACTTGAATTAAAATTGTTATCTTCTTCATAATTTCTTTTTTATTATTGTGAAATATGCAATGATTGCAAATACAAGGGTCACGGAAATTCTAAAAATCATTGCACCGATGGTTTTTGTTTCATAAATACCACCTGAGTTAATGTGAATTTTAAGACCGACAAAAGCTGTTATTAGAATAAGTGTTGAAATTCCTAAAAGCGAAGTAGTCCATTTCTTGTTTTTAATAAATCCATAAGCAGCGAATAGGTAAAGAATGCTACTGATGAAATTTGACCAAACTACAAACAGAACATAATTGCCTTCTTTTTCTCTAATGCCAAATAAGTCAAATATAACAGATGTGCTTAGGAATAATGTCAGCAAACCGAACCCTGCTAAAATCGTTGCCAATAAATAGGGGATTATTTTTTTCATTTTTCTAACATTTTTAAAAGTCCGTTTAATACATTTTTTCCATCATTTACTAAGTTGGATTTGTTACCCGAAAGTTTCCATTTTAAAACAACCATTCGCATACTTCCCATAATTATGGTTGTAATCGTTTCTGGCTCCAATAGCTTTGCATAAACACCTTCATTTTGTCCTCTTATAATAAGTGCGTTAATGTTGTTTTGCATCAGAGCCATCATTGTTGAAACCTTGTCACTTAGTTCTTTATTAAATTGAAATATTCCTTCGGAAAAAATCACGCTTACTATGGCAGGTTTTTGAACAAATGTGTTCAGTTGCGACACAAATACTTTTTTCAAAAGTTCAGAAGGTTGTTTTTCTTCATCAGCTATTATTACAGCAATTCGCTCGTTCATTTCTAAAATAAAATAGGTCAATAGTCCGAGCAATATTTCATTTTTACTTTTGAAATGGCGATATAATGCAGCTTCAGATAAACTCAGGTCAGATGCTAAGTTTTTTATTGTTAGTTCCTGTATTCCGAATTTATCAATACGAAGCGTAGCGGCCTCCATTATTTCTATTTGCCTTTCCGTAAAATCTTTATTTTTCATTGTTTAACTTTAAATTAATAAACGAAAAACCTAACCAAATTACAGAAGCAGTCATAGCAATTGCACCAATTAATACTAATGCAGGAGGCAAGCCAAGATACACCTCAGTTAATATTCCTATTGGCATTAATAATCCTGTAAGTGCCAACCAAGAAATGGCTTTCACGTTTTGAAGTTTGTCTCTGAAATGTAGAAGTAAATAACCAATTAGGATGTTTAGAAATGCAAACAAGTTACCGTGAACGTGAGCCAGTCTGCTTTCAAAATGTTTTCCTATACTATATGAGTTTACCCATTCTTCTTTACCCGGGGCGAAGTCACGCAGGTAGATTAATAGAAAGCCGTAAGCCATAAAAAGTCCCATTGTCAGGAAGCCTATTGATATGTTGTTTTTACCGTTCATACTGTATGGATATTTAAGGTAAGTGAGTATTTACTTACAAATGTAGTATTATTTTCATTATATCGCTGTATATTTTTAGGAAAACATTAAAAGATGACAAAAATCAACTATCACAACCCCGCTCCTTTCTTGATTTCATCTACTACGCCCGGATCCAGCAGTGTGGTGGTATCGCCCAGATTACTGACATCGCGTTCTGCAATCTTGCGTAAAATCCTTCTCATGATTTTGCCGCTGCGCGTCTTGGGCAAGCCTGGTACGATTTGAATTTTATCCGGTTTCGCAATTGGCGAGATAATCTTACTCACCACATTCCTCACTTCATTTTCAAATGCCGCGACATTGAGCTGATGCAGACTATTGTCCACGCCTGCACCTTCTTCCACCGGCGCATCAGTATCGACCAGCCCTTTTTCTATGCTTTGCTGATCAACGATAACAAACGCGTAGATTCCCTGTCCTTTTATCTCGTGCGGATAACCCACTACCGCGCTTTCAATCACGTACGGATGTTCATTGATTGCATTTTCCACTTCCGCCGTGCCGAGTCGGTGCCCGCTGACGTTGATAACGTCATCCACACGTCCGATGATGCGGTAGTAACCGTCCTCATCTCTGCGGCAACCATCTCCGGTGAAATAAAGATTATCAAAAGTGGCGAAATAAGCCTGTCTGCAACGCTCATGATCGCCGAAGGTAGTGCGGATAATGGATGGCCACGGGAACTTCATACACAACAATCCTTCCACATTATTTTCTTTAATTTCCGTGCCGTGCGCATCCACCAACAATGGCTGCACACCCGGCAGTGGCAATGTGGCAAAAGTCGGTTTTGTCGGCGTAACATATGCAATCGGAGAAATGAGAATACCGCCCGTTTCGGTCTGCCACCACGTATCTACAATCGGGCATTTTTCCTTACCGATATGGTCGTGGTACCAGAACCAGGCTTCTTCGTTGATAGGTTCTCCTACGGAGCCAATCACTTTGAGCGAGTCCAGTTTGTAGGGCTTGACAAAATCCAATCCGTATGACATCAGAGAGCGGATAGCGGTAGGTGCGGTATAAAACTTGGTCACCTGCCATTTATCTATGGTCGCCCAGAAACGGCCCGCATCCGGATAGGTCGGAACACCTTCAAACATCAGTGTGGTCGCGCCATTCAGCAGTGGTCCGTACACGATATAGGAATGGCCGGTAATCCAGCCGATATCAGCCGTACACCAGAAAATATCATCTTCCTCGTATTGAAAAACATTGAGAAAAGTATAGTAAGTATACACCATATATCCGGCGCAGGAATGCACCACACCTTTAGGCTTTCCGGTACTTCCGGAAGTATAGAGAATAAACAGCGGATCTTCACTGTCCATTTCCACGGCTTCAAAATCCTTTGCCGCTTTCTGCATTTCGCTGTGCCACCACACATCTCGGCCTGGCTGCATATTTACGGCTTCCGCAGTGTGTTTATATACAATTACTTTCTGGATGGAAGGCGTGGTTTGCAATGCCTCATCACAGATATTTTTGAGCGACACGGTTTTGTTGCCGCGGTACAATCCATCCGCAGTGACCAGCACTTTGCAGGTAGCATCGTTGATTCTATCAGAAATGGAATTGGCGGAAAATCCGGCAAACACAACGGAGTGTATGGCTCCCACACGGGCACAAGCCAGCACTGCAATGGCGAGTTCCGGTACCATCGGCAGATACAGACACACTCTGTCGCCTTTCTGCACGCCGTTATTTTGCAACACATTGGAAAAGCGGCACACTTCCGCATGCAGTTCCTTGTATGTCAGGGTGCGACTTTGTCCATTTGTATCGTTGGGTTCCCAGATAATAGCCGGTTTGTCGCCATTTTTTTCAAGGTGTCTATCGAGGCAATTCTCCGTAATATTCAGTTTTCCGTTCAGAAACCATTTCACATCCGGCTCCTTAAAATTCCATTCCAGCACCTTATCCCAGGTTTTTCTCCAAAGGAAAGAATCTGCTACGGATGCCCAGAATTGTTCGGGTTGCTCCACACTGTACTGATATACTTCGTGGTATTGTTCGAGAGAGGTTATTTTGTGTGTCATCTTACTAATTGTTGTAACCGTAAGTTAATATAAAATTTACAACCCACCAACCTGACATCGCCCACTGATAAGGTTTATTAACATACATCAATATATTTTGAAGTTTAAAATGCGCTATAAAACGTGCTAAAACCGTACTTTTGCCACTGAAACAGCAACTTATGAAACAATATTTCTTATTGGGCATCCTGGCTTGCAGCCTGTTTTCCTATGCCAAAAAAGACAAAAAAACGAATGCCGTGATCAACTATCCGACAAGTACAAAAATCAACCATACCGATACCTATTTCGGCACTGTTGTAGATGATCCTTATCAGTGGCTGGAAGACGACACTTCCTCTGCTACCGGTGCCTGGGTGGACGCACAGAATAAAGTTACTTTCGACTATCTGTCGCAGATTCCCTATCGTCAGCAACTGAAAGACCGCTACAAAGAGTTGTATGACTACGCAAAAATCAGCGAGCCGGTGGTAGCCGGAGATTATATTTTTTACTCCAAAAAAGAAGGACTGCAGAACCAATTTGTAATTTATATACAGAAAGGCATCAAGGGCAATCCGGAAGTTTTTATTGACGCCAATATCATCGACCCGAAAGGATTGACCACCTTTGAAATCGCAGGTGTTTCCGGCGACAACAGGTATGTGGCCATTTCTATCAACAAAGCCGGCAGCGACTGGCAGTCGATGGAAGTATATGAAATTGCCACCAAAACCAAACTCAGCGACCGATTGGAATGGCTGAAGTTTACAAACGCCAGCTGGCACAACAACGGTTTCTTCTATTCGCGCTACGACCAGCCTGCTAAAGGAACAGAATTATCCGCGAAGAATGAATACCACTCCGTGTATTACCACCAGCTTGGTGATCCGCAGCAGAAAGATGTACTGGTGTACAGAGACGCGAAACAGCCGCTTTCCTACAACAGTGTGGGTGCATCTGAAGATGGAAAATATATTTTCCTGTACAGCTCGCTGGGCACTTATGGTAATGAAATCTACTGGAAGCCCACCGATGAAGCAGGCTGGAATTTCCGTCCATTATTTACCGGACACAAAAATGAATACGCTGTCATAGATGTCGTAAACGGACAATTTCTTGTATACACGGATGAAGATGCTTCCAACAAACAACTGGTAGCCGTTAATCCCAACCAACC
>JBJOOU010000062.1:0-9526 GCA_046051105.1 Bacteroidota bacterium
CCGGAAAAGCAGCTTTGCTCGTATTTATGCAGGCATTGGCATTGGAAGTAAAACCCTTCGGCATACAATGTTGTACCATCCTTCCGGGCGATACGAAAACCGAATTTACAGCTGCCCGTAAATACACCGAAGCATCTCAATCTACTAAATCGGCTTATTTCGAAACCATGAAACGATCGGTGGGAAAAATGGAAAAAGACGAACAAAACGGAATGGCTCCAGCCGTTATTGCCAATGCTATGATCTGCCAGTTGAAGCGCAAAAAGATGAAAACGCAGGTAGTGCCCCGTTTGGACTACAAATTCTTCTGCTGGCTGTTTAAACACCTTCCTGCAAGCATCAGTTTGCGCATTATTGGCTTGTTATACGCCTGATTTATATACAACTTACCCACTAAATACAATTTAGCCTGCTGTTATTACCAACAGCAGGCTTTTTTATTTCCCCCCGCTATCGATAAGCTATCAACAACTTGTTGAAAACTGTTGAAACAGCTTTGAAACAAAAAGAACAACTTGATTTGGATATTTCAAACCTATTTCTGTAATATCACTTGTTTCGGACTTACAAAATAAGTTAGCCCTTTTTTCATAGACTCTTTTTAACCCCTTTTCCAGAGTTATCAGCAGGCAGGTTGAAGAAAAGTTTCTAACTTTGCAGTTATAAACACAATGTTGAAAACGTTCATATAGCTCTGTATTTCAATTAGCATGAATAAAATTTATCTGTTGATACAGAAAATTATTCGCCTAATAAGTGATTACGCAAGAGTTTCAATAAAAAAATATCAACCTTATCAACAGCCTATAATAATCACTATAGAGTTTTTTAAAAAGAAAAAAATAAATGATACTGATTGTTTGAAAACTTTGATTCTTCATGTTTGATGATGGCCTGTTGAATTTTTTCGAACGCAATCAGTGATAGACCCTAAACAATAAAACCAAAAGAAAAGAACATCGCCCGGGCACTTTGCCATAGAGTAGGAGAGGGGTGATGATAGCTTCAAATAGTGCAATCATGGAAAAAAATCAATTGATAGCGGAAATCAACCGCCTGAAAAAAGAAAAGAATGCAGTGATCATGGCTCATTACTACCAAATGGGCGATATACAGGACATAGCCGACAATATTGGCGATAGCCTGGCATTGGCACAATGGGCTGCCAAAACCGATGCCGACATTATTGTGCTTTGTGGAGTGCATTTCATGGGTGAAACCGCCAAAATTCTGTCGCCAAACAAAAAAGTACTGGTGCCCGACCTTAATGCCGGATGCTCGTTGGCCGACAGCTGCCCTGCGGACGCATTTGAGGCCTTTACGAAGGCGCACCCCGACCATACTGTCATTTCGTACGTAAACACCACAGCGGCCGTGAAAGCGCTTACTGACGTGGTGGTGACTTCGACCAATGCCAAAAAGATAGTGGACCAGTTTCCGAAGGATGCGAAGTTGATTTTTGGTCCGGATCGCAACCTGGGCAATTACATCAATAGCGTAACCGGCCGCGAAATGCTGCTGTGGGACGGTGCCTGCCATGTACACGAGCAATTTTCGGTAGAAAAACTGCTAAAACTGAAAGAAGAATATCCGGCTGCCGAGGTATTGGCACATCCCGAATGTAAACGCCCGCTGTTGTTGATGGCCGACTTTATTGGAAGCACTCAGGCATTGCTCAATTATGCCACAGCGTCGGACAAAAAACAGTTTCTGGTGGCTACCGAGAGCGGTATCATTCACGAAATGCAGAAGAAAAATCCCGACAAAGAGTTCATTCCCGTGCCGCCCAACGACAGCACTTGCGCTTGCAACGAATGCAACTTTATGCGCCTGAATACGCTCGAAAAGTTGTACCAATGCCTGCTCACCGAAACCCCCGAAATTACCGTGGACGAGCAAGTGCGCGAAAAAGCCGTGAAACCGATCTTGCGGATGCTTGAAATGAGCTAATAAATTGCGCTTGTACTTTCATACGCAATATATTATATTGAAAAATTGCCAATGCACTTGTATTGGCAATTTTTTTTATGTGCATAATTGCCTTTCTACTGTGATTGGCAATTATACTGCAATGTATTATTGCCTTTCTACTTTCATTGGCACTAATACTTATGCGTTTAATTGCCACTCTTAGTAGAGGCGCAATAATGTATGTGCGCATTATTGCGCTTCTACTAGTGTTTGCACTATTTTCTTTATTTTTTGTATATCCGTATCAAAATATATTGTATTTTTGGCAGAAATAACTTTAAATCTCTGCCCAATGAATGCCACATTTAAACAGTACACACCAGCTGAGTTATTCATCAATATGGAAATGCCTGATACTCTCGAAGCCGACGGTTCAGCAGAGCTAACCACTAACGGTTTTCGTACTACGGGATGCGCTTTTCTAGATGCGTTTGTACAAAATTTACATCAGCATGGTGCGCATACCGGCCACTATCATGCGCAACTGTTGGGCATCAAAACCAACGACCTGTTTACCACCATTCTTGTGCTTACGGGGATGAATTATACCGAATTTACAGAAAGCTATCTATTGCTGATGGTCAACGAACTGCTGAAACATAAAAAGCGCGATCATCAGCAAATTGCGCGGCGCCTGGGCTTTGGCAGTTACTCGGGTTTCTACCGCTTTATGATCCGCAAAGGGATGGGAAAACCGAGCTGGAGGTGAAATTTTCAGGAAAATAACCGTATTCTTATAACCGAAATTATAGATTATCATTAAACAATTTAATCATGGAAAAATTGAATAATATACATCCCGGTGAAATATTGAATGAAGAGTTTCTTATTCCTATGAATATTTCTGCTTATAAGCTCTCTAAAGATTTAGAAATACCACAAACCCGGATATCTCAAATTATTAAAGGAAACAGGAGGATTACAGCTGATACAGCTTTACGATTGAGTTCTTATTTTGGAAATTCGGCTAAGTTTTGGCTTGGTCTACAAGATGATTATGATATTGAAGTTGAAAAGATCAATTCTCCAGTTTTTGAACGAATAAGCCATCGTAAAAATACTCAGGTAGTATAAATGGAAAAAGCGGATATTACTCCGCTTTTTCCATTTATAATTATTCCCCTTTTGTGGCTCGGGGTCTTGCATGTTCGGTAGGAACTATCTTAAACAACTTATCGTTCCGTCGCACCAGATCTTTGGTTTTGATGGAGAAATAAGTGCCTTTTTCCACGTGGTCGACGGGTTGTAGTTGCACCCGCATTTCGTCGATATGGTCTTCGTAAGCACCCGTTGTTTCGCCGGTAATGAGTATTTCGTCGCCTTTTTCGATGTATTGAGCTTCCAGCAGAATTTCGGCTACGCCAATTTTGTGGAAATAATTGGTCACCTTGCCCACGTACACTTTTTTGTGGGTAGCTTCCGATCCGTAGTTGCCACTCCATTCGCCGAGACGCTGTCCAAGGTAATAGCCGTTCCAGAATCCACGATTAAACACCTTACTAAGGCGAACGTCCCACTCGGCCACTTTCGTGTCGGAAAACGTCCCGTTTAGCACCGATTCGATGGCTTCGTTGTAGCAACCTACTACTGCTTTCACGTACTCAGCACCACGCGCACGTCCCTCAATTTTGAAAACACGTACCCCGGCATCCAGCATCTGATCCACAAAACCGATTGTCTTCAGGTCTTTAGGCGACATGATGTATTCGTTGTCAATCTCCAATTCAATTTCCGAATCTTTGTCCTTTACGGTGTATCCACGACGGCAAATCTGATTGCAGGCACCGCGATTGGCCGATACGTTTTTTTCGTGCAGACTCAGGTAGCATTTCCCCGAAACAGCCATACACAACGCCCCGTGACAGAACATTTCGATGCGGATAAGCTCACCACTTTTGCCGCGGATATTGTCTTTTACAATGGTTTGATAGATGTCCGAAACCTGCTCCATGTTCAGCTCGCGTGCCAGCACTACCACATCAGCAAAGTTGGCATAAAATTTTAGCGATTCCACATTGGAGATATTCAGCTGCGTAGAAAGATGCACTTCTACACCAATGCTATTGGCATACATCAGCGCAGCCACATCGGCACAAATCACCGCCGAAACCTTCGATTCTTTGGCCACATCAATGATTTCGCGCATCAATGTGAGGTCGTTATCGTAGAGAATGGTATTCACGGTCAGGTAGCTTTTCACCTGATGTTCGTTGCAAATACGCACGATTTCGCGCAAATCTTCAGTAGTAAAATTACTGCTCGATTTGGAGCGCATATTAAGTTTTTCGATGCCAAAATATACTGAATCTGCGCCAGCATGAATTGCTGCCCAAAGGCTTTCCCATGAGCCGGCAGGAGCCATTATTTCTATCTCTTCTCGTTTCATTTTAATGATTTCAAATTCAGCTGCAAAGATACGGAAATCAATTTATAATCCATTTTTATAATAAATCCAATCCACATAAATAGAAAAAGACCCGCAATTTGCAGGTCTTTTCGTTATTTACCTTTGGTGAGGTATGTGTATATTTTTTCCTTTTCCTCTTCACTAATATGCGATCTTTCAGCCATATTGTTTACCCATTTTCGCCACTCAGTTTTGTTGTACTGTTCAGGCAAATAGAGGCTATGACAGCTGCTGCATTTATTGATATAGAGCTTTCGGCCTTCGGTGAGTGTGTGTACATTCGCTCCACTGTTTTCGTTCGTTGGCACATATAAAGCCGACTTACAAGCTGCTAATACAACAATACTCAGTAATACAGTTATTATTATTTTGTTTTTAAAGTGCATAAGAGAACAGGAGTCTGCATTGTACTTTTTCGAATTCATTCAAATTCAGTTTTGCACCAGTATTTTCTCCTTTGAATGAGCTGATTTGTGGCATTACAGTAAAATTGAGAAGAAATTTATCAGAGCTATACGATAATCCTGCACCTGCATAAAGAGCACTATGTTCCAGTTTTCCTTTTGCTATCACATTTCTGTAAGCACTTTCTATTGTCAGATTGAATTTAGGACTCAACGCATAAGCTGCCGAAATATTCAAATCCGCTTTGTGTTCTTCCGCTTCCAGTTCCAACTCGTTGTTGCTATATTCCGGTTCCAGCTCCATTTCGTATATTGCGTTAGCAGCCACGGTAAAATTCCCAATTTTTTTATCCACAATCACTTTTCCTTCCAACTCGTATTCATTTACACCAATACCATATTCGCCATAAAGCGCTAAACCAATAGGATTGGCCACCGGATCCATTAATTTATATTTCCATTCGTTTGAGAAACTTATTTCA
Source organism: Bacteroidota bacterium (assembly GCA_046051105.1). Classification (GTDB taxonomy): domain Bacteria; phylum Bacteroidota; class Bacteroidia; order Bacteroidales; family Paludibacteraceae; genus Paludibacter. Next base: position 5,265 of record JBJOOU010000062.1, read on the forward strand.
TTCTCTGTTTGAAATATTTTGGAGCCCGCCAGATCTACAGCATTTGTTTTTGTACTAAGATTCAGATAAAAAGCTGTTTGAAGATTTTTTCCTAAACCAATTTCAAATTCTGTTCTGTTGTCGAGTCTTGCAAAATAGTTTTGCTTTCCTGTTCTGAATGTATTCCAAACTTCAATTTCCCGCTGTCCTTTGTTTAATACATTACTTTGGTAAGTATAGGTAAACAAACGATCCTGAGCATATGTTGTTGCTATACTCATGATCATTACAATAGATAAAATGTTTTTTTTCATTTCTTTTTACTTTAATGGATTTATGATGCAAAGGTAGTTTGTAGGTAACTTTTCGTTTTTACCTATTTGTAGGTATATGAGGCGTATTTTTTCATTACTATTACCAATAAATGATTATATTTTGCAATAAATCAATTATTTCATCTTTCAATTTCTGATTCTAATAGATGCACATTTATTGTTTATCAATAAATAATGCCTAACTTTGTCACCCTGTTTTTTTGAATAAATATGAATATTTCTAACATCGAATTTCCTGAAAAACCTTTATTCCTTGCACCTATGGAGGATGTTACCGATCCTGCCTTTCGTTTGCTTTGTAAGCGCTTTGGTGTGGATATGGTGTATACCGAATTTGTTTCGTCCGAAGCCTTAATTCGCAGTGTCAACCGCACTCAGCAAAAACTGACTATTTACGAAGAAGAACGCCCTGTTGCCATTCAAATTTATGGACACGACGTTGAATCCATGGCTGAAGCAGCCCGTATTTGTGCCGAAGCTAAGCCTGATATTATTGACATCAATTTTGGTTGTCCGGTAAAAAAAGTAGCCGGAAAAGGGGCAGGAGCAGGGCTTTTGCGTGATACTCCCCGTATGCTGGAAATCACAAAGGCTGTTGTGGATGCTGTAAATATTCCCGTTACTGCTAAAACGCGTTTAGGATGGGACGATGATTCCAAAATCATTGTCACTCTGGCCGAGCAAATGCAGGATTGTGGCATTCAGGCGCTGACCATTCACGGTCGTACCCGTGCACAAATGTATACCGGGGAGGCTGATTGGAGGCTGATTGGAGAAGTAAAAAACAATCCACGTATGCATATTCCGATCATTGGAAATGGAGATGTAACTACTCCAGAACGAGCTGCTGAATGTTTTGATAAGTACGGTGTTGATGCAGTTATGATTGGTCGGGGAGCTATCGGTCATGCCTGGATTTTCGAAGAAATAAAACGCTATTTCAAAACCGGTGATTTATCGCCTGTATTGACCTTTGAAGAACAAAAGGAGATACTCAAACAGCATGTGATTGCCTCTGTTCGCTGGCTGGATGTGGATGATTCAGTTGATCTTTCCAGTATTGCTGATAAACGATTAAAGGGTATTATTCATAGTCGCAGACATTTGGCTGCTACTCCGGCTTTTAAAGGCATTCCTAACTTTAAGAACACCCGTATTGCTATGCTCAGAGCCGAAACTCTGAATGATTTATTTGCTATTATTGATTCTATAAATTTTTAATTATAAAGCTTATGCGTAAATTACTAACCATTATTTCAGCTATTAGTATGGCAACATTATCCTATAGTGCTACGCCGCTTACTACCGGAATAAACAAAACGAACTTAAACGAATCAGTTGTTCCGGGCAATGATTTCTATCAATTTGCTTGCGGTGGTTGGATGAAATCCAATCCACTTACCGGCGAATATTCCCGCTTTGGTACTTTTGATCAACTTCGCGAAAACAACCTCAAGCAGCTCAATGGTCTGATTACTGACTTGGCTCGGAAGGGTGGTGCTCAGGGCACTATCGAACAGAAAATTGCTGATTTATATAATATTGCACTTGATTCAGCTAAATTGAATCAGGATGGTTATGCACCCATCAAAAGTGAACTGAAACGTATTGGTTCGTTGAAATCAAAAGCTGAATTATTGAATTTAATTCCTCAGTTGTATCTCAATGGTTTGGATACTTATTTTGCCATTGCTGTAGAAGCTGATCAAATGAGTAGCAAAGAAAATCTTGTGCAAACGTATCAATCGGGCTTAGGTCTCGGACAACGAGACTATTACCTTGAAAATGATGCTCGCACCAAAGAAATACGTGATAAGTATAAACAGCATATTATCAATATGTTCAAGTTGGTTGGTTTTACCGATAAAGCTGCAAAAGCGAATATGGAAGCCATTATGACCATTGAAACCCGATTGGCAAAAGCTTCGTATGACAAGGTGAAACTGCGTGATCCAAATGCAAATTACAACAAAATGTCGGTGGCTAAATTGCAGAAACTCGTTCCTCAAATCAACTGGAATGCTTATCTATCTGCTTTGGGATTGAAAAATACCAAACAGTTGAGTGTATCGCAAAAAGAAGCGCTGGTTGAAGTAGGTAAAGTAATTGAATCAGAACCAATTGCTGCGCATATTGCTTATCTTCAATGGAAACTGATTAATGAATCTTCTTCTTATTTGAGCGATGCTATTTATGCTGAACACTTCGACTTTTATGGTAAAATTCTTTCAGGTAAAAAGGAACAACGTCCCCGCTGGAAACGTGCTGTGGACATTGTGGATGGTGTTTTGGGTGAAGCTGTAGGTCAGATGTATGTAAAGGAATATTTCCCTCCTGTTGCGAAAGAACGTATGCTTAAACTTGTGGCTAATCTTCAAACTGCCCTTGGTGAACGCATCAGTAATTTGGCCTGGATGAGCGATTCTACTAAAGCAATGGCTCATGAAAAACTGAATACTTTCTATGTAAAAATTGGTTACCCCAACAAATGGAGAGAATATTCTTCGCTTGATATCAAAAAGGATTCTTATTATGCTAATATCGTACGTTCTAACCGTTTCGATCGTGCCTATAATTTCGGCAAAGCAGGCAAGCCTGTAGATAAAGATGAATGGTTGATGACCCCACAAACAGTGAACGCATATTACAATCCTACCACGAATGAAATTTGCTTCCCCGCAGGTATTTTACAGCCTCCATTCTTCGATAAAGATGCTGATGATGCTTTCAACTATGGTGCTATTGGAGTGGTTATTGGTCATGAAATGACACACGGTTTTGATGATCAGGGATGTCAGTTTGATAAAGAAGGTAATCTGAAAAACTGGTGGAAAGAATCAGATAAAAAGAATTTCGATGCACGTGCTAAAGTAATGGCTGACTTCTTCGATTCTATCTATGTAGCACCTGGTGTACACGGTAATGGTAAGTTTACTCTAGGTGAAAATATTGCCGATCACGGAGGGCTTCAGGTATCGTTCCAGGCTTTCAGAAATGCCACTAAATCAGCTCCTCTGACTGCTGTGGATGGATTTACTCCTGAACAACGTTTCTTCCTCTCATATGCCAATGTATGGGCTCAAAATATCCGTCCTGAAGAGATTTTGGTTCGCACTAAATCCGACCCTCACTCATTGGGCGAATGGCGTGTAAACGGTGCTTTGCCACAAATTCAGGCATGGTACGATGCATTTGGAGTAACAGAAGCTAATAAGTTGTTTGTAGCTAAAGACAAACGCGTTAGTATCTGGTAAAATCTTTCCCCTTTAGGGGTTAGGGGTAATAAATAAGGCAGGGCCTCATCGGCACCTGCCTTATTTTTTCTACGGTTATACACCTTTTTCGATTCTTCTACTTTCCGGTAACTCACCGGCTTTCCATGTAGCCGTATTTCCTCTTCACGGCTTGCTTTTCGGGCTGCTTTTACAGCAAAAAGCTCTTTGTTCATTTTCTTTTTTCGTTTCATTATATCGCTTTATTTGAGCTTATTTCTACAATTCTTGTGCCATCTTCCTGTTCAGTAATTTCCACTACTGTGTAGGAATCGGGTAGGAGAGGAGCTATATTTTCAGACCATTCTATAAAGCATAAATTTCCGCTGTACAGATATTCTTCAACCCCAATTTCCATTGCTTCTTCCAATGTCTCTATTCGATAGCAGTCGAAGTGATAAATGGTTCTTCCGTCAGTAGCTTCATATTCATTTACAATTGAGAAAGTAGGAGAGTTGATGGTTTCTTTCACTCCGAGTTCTTCGCATATCGATTTTATAAAGGTGGTTTTACCAGCACCCATATTTCCGTTAAATGCAAAAACCTTTTCTTCGCCTATCAATTTTATAAATTCTGTTGCTGATTCGTTTATATTTTCTAAAGATGTAATTTTTATCACACCCCTAACCCCTAAAGGGGAATTTATATTCATTTGTTTTGATTTTATATAATCCTG
>JBJOOU010000063.1:0-7788 GCA_046051105.1 Bacteroidota bacterium
CCTCCCAAATAAAGCAGGAGTTAGTAGCAAATCCCTCGATACCTTTGGTAATTCCACGTTGCAGAGCCACTCCCGACCCTACCATCACTACCAGCATAAACATTCCCCATCCTACCCCGAAGGCCGTAAGGAAGCTTCGCATTTTGTTATGAGTAATCGTGTGCCAAATCTCCTGCCAACGATCCAGGTCGAACAAAGCCAGCCCTTGAAATTTACCTTGTGGGGACTTAAACTTAGTGTCTGTATCTATATTATTCATTTTCGTCTCATTTAGCTTGCTGTTATTTCTCTTTTCAAAGTCCCCCTGAGGGGGATGTAGGGGGCTTCCCGGGGATCTTATTCCTCCCGCATTGCTTCAATAGGTTTAATGCGCACTGCCCGGCGGGCCGGCATGTATCCGGCAAATATTCCGGCAACGATCAGTACCAATGTCGAAGCTAAAACGATTTTCAGATCCACGGTAGGGTTTTTAAACACCGACATTCCGTCGTCTCCACCTCCGGCAGCACTCATTGTCATCATGTAATTGATGCCTTCGGTCAGAAAAATGCCCATCATCATGCCCACATAGCCAAAAAATCCGGTGATCATGATTGATTCGGTCACTACCGAACCCAAAATTTTAGATGGAGGCGCTCCAATAGCTTTACGAATACCAATTTCGCGGGTACGCTCTTTTACCGACACCAACATAATGTTGCTCACCCCAACAATTCCCGCTATCAGCGTAAGAATACCTATGATCGTTACAAAAATGGATATTCCGTTGAATACCATCATGGTTTGCAAATAGTTTCTCTGCGAATTGCGCAAATACAAAGCCTGCTCGTCTTTGGGATCGAAGGTCAAACTTTGGGCCATCACGTTGGTTAGTCGGTCATTAAAATCGGTGTTGGCCTTTTCACTTTCCAACCCATTCACCGTCATAGCCATTGTGTGAAACTTCTGGTTCGGATTGTAGATGTATTGCGCTGTACTGTAAGGGATATAAGCCGTTCCGGTTCCGTAGCGCTCTTTGTGGCTATTGATCCCGATCACTTTAAACATCACATCGCCGATTTTCACGTATTTACCCAGTGCCGATTGATTTTTGAACAATACATCCGCTACTTTTTTGTCGATCACAGTTACTTTGCTGATGTTCTTCACATCCAACTGGTTGATAAACCGTCCGTCGCCCTGCGTTACCTTTACATTAAAAATCTTTGGATAGTCAGCGTTCACTCCTTTTATCGAGTACGAACCATATTCGCTACCGAAACTGATGTTCAGCTGTTTGTCAATCAGTGCTGTTTGTACTCCTTTTTCCGGTACCTGATCGTCAATGTCTCTCAGCTGTTTGTCCGAAAAGTCCAGCTTACGTCCGCTCATCAGTCCCTTGTAAGGCACCGACGAAGTTCCCGACCACATCTGCACCGTGTTCACCGACCGCTCGCTAAAGTTCGATGTCACCCCGTTCTGCAAACCATTTCCCGCTGCCAGCAAAATGATAAGGATAAATATCCCCCACGACACCGAAAGTCCGGTAAGCACCGTCCGCAACATGTTATGCTTCAGACTGGCCAGAATTTCCTGTATAGTATTAATTGAAAACATACATACTTATTTTATCAGAATGAAGATGGAATCTTGCGCGATGGCCCTACTACGAAATAAATAATGGACCCGATAAATGGCAGTAATACTACCAGGATAAGGAACAGAATATTGTCGTTGCCATGAAAGCGGCTTCTCAAAATATCGATAATGGCAATGAGTGGCAAAATCAAGCCAAGCCCGACCCCTGCCAGCGATATGAGAATGATAAATATAATAGAAAGTGAAAACATAATCGTATATTTTTAAATGATTTACTTCTTGCAAAAATTCACTACCTGTTTGTTTCGATGTCCTGTATCAGTCCGTCCTTAATATGGATGATCGAGTTCGTTTCTTCGGCCACCGATCGTTCGTGCGTGACGATTATCGTGGTAAGTCCCGTTTCGTTCAGTTCTTTGAGCACCTTCATCACATCCTCGGTGGTCTTGCTGTCCAGTGCTCCGGTAGGTTCGTCGGCCAGCAAAATCTTTGGTTGCGAAATAATGGCTCTTGCGATGGCTACCCTTTGCTTCTGCCCGCCGGACATTTCGTTTGGCATGTGGTGCGCCCAGTCTTTCAGCCCCATTTTATCCAGGTACTCCATCGCTATCATGTTTCGCTTTTTGCGCGGAATGTTTTTATAATACAGAGGTAATGCTACGTTTTCGAGCGCATTCTTAAAGTTGATCAGATTGAACGACTGAAACACGAAACCAATCATCTCGTTGCGATACACAGCCGCCTGCTTTTCGCTCAGGTTTTTAATCAGCGTGTTGTTGAGCAAATATTCGCCCGTATCGTAGTTGTCCAGGATGCCCAGCACATTGAGCAATGTCGACTTGCCCGATCCCGATGCCCCCATAATCGACACATATTCGCCGGCCGATATGTGCAGGTCAATCCCCTTCAAAACGTGAAGCGAAGTAGCTTCCGTGTAATACGTTTTGTTTATGTTCTTTAATGTTATCATACCAAAGGGTTATTTGTAATGTATTTCTTATAAATTAATTGTCTTCTTATTTTCTTTTCTCATTGAAAGCTGAGCTTTATTCATTGTTCGCTTTCTGCACTTCGTAATTCCTGGCACCTATCCACTTTATAAACTTTGAACTTTATAAACCTTACGAACTTTACAGACTTTATAAACTTTCAACTTGATGAACCTTCAACTTTATGAACTTTATAAACTTTCAACTTTATGAACTCCGCGAACTTTCCCATCGGAATTTCTTTCAACGATGCAAATGTATGAAACATCATAGTACTATGCAATACATAGTACCTTGAAAAACGGAAATTATTTAATCCCATTTTTGCTGAAACCCTTATCTGGCCTGGGTTTCAGGAAAATGAAAAAGATTTCTCATTAAGAATAATTAACGTTATATATACCAAAAAAGGAGTGTAACAGACCTGCATCCGCTCACTCCTTCCCCTAAAATTTGTACAATAATCTCTTACAAACGAACCGCTTCTACGGTATATCCCAGCTGGCGTAGCTGCTCAATAAGCCCTTGCTCGTCCACCAAATGCATACATCCCACCGCTATAAAGCAGGACTTCTGCGGCAGTAGTTGCTTTAATTGCCCTATCCAATTGGCATTGCGGTCGGTAAGCATCACCTGCATTTCATGCTCCGTCATCCCATCCTCTTCTTTCGATAGCCGACTGATTGCTGCTAAATCGCCTTTTACATACGCAGCATTCAGCTCTGCTATCAGCCTCACCAACTTCTGCTTGTCTTCCATCATCTTCACCATTCCCTGTGCCTGCTCAGTGAGCGACAGCTTTTCGAACAACATATTGCATTGCTGATCAATAGTTTCGAAACCTACAATTTTCTTCTTCGCTTTCCGTCCCTTTGTCTGAATAATAATATCCAACGCTTCTGGTTGTTTTTTCAAATTGGCTTCTTTCTGAAACAGCAACATTTCATACATGGCACTCAGCATCGCAGGCCTCATCCGACCCAGTTGATCCAGGCCTTTCCCCATCACCTCCTTCAGTGCAGCATCCACCATTGTATACTCCGAATCCGCCAGCAACTGATGCATTGTAGTATCTTTCATAAACATATACTTCATCATTTTTAGTTGCATCTTGAGCTGATTGCTCATATCCATTTCTCCCACCACAGCCTCCGTTTGCGGAATAAATGCCGTAATCTTATCAAAATCAGGCACCCGCTCTTTCTCAATTAAATGATGCGTGCCAAACAAATAACTAGGCTTCTGCAATCCATTACCCGATATTTTCCAAAATAGTTGTGCATGTACGCTCGCCAGGAGGAACAGAAATAAAACCAGAAAAGATAGTTTCGCTTTTTTCATAAACAATTTGTATTTATTATTGTACTATATGCCTTATCCAACACTTCCCGTGGATAGTCATTATATTTCAATATCTTCAAAGCATTGAATTCTGTAATAACTCCTTTTTTTAATGAGTAATCGAAATAGATCCTGCCATCATTTACCTGATGGCAAAAAACCATTTCTGAACATGATCAGAAATGGTTTTCAACAAATCTTTTATTCTATCTTACACTAAAGCAAACTGGATGACATCAAAAGTAGTTTGTATCAATTCGGAAGTATTGTCCGGCAGATAAGCAGCCACATCAATGGGCTCATGCACTGTTACATGGATTCTTCCCGGATGGATATTCAGAGATCCACGGTGCATCCGCTCAAAACTACCGGATAAAGTAACGGGGACAATCGGCAGCATCAAATCGGTAGCGATTCGAAAGGCTCCCCGCTTAAATACTCCCATTTTACCAGTCTTGGTACGCGTACCTTCTGGAAATACTACCAGCGACACTCCATCTTTAAGTACAGCCTCGGCTTTTTCCAGACTTTTCTTCGCAGCCACCGGACTGGTGCGGTCGATAAAAATATGTCCGGCCGACTGACAGGCTTTGCCAACGAAAGGAATGCGGCGCAGCTCGGCCTTCATCATCCATTTGAAAATATGCGGAAACCAACCATACACCACAAACACATCGAAAATACTCTGATGATTCAACGCAAAAACATAGGATTTTTGAATATCCAACCGATCAAGCCCATCGATATTGACCCGCACAAAATTCAAATAGCAAAACAACTTTGCCCAAACACGCGCCGGATGATACGATAACTGACTATTGGGAAGTAAAGGGGAAAGAATAATCGTTGAAACAGCCACCACGATGGTAACAACCAGTAGCACTGGCATAGCTATCAACCATTGATATACAAAGAAGAAGGGATTCTTTCTCATATAAGTTGCAATAAATCTATGATATTCAAATCGATATCTGTTTTCACTCTGATTTTTCTGTTGTCGAAATCAAAGTTAATCCAATTTTTCTAAATAATATCATCCTTTATCTTTTTATTGAAACTAATTTTTCCTGACTGGCTAACAAATAATCCGCCCACAACCACCACAATACCGATCCATTTCAGTAAAGTGATATTTTCATTCAGTATGAGCCAGGCAAGAATGGCAGTAAAAACAGGTATCAGGTTCACAAAAACATTAGTTCGGCTCACTCCTACTTTACGCACTGCCCAGGCAAAAAGTACAAATGCTATTACTGATGCAAATACTGAAAGCATAAACAGCGCCAACAATGCCTCGCCCGAAACCTTCATTGAGCTGATTTTGGAAGCATCAACAATCAGAAAAGTAGGGATAAAATAAAGCAGCCCAAACAGACTTTGGTAGAAAATGACATTCAGCGTATTGTAATAAGAGGATATTTTGCGTAGCGTGGTAGCATAACAAATAGCTGCAAATACCGCCAAAAACAATAATGCGACGCCCCATGGATTAGCATGAAATCCGCCATTAGGCTCATAGATAACAAAGAACACTCCCGTGAGCGACACCAAAATCCCCAGAATATTGGCCAGACTGATTTTTTCACCCAAAACCACAAAAGCCAGCAGCGGCGCAAAAAGCGGAATGGTAGACACTATGACCGAAGCCAGAGTCGACTCCACCAGCGTGAGACCATAGGTTTCGCCTACATAATAGATAAAGGGTTCGAAAAACGCCAGTAGCAGGAACATTTTAATGTCCTTTTTGCGCACCATCTGAAATTTACCGGTCAACCGCCCAACGACGAACAATAAGACGGAAGCAATGATCAACCGAAGAGTAATAAGCGTCATGGGTAGAAACGACAAAATGGCCACCCTCGTCCAAATAAACGAGAATGACCAAAATATCATCGACAGCACAATGGCCGTATATAGTTTTACTGATTTATACATCAATGGTTACAAATTGTTGGTTGATGGGTTTTATTGGCCATCAATCCAACTCAGGCAATAATCTTTTCAATTTCAGCATGGATATCGGCCCAAACTTCGTCGGTCATTTTGGCGCCCAATACTTCCACCACATTGCCCGACACCAGCGAGCCAATTTTACCACATACTTCGAGCGAATAGCCTTTTGCCAGTCCGAACAGGAATCCTGAAGCATACAAATCGCCGGCACCAGTGGTGTCAATTGCATTGGCCAAACGAGGTTTCACCTGCACATGGTCGTCGCCCGCTTTGATATACGAACCTTCTTTACCGATTTTCACCACAGCAATATCGCAATGGTCGGAAATATGAATGAGCGCTTCTTCAGGTTCTTTGCCGGTAAACGCACGCGCTTCTTCTTCGTTGGCAAATACAATGTCCACATATTCGCGAACGATTTCTTTCAGGAAGTCAATGTTGGCCTCCACCACATTGTAGCTGGCCAAATCGAGCGACACCTGCAAACCGGCTTCTTTTGCCAGTTTTACTGCCGTACGAATTAGATCGTGATTTTGCACCAAATACCCTTCGATGTGGAAAATATCATAGCCGACAAACATTTCAGCACTCAAATCAGAAGCTTCCAACTCACATGCTGCCCCTAAATACGTACACAATGTACGTTCGCTATCGGGCGACACCAAAACGATACAGCGACCGGAAGGCGTATTACTTACCAATAGATGCGGTTCAACTCCATTTTTCAACGAATCGGAATGAAAGAACTCCCCTACTTCGTCTTTACCAATTTTTCCTACAAATCCCGCTTTCGCACCCAGGCGCGTGATACCGTTGATGGTATTGGAAGCAGAGCCTCCGGTAGCCATAAGCGAGCTATATTTACTTACCGCCGCACTAATCTCTTCGGCTCTCTGCGTATCTATAAGCATCATTCCACCTTTCAGAAGGTCGAGTTGCGATAAAATTTCATCACTTTCAATTTGCAATAAAATGTCCGTCAGGGCATTACCCATTCCAAGAATTTTCTTCATATATTTTATGTCAGTTTTTTGTGCAAAGATATTGCATAATTCAGGAAAAGCAATTACTTTTGCATCGCATTTGAGAAAAATAATGCACATCAAAATTCTTCCTTAGCTCAGTCGGTTAGAGCATCTGACTGTTAATCAGAGGGTCCTTGGTTCAAGTCCAAGAGGGAGAGCAAAAGATCGTAGCAATACGATTTTTTTATGCCAACAGGCAACCGGGTTTTATAGCGTAAAGCCCATTCCCAACGGGAAAAACTTCAAATCTTTTTTCATTTTGCTATTGCACATTTCAATTTAAAAAATTACTTTTGCAACGCATTTGAAAAACAGATGTAACAAAAAAATTCTTCCTTAGCTCAGTCGGTTAGAGCATCTGACTGTTAATCAGAGGGTCCTTGGTTCAAGTCCAAGAGGGAGAGCAAAAAAGTCATTGTGAAAGCAATGACTTTTTTTGTTTCTATCAAAAGAAGCAGAAAATCAGGAGCCTCACCCACCCGATTTCACCCATCAACTCCATTAGCGTTATTTTCCGTGCACGCGATTCCACTCGTCCACTTTGAACTGAAAAAAAAAATGACTCAGCTGCTTATTATTGATACGATTACTCAGAGTCATCGCATCGACAATAAGCTATTCCAACCAGTTATAGCCCAAATCGTAAGTTACAGGCTTATTGTCAATCATTATTCTATAATATCTTCCATCCGTAGCGATTATTTGACGATCAGTCTCTGATTCGCTTTCAGATTTCAATTGATAAATGGATTTGAAGGTATGATTTACCTTTTTACTTTTACGAAGTTCCGAAAGCAAATAAAAACCATCGACATCACGTATCAATTTTTTGCCTTGATAGAATCCGTTTACCCAATGGGATAATAAAATAGAATCCTGCCGGCTTACTTTCTGCAACTTCA
>JBJOOU010000064.1:0-47552 GCA_046051105.1 Bacteroidota bacterium
CCCCTCTCCTTGAGGAGAGGGGAGCCCGAAGCACTAACGGGCAACAGAATCAGGAAATTGTCAATTGTCAACTGTCCATTGTCAACTTAATGTTGCGTTCGCGCGAGGCGGCGGTGAGCTACATGATGCCGTTGGGCTTGCACCATTTGTTTGCCTGGGGGCATCATTACGGCCCTGAGCCCTGGTGCGAAGTGAAAGGCGCCCGTGCCGATTGGCTGCCCAAATACTACCACAAAGCGGACAGTATTGGGCTGGGTTTCGATCGCACTACCAGCGGAAGCAATGCCGTTTCGCAATATCATTCGCCCTTGCGGGAGCAATTCAATGACATCAGCACCTGTCCCAAAAAGCTGATTCTTTGGTTTCATCATGTGCCCTGGGACTACCGGATGCAATCGGGACGAACGATGTGGGACGAGCTTTGCTACAGCTACGATCATGGTGTGCAGGAGGTAAAAGACTTTCAGAAAATCTGGGATCGCAACGAAAAATACATCGATGCGGAGCGATTCGCACTTGTACAATCAAAACTTCGCACGCAGGTGCGCGATGCCATTTGGTGGAAAGATGCTTGCCTGCTCTACTTTCAAACTTTTTCCAAACGTCCGATACCTTACGACATCGAGCGACCCATGAACGATTTGGATAGCCTGAAGCGAATTAAACTTGATTTAAAGCATCACAACTGATGAAAAAAAAGGCCTCGACAATGAAATTACAACTCGAAATTGTATTTTTGGAACTAAATAAGCAATAGTGAACCTAACCAGTCATCTAAAGCAAAGAAACGACAACCTTATTGGATACAAATGAAAATCAGATTTCTTTTATTTTTTGTAATCATATCCCTGACCAGGGTATATTCGTTGGACGTTAAGTTCGTGAATATAAACGAGACGTTCGGGGTTACTTTGCGCGAAACCGGCAATATCTGCAAAGATAAAAATGGTTTTATCTGGACAGCATCAAAGGTGGGAGCACTGCGGGTGGCTGAAGGTGATTGTCGTGTTTACCAGCTGCCCTACAAAACGGCAGATATGATAAACGTGAAAATGTTGTCGGGCGAAAATAGGGTAATCGCTTATTCTAACAACGGGCAGGTGTTTGAATACGATGAAGTTTTCGATCGGTTCAATTTTGTTACGGACCTCCGAAAGCGAATTGATATTAATCACCTTGTGGTCAACGATATGAAATTACTTGCCCACGGTGCATTTTTGGTGGCTACCAGCAGGGGGCTTTATATTGTGAAGGAAAAATCGCTGACCCTCTTGCGTTCCCGAAATACAATTTGCAGAAGCATGACTGAATACACATCGCAGAGCATGCTTTGTATTCAGGGCAACGAAATCGTCCGCCTCAACACCAATACTCAAAAAGCCGGTATAATAGGGCATAATGCAGCATTATCATCACTCAATATCACCAAGATACTCTATTCCGGACAATCCAATTGTTTGTGGATTGGAACTGCTACGGAAGGCATCTACCTGTATAATCTCCACACCAAATCATTTTCAAAGTTAGCGTCCAAAGATATACCCAATCAGCCTGTATTGGCCATTACTACGGTATATCCCTCTTCCAATGTTTTGGTCGGGATTGACGGTCAGGGAGTTTGGGAATTAAGTTCTGACGGCTCGAGAATACTGAATGTTTACAAAGAAAATGTAGACAATCCTCAGTCGTTGCGTGGCGATGGTGTGTATGATATTTATTGCGATAATAACGGTCGTGTATGGGTTTCGACCTATACTGGTGGACTTTCGTACTACGATCAGAAATCCTCTACTGTCGACCAGATTACCCATCGGATTAATGTGCCGGCATCGTTGTGTAACAATAACGTAAACAAGGTTCTTGAGGATAGGAAGGACAATATATGGTTTGCTACCAACAACGGAATCAGCTGCTGGAACCGCCTGACAAATAGCTGGAAAACATTCTATCAGAATAAACAGGGGCAAGCAAAGGTTTTTTTGGCATTAACCGAAGATGACAAAGGCAATATCTGGGCCGGTACCTACTCCTCCGGAGTGTATGTTATTGCAGCCAATGGACGGGAGTTGATGCACATTGCCAACGGTTATGGCAATACCCGGTTTTCGAGCAGTTTTATTTTCGATTTGCACAAAGATATTCAGGGAGATATCTGGATGGGCGGAATTCAGAGTGATTTAGCCTGCTTCAATTCAAAACAGAATAGCTTTAAACTCTATGCCAGTCAGCCAATAAAAGCATTGACCGAATTTAAGCCGGGTAAGATGTTGCTGGGCTGTTCTTATGGATTATTGCTGTTGGACAAAGAAACGGCGAATACCGAATTCCTGCTTCAGGGCTACACCGTACAGGATATTTGTGCCATCGGGAACGATATTTGGGTGGCTACCTCGGGCGACGGATTGCTCAGGTACAATTATACGACCAAATCACTGGAGAAAATAAATACCTCCAATGGGTTGATATCTAACCACGTGAACAGTGTGCTGTATGATAATGGTTTTTTCTGGTTGGGAACTGAAAACGGGCTGTGCAGGTTTAAGCCTTTGCCCAAGGGTAAATACAGTGTTGTCACATTCTATTCGCTCTCAAATCTGTCGTTCAATGTGGGAGCCAGAGCCAAACTAAGCAACGGGGATTTAATTTTCGGATCGTCAAACGGAGCTGTGCAGTTCAACCCGGCAAAATTGATTGAAGCGTCGCCCGACGCTAAAGTGTATTTGCAGGATGTGAAAGTAGCAGGACGGTCTATCCGGTTGATTCCTGATTTTGAGCTTACAAGTCCTATCAATAAATTGAAAGAACTGATACTCGACCACAATGAAAATACGCTCGATTTTGAGTTGATCCCGATTGGTTCCAGCTCCAAAGGAGTAAAATATTCGTGGATCATGCAGGGACTCGAAAACTCATGGACCGCTCCAACCGATCGTAAAACCATCACGTACACCAATATCCCTCACGGATATTTTAAGCTGCGGATAAAAATGTACGACAGTTCGTCTTCGCACGTGCTGGACGAGAAGGTGTTGGTTATCCATGTTATTCCTCCTTTTTGGGCGACCTGGTGGTTCCGGATGATCATTATTTTTATACTTTTCTTCATCGGCTATTCTGTGCTTAAATTTTATACCAACAAGCTGAACCAGTTACACACCGAAGATAAAATCCGCTTTTTTACAACTACGGCGCATGACATTCGCACCTCGCTGACGCTCATTCAGGCACCTATTGAGGAACTGAACAAAGAGCGGAATCTGTCGGAAAAAGGGAAATACTTCCTGACTCTGGCTACCGAACAGTCAGATCGATTGTCGTTTGTAGCTACCCAGTTGCTCGATTTTGAGAAAGTGGACGTAGGCAAGGGGCAGCTTTTTGAGGTAATGGTCAACATCCCCGAAATGATTAAGCGACGGGTGGCCATGTTTGAGGCTTCTGCCAGGAAGAATAAAGTATCTCTGGAGTTTAACACGAATGTAGATTCTTTTTTATCAGCAATTGATGAGTTGAAAATTGAAAAGGTAGTTGATAACCTCATTTCGAATGCCATAAAATATTCAAAACCCAATGGAAAAATTGTTGTGAATCTGGCTGTTGACAATCAGCAATGGGTGCTTGAAGTGCAGGATTTTGGCTTAGGAATATCTGAAAACGCACAGAATCATCTGTTTAAAGAATTTTACAGAGGCGATAATCCCGTCAACTCAAAAATAGTGGGCTCGGGCATTGGTCTGTTGCTGGTAAAAAACTATGTGAATATGCACGGCGGGTATGTGAGTTTGAAAAGCACAGAGAATGTTGGCTCTGTATTTACAATCTGCATTCCGGTGAAAGAAGTGGAGTCTGTAGCTCCCCAACCGATTGATTTTGAGGTAGCAGAAGAACTTGCGTTTGAACTTCCCGAAACGCAAGAAGAGGATGTGGCTACTGAAAAGAAAATGCATATTCTGGTGGTGGAAGATAACAATGATTTGCAGAACTTTATCAAACATGCGTTCGAACCATCCTGCCGGGTGACTACAGCCGGTGATGGAAAAACAGGCTGGGATGCCATTCGGAAAAAGCTGCCTGATCTCATCATTTCGGATGTAATGATGCCCGAAATGGATGGATTTGAATTGTGTAAACTGGTGAAGTCAACCTTTGATACTTCGCATATCCCGGTCATTTTACTGACGGCTTTGTCGGACAAAACGAACCAGCTCGAGGGGTTGAAGCTGGGTGCCGACGACTATATTACGAAGCCATTTGACATAACGCTGTTGAAACAGCGCATTCAGTCGATAGCAAAAAACCGCGAGGTAGTTCGCGAAAAAGCGCTGAAGATTATCCGTACCAACGACAATCAGGAGCCGGTGCTCAACAATGAGCAGAACGACCTGTTTGTGCGCAAGGCTATTCAGGTGGTAAAAGACAACATGGCCAACTGTGAGTTCGGGAAAGATGAATTTGCTGCGGCAATGAACGCCAGTTCCTCGCTGTTGTACAAAAAAGTGAAGGCGCTGACGGGGCAATCTCCCGTCGACTTTATTAAACTTATCCGCCTCGATTATTCGATTGAACTTTTACAGTCGAAAAAATACACTGTGACTGAGGTCAGCGAACTGTGTGGATTTTCGAGTGTAGGGTATTTCAGTACGGTGTTCAAAAAACATTTCGGAAAATCACCAACGGAATTATAGCAATAAGATATCTTGTATGTTTTGAAAAGGGCGGGTTACAATGTAAACCCGCCTTTTTTTATGTAATATCTAAAATTAGATCACAATTATCTAATAATTAAATACGATTTATGCTACTCTCCATAATTTCGCTCTCAGTATAGATACTTGATCAATAATGAATATAAATAGTTAGATAGAGTATGTAAAAAGGTTAGAAAAGAGATTGATTGACAACAAAGAGTTTAGCTGTGAAGCCAGACTCTTTGTGCCTTTTTTATATGGAATACAAATCTTTAAAAATAATATTTATGAAAAAAATAAACTTTCTACTGGTTATTATTCTGGCCTTTAGTACCTTGGTAAAGGCCGATGAAAAAGCTGCTTCTTTTTTATTCCCCGAATATCAAAAGGCAGATGTTATTTATTCAAATGGACTCCAGTCCAATGAATCAGTAAATTACAATCTGATAGATGAAAAACTCTATTTTATAGACAAATCGGATAATCGGATTAAGATTGTGTCTGATATACAAAGCATTGC
Organism: Bacteroidota bacterium; assembly: GCA_046051105.1. GTDB lineage: Bacteria > Bacteroidota > Bacteroidia > Bacteroidales > Paludibacteraceae > Paludibacter. Next base: position 5,206 of record JBJOOU010000064.1, read on the forward strand.
AGCAATAAGGTTAAATGAGCGAACCTTTTTTCTAAATGATAATGGACTTCGTGAATTGATTGTATCGGAACCCGTAGAGCTTTGTGTGCAATACAAAGCCCAGCATCATATTGTAAACTCCACGGTAGGATATGGAGGTTCAAGTAGTGTGGCATCCGTTTCGACATATGCTAACTATAGAGCTGGTGGACAGCAAACAATCATTAAGCAACCCGATGTTCAGGTATCAGCAACGTATAATTGCTATTGGATAGGTAAGGGTAAAGTGCTCTATAAATTTATCGACAAAAAACAATTTGTAAAGATTTATGGAAAGTACAAACAGAAACTCAACGAATATATTGACAACAAAAAGGTTGATTTTAATTCAATCACCCAGGTTTCAGATTTGGTGAAATATGCGGAGTCATTGAACTCAACGTCACCAACTAATTCCGGAAAATGATAGTACTGTTCAGTGAAGAAGTAAGAAAAGATAAAAGAATATAAAGGTAGTGGTACCTAAGAGCAGAAAGCCTCAACTGACAAACATCTCAGTTGAGGTTTTCTGCTTTTTGGATTGCCTGTATATCTTAAGTGTACTATAGTTAGGCGTTTATGTGATCGTCTATATTTGAGTAATATCTCAATTTATAAATCATATATCTATAAACTAAAATAGATGAAAGTGAATGAATCTAAATTTGCAGCCATCAATATTGGATAGATGCAGCAGATGATCAGAGTCTCCTAAATGCGGTCGAACTTTCATTTGCCGATTCATTCATCCATTTTCTTCTGGCATTTTTTTTTGTTGACTGCCGGATGAGTATTGATTCTTTTGTACGAGATAAAAAATACATAAGTGTTAACCTTTAAAATAATATAGATGATGGCAAATAACGACTCCTGAATTATTTCTTTACAATTGGTACGACCAATTCAGTGTATATTTTAAACATTAAGAATAGTAATATATAATGATAAATGAAGTAATGAAAAAATTAAATCGGAAAAAAATCACTGATTATTCGCAGCTTGTTGGATGTAACAAGAAGTGGATAATGGCAATTTTACTCCTGTGGATTACAACTGGTTTTTCAATTATCATGGCACAGAGTAAAACCTATATAAAAGGTACTGTGACTGATTCAAAAAATGAACCTGTGATCGGTGCAACGGTTAAGGTGAAATCAGAGAAATCAACAGGTGTGGTAACAGATCTTTACGGGCACTTTTCTATTGCAGTGACGAACACAAACCAAAAGCTTGTGATTTCGTATTTAGGAATGAAAACACAAGAGGTTCTTATTGGCGACAAAACGAATATCAAAGTGGTGCTTGAAGATGATAACAAACAGCTAAACGAAGTTGTTGTTGTAGGTTTTGGTCAGCAAAAGAAGGAAAGTGTAGTTGGTGCAATTACACAAACCACCGGAAAAGTTTTGGAAAGAACAGGTGGGGTGTCAAATGTGGGTGCCGCGCTTACCGGAAATTTACCTGGTGTCATTACCGTGGCAAGTACAGGTATGCCAGGTGAGGAAGATCCTCAAATTTATGTTCGTGCTATCAGTACATGGAACAACAGTGCACCACTGATATTGGTAGATGGTGTGGAACGTACAATTGCTGGTTTAGATATTAATTCAGTAGAGGCGGTTTCGGTACTTAAAGATGCATCGGCAACTGCCGTTTTTGGTGTGAAAGGTGCCAATGGTGTTGTACTTATTACCACAAAACGAGGTAGCGAAGGAAAAGCAAAAATTGATATCGGATTCAATAGCGTTCTTAAATCTCCATCCAAACTTCCCGGAAAATACGATTCGTACGATGCATTATCAATAAGAAACAGAGTGGTAGAGTATGAATTGGCCCGAAACTCAGGAGCCTGGAACTATATTACTCCTCAGAGTGTAATTGAAAAATACAGATATCCGGCCAATCAACAGGAAAAAGAGAGATATCCTAATATTGATTGGGAAGATGCTTTGTTCAAAGATTATGCAATGTCGTATAACACCAATATCAATATCTCTGGTGGAACAAAAAATGTGAGATACTTTACGGCTCTTGATTATGTTCATGAAGGCGACTTGTTTGAACAATGGAATACTGGACGTGGCTACAACGCCGGTTATGGCTACGACAGGGTGAACGTGCGTAGTAACCTCGATTTCAATCTTACAAAAACAACAGTATTCAGAACGAATCTTTATGGTTCTTATGGTGTAAAGAAAAGCCCCTGGGGAGCCACCGGTAATGAATATACTATGTGGCAGGGAGCTTATAATGTGGCGCCAGATGTGTTCTATCCTCAATACTCGGATGGTACCTGGGGATACTATCCTGCTGATGAAGTGGCTGCAGCTAACTCTGCTCGCAATTTAGCATTAAGCGGCGTAGAGCAAACTACCACCACACGTATTAATACCGACTTCATTTTGCGTCAGGATCTGAGCTTTATTACCCGTGGGCTTAAAGCGGAGGGAAATCTTTCATTAGATAATACCTTTATTGAAAACGGACGTGGGGTGAATGACCTGTATCATGATTCGCAATTAAAATGGATCAATCCTATTACAGGAGCTGTTACCTATAAAACCTCTTACAATACTACTACTAACTTTGACTTTCAAGAGGGGGTATTGTGGAACTATGCTTCAGGTTCAATGAATAACGGAGCTACTATCCGAAACCTCAATTATCAGTTGCAGTTAAGTTACGACAGATCTTTTGGCAATCATAATGTGGCTGCAATGGGGTTGTTTAAAAGAAATCAATATGCAACAGGTAGTGCTATTCCAAGCCATAGAGAAGACTGGGTTTTCCGTACAACGTACAACTTTAACCGCAAATATTTTGCCGAATATAATGGTGCGTATAACGGTACCGACCAGTTTAGTCCAGAAAACCGCTTTGCATTCTTCTCATCTGGCGCTGTAGGTTGGTTAATTACTGAGGAAAACTTCATGAAGAACCTGAAGTCGATTGATATGTTGAAGTTGAGATTGTCTGTGGGTGAAATTGGTAATGATAGAATCTGGGCAAACTCTTCCAGCTATCCTTATATGACCCTTTGGTCATATGGTGGATCTACCAACATGGGGCCAAACAATGAAGCTAGTCCATATGTGTGGTATCGCGAAAACTCAGTAGGTAACCCAAGCGTGCAGTGGGAAATTGTAAACAAGAAAAATATCGGTCTTGACTATTCGTTCTTCAACGGCCTGATAGCAGGTAGTCTCGATTATTTTAAAGATCACAGAACGAATGTACTTGTAACTGGTGGAAACCGTGCTGTACCATCATACTACGGAACTACTGCCCCTCCTGTAAACTTTGGTGAGGTAGAAGCAAGTGGTTTTGAACTGGAGATGCGCCTGAGCAAAATGGTAACCAAAAACCTGAGATTATGGGCGAATACCAGTATAACACATGCACAAAACAAAATTATTGATGCCGACGATCCGGATTTATTACCTGATTATCAGAAAAAAGCCGGTAAGCAAATTAATCAGTCATACAGCTACGTAAGCAATGGTCGCTTTAATAACTGGGATGACCTGTATGGCTCAACAGCATTCAACGAAAATGACAATCAAAAAATCCCCGGTAACTATTCAATAGTTGACTATAACGGTGATGGTGTGATCAACTCATTTGATAATATTCCATATGGTTATTCAAGTACACCACAAAATACTTACAATGCAACACTGGGTTTTGATTGGAAAGGATTTAGTGCATTTGTTCAGTTATACGGTGTAAATGATGTAACCCGACAAGTAGTATTTACCAGCTTTAGTGGAAAGCTAAATACTGTCTATCACGAAGGATCGTACTGGTCAAAAGAAAATACCGATGCCGATTCACCACTTCCCCGCTTTGTTACTACACCTGGTAGCTATTACAGTGGTAACAGATATTTCTTCGATGGGTCTTATATCCGACTTAAAAATATGGAGGTTTCTTACACATTCGATTCAAAGTGGATTAAGAAAATGGGCGTACAGAGTTTACGTTTATATGTAAATGGTAACAACTTATGGGTATGGTCAAGAATGCCAGATGACCGTGAATCCAACTATGCAGGAACAGGATGGGCATCTCAGGGAGCGTATCCTACCGTTAAGCGTTACAATGTTGGCCTAAAAATATCTTTATAAACAATTTAAATGCAGATGAAAAAGTATATTAAAATTTTCATATTAAGTGGAGTTCTGGCTGCAACAACAGGATTGGTATCATGTACTGATTATTTGGACAAAGCAGAAGAAACAACTGTTTCGAACGAACAGGCATTTAAGAACTTCAATAACTTTCAGGGTTTTACCGAAGAGTTATACAACTGTATTCCGGATTTTGCTAAGGGATATTGGACAAATTCCTTCAACTGGGGAGAGGACGAAATCATCTCTGTAGGTGTAGATTATCATTATGGAAATAAAATAGATGAAGGAAATTTCTGGGGATGGCAGTCAGGTTTTGACGGATGGCAGTCGGGATGGATGGATAGAAACAGCAATTCGCCCACCGCTAATGACCGTTTTCAAAAGTCATTGTGGACACTTTCGTGGTACGGTATCAGAAAAGCAAACATCGGTATTGCCAATCTGGATAAACTAAAGGATGCTACTCAGGAACAAAAAAATTTGATTGCCGGTCAGCTCTACTTCTTCCGTGGTTGGTTTCATTTTGAGCTTATGCAATACTTTGGCGGACTGCCATATGTGAATTATGTATTGCCAAGTGATGAACCCCTGACACTGCCCCGATTGAAGTACAGTGCTTGTGCTGACTCTGCTGCAGCCGATTTCAGACGTGCCGCTGATTTACTTCCGATCGATTGGGATAAAACATCCACCGGTAAAAGAACTGAAGGTAAGAATCAGTTGAGAATAAATAAAATTATGGCTCTGGGTTATTTGGGTAAAGATTTATTGTGGGCAGGTAGTCCTTTGATGAATTATAGCTCAACAGGTTCAAAAACATATAATCAGGACTATTGTAAACGTTCAGCAGAAGCGTTTGGAGAGTTACTGGAGTTGGTGGAATCGGGTCAGACTCAGTATAGTTTGGTTCAGTTCTCCAATTATTCGGACATCTTCTTCACCAATGGTCAAAACTGGAAAATGCCGGGGTCTACTGAAGCTATTTTCCGCGGTCCATCATGGGATGCTAACAGCACTAACTGGGGGCTGAGTAAACAATACCAACCTGGCGATATATTAAAAGATGGAAATGTGGTGTTCTCACCAACAGCTAATTATGTAGATTATTACGGTATGGCCAATGGGTTGCCAATCAATAGTAAGATGGACGGAGCTGTGGCAGATGCTGAATCGGGTTATGATCCGCAATATCCATGGAGAAACCGTGACCCACGTTTTTATCACGACATCGTTTTTGATACAAAAAAATGTGTAAAAGGTTCAATGCCGGCTGATAAGGAAGTAAATCGTTATGCCAACCTGTTTACCGGTGGTAGTTACAGAAATACTTCAAACGGCAGTCGTACAGGATATCTGATGTATAAATTTATTCCTCTTACAGCCAATAAATTTGATGGTGGTTTTGACTATTCTAATTCTAACCATATCCATCTTCCATGGATGCGTTTAGCTGATATCTATCTGATGTATGCCGAAGCAGCAGCCAATGGGTACGGAACACCTTATAGCAATGCAAATAGTTTTGGTCAGACCGCTTTGTATGCTGTGAATAAAATTCGTAGCAGAGCCGGAGTAGGTGAGGTGAATAGTAAATACCTGGGATCGTTGGAAGATTTTATGTCGGAAGTACGTCGTGAAAGAGCCGTGGAGTTAGCCTATGAAGGCCATCGTTTCAATGATTTGCGTCGTTGGTTTTTGTTGACCGAAAGTCCCTATACGCTTAAGAAAGCAGTAGAATTCGACAGAGCTTTAACCACATTTGATAAAACAGATCCATCACAAAACAAAGTGTTGAACTTAAGAGAAGTAGTGCTGGTGGAACGCAAATTCTCAAACAAACATTACTGGCTTCCATTAAAAGTGAAGGATGTGAGTATGTATCCTGAGTTTTATCAAAATCAGGGATGGTAAGTTGTATGGATTTTTATCGATAACTTAAAATTTCAAAAACAATGAAATATATAAAAATAGGAATTCTTGTATGTTCGATACTAGCACTTTTGCCAATTCAGTTATGGGCCCAACAGCCTGTAAAAGATATAATGAAGGCTGTTATTGTAGATACTAAAGGCAACCCTGTGAATGGAGCGGTTGTATCAAACGAAAAGCTAAAGTTACGAACCAAGTCAGATGTGAATGGTGAGTTTACTATAAATATAGAATCGGGTGGATTGTTGAAAATTTCTGCTGAAGGATTTGTTGATAAAATTATTGAACCCAATTCAGGTGTAACGAAAATAGAATTGACGAATATCAACCGTACAATTATCCCCGTTGCATTTGGTAAGGCTGATAAAAAAGACATTTTGGGTGGTATTTCCTCTTTGGATGTGCAACAATTGATGAAGAAAAACTATACTACCTATAGTTTGGATAATTTATCTGCCTACATCAATGGTTACAGTGGTAATATCTGGGGAATGGATAGTTATGTAGTTTTGGTTGACGGTGTACCGCGCGAGGCTACAAATGTTTCGCCTAGCGAAATTGATCAAATCTCTGTTATGAAAGGTGTTGGCGCTTTGGCGCTATATGGTAGCCGTGGCGCAAAGGGTGTGATATCTATTACAACTAAAAAGGGACAGAACAAGGATCAGGAAATAAAATTCCGGGCTAATTCCGGGATATATGTGCCTAAATCATATCCTGAGTATTTGTCGTCAGGCGAATATATGACTTATTACAACGAAGCAAGAGCCAACGACGGACTGACTCCTAAGTATAGCGCTGAGGATATCTACAATTATTCGTCACATAAGAATATTTATCGTTATCCGGATGTTGATTATTATTCATCTGATTACCTTAAAAAATTCTATAATCGTACAGACGCTACTGCAGAGATCTCTGGTGGTAATGACAGGACAAAGTTCTATACCAATATAGGATATCAGCACAGTAATTCGTTGTTGAATGTGGGCGAATCGAAGAATGATAATAATATTCGATTTAATCTGCGTGGAAACATTGATATGAAATTGAACGATTTTATATCTACCAATGTAAATGCTGTGGCAACATATTATAATTCCCGTGGTGCCTTTGGTAACTACTGGTCTAAAGCATCTACACTACGTCCCAATCGCTTCAGCCCGTTAATTCCGGTTAGTGCCATAGAGGCAAACGATGCCAACTCTTTGCTATTGGTCAACAACAGTATGAACCTGATTGATGGAAAGTATTTGTTGGGAGGAACTTCGCTGGATGCCACCAATCCATTTGGCGATATGTATGCAGCCGGATACAGCAAATATACCAACAGACAGTTTCAGGTAGATGCTAACATCAACATTAATCTGGTAAGAGTACTCAAGGGTTTAACCTTTAATACTGAAATGGCTGTAGATTATTCCGATACTTATAACGAGTCATTCAACAATACGTATGCAACTTATGAAGCGCTATGGAATAATTATTCGGGCGATGATAAGATTACATCACTCACAAAGTATAACGAAGATAAGATTTCGGGAGTTCAGAACCTGAGTGGTAGCTGGCAGCGTCAAACGATGTTCTTCTCGGCACAATTCAATTACAACAGAACTTTCAACCAGTCGCATAATGTATCTGCATTATTGTTGGCTCATGGATATCAGTTGCAGGAATCAGCTATTTATCACCGTACAAGTAATAGTAACCTGGGTTTACAGGCTGCTTACAATTACCAACAAAAGTATTACGTTGATTTTAGTGCTGCTGCTGTACATTCTTCAAAATTAGCACCAGGTAAACGGAATGCTATTTCACCAACTTTGTCGTTGGGATGGAGATTGACAAACGAAAGCTTTATGCCTAAAAACGATATTCTGAATGATTTGAAATTAACCGCTTCGGCAGGGGTTCTTAATACCGATTTGGAAATCTCGAATTATTACATGTACGAACAGGCAGTAACTCAATCCAGTGGTACCTGGTGGGGATGGAAAGACGGTGTTACATTGCAATCGACAGATGCTTTGCGCTCAGAAAATAAAGATCTGACATTTGCAAAAAGAAAAGAATTCAATGCCGGACTGGAAGCTTCTTTATTTGATAATAAGCTTACATTGGCTGGATCTTATTATATGAGCGAAATGACAAATTTGCCTATTCAGCCCAATACATTGTATCCAAGTTATTTTTACACCTATTATCCAAGCTCTTCATTTTTACCTTACGTAAATTACAATAGCGATAAACGTACAGGATTTGATGTGAACGTGAATTACAAACAGCGTGTAGGTAAAACAGAAATTCAGTTAGGCGTAGTTGCTTCGTATTACGAAACCAAAGCTACCAAGAGAAGCGAGTTCTTTGCTGACGAATATCAAAAACGTCAGGGTAAACCAAAAGATGCGATTTTCGGGCTGGAAAGCGAAGGATTCTTTACCGATGCCGAAGATATAGCTACCCATGCAACTCAGGCTTTTGGAACAGTAAAACCGGGTGATATCAAATACAAAGATCAAAACGGCGATGGCGTTGTAGACGATAAGGATGAAATTTCGTTAGGCCGCGGTGGATGGTATGGAGCTCCATGGACAATTGGAACCAACCTGACTGTTAAATGGAAAAACCTGACATTTTTTGCACTGGGAACCGGAGGCTTTGGCGCCTATGGTATGAAAAACAGCTCTTACTACTGGGTGTATGGCGATAGCAAATATTCGGCAGTTGTACGCAACAGATGGACAGAATCTACCAAAGAAACAGCCACTTTCCCTCGTCTGACTACGTTATCAGGAGATAATAATTTCCGGTCGTCGAGCTTTTGGCTCTATAAAACAGATCGTTTTAATCTGGCAAAAATACAGTTGACCTATGATTTGCCTACGAAATTATTCGTAAAATCACCGGTTCAGGGGGTGAGTGTGTATGTCAGCGGATCTGACCTTTTGACTATAGCCAAGGAAAGAAAACATATGGAAATGAACATTGGAAGCAGTCCTCAATGTAGATTTTACAACCTGGGGATGAAAGTAGATTTCTAAAAAGTCATTCAAAAATTCAACAAGAAATGAAGAAAAATATTTTTTTACTGATAATGATGGCCGCAACTGTTGTCGGTTGCAGCGACTTAATGGAGCCGGCAATTGAAAATATCCGGCAATTGGATGAAATGTATGACGAGGCGGGATTTGCTCAGGGTGTTTTGGCCAATGGTTATACCCGTATTCCAACCAACTCGTATACTTTTGACGATGTGGCTACTGACGATGCGGTAAGTAATAACTCATTAAATAGTTATACCCGTATAGCAATTGGTCAGTGGTCGGCAGTGAACAATCCTACAGAAAAATGGAGAAACTGTTTGGGAGGTATTCAATACATGAATATCTTCCTTACAAGTTCGGATAAGGTGAAATACTCATCGGACTCTATTGTAAATACTCATTTTAATAGAAAAATGAAAGCTGAAGCATATACACTTCGCGCCATTTTCATGTACAATCTATTAAAAGCTCATGGAGGCTGGGTAAATGGTCAGTTAATGGGGGTACCTATTTTTACAGAACCGCAAGGTCCGAATTCGAACTTCAATCTCCCCCGGGCAACATTTGAAGATTGTATGAAACTGATATATGCCGACCTGGATAGTGCTCAAAAATATTTACCAAACACATATGTTGATATACCTGCCACCGGAACTGTTCCAGCCGGGTATACCGATATGACAATATCGCAATTCAATCGTGTTTACGGAGTTACATTTACAGGACGCGTTGATGGACGAATTGTAAAAGCAGTACGTGCTCAGGCGGCATTGTTAGCAGCGAGTCCTGCTTTTGCAGCAGGTAACTCAACTACCTGGGCAAATGCAGCCGACTATGCAGCTCAAATATTAGACTTGAACAATGGAGTGGCCGGAATTTCGTCGACCGGATATACCTGGTACAATAATGATGAGATTGAAAATCTGGTTGCCGGCCAAAATCCTGCAGAAGTATTATGGCGCAATACGTATAGCAATAGTCATAACCTGGAGTCGGATAATCTACCTCCCACCTTATATGGAAGTGGGCGTATTAATCCTACACAAAACCTGGTGGATGCATTCCCCATGGCAAACGGTTATCCAATATCTGATGCCACAAACTCTGGTTATAGCTCAGCATCTCCATACACAGGACGCGATCCCCGCCTTGCAGCCTACATCATTGTGAATGGAAGTAGTTTTGGATCAAGTAGTGCTTTAACGATGGTTTCTGGTAACGATGCTGTGAATGCCACTGAAAAATCCACACGTACAGGCTATTATATGCGTAAATTATTGCGTACGAAAGTTAGTTACAATTCATCAGGTGGTAGCTGGAACGATCAGCGTCATTATGTACCTCGTATACGCTTTACTGAATTGTATTTAGCCTATGCCGAAGCTGCAAACGAAGCGTGGGGACCTGATGGAAAAGGCACACATAGCTACTCTGCCCGCGAAGTAATAGCAGCTATCCGTAAACGTGCCGGAGTAGGTGGAACTTCAGATCCTTATCTGGCCTCCATCACGTCCAAAGAGGATATGCGTAAACTTATACATAATGAGCGTCGATTAGAACTTTGCTTCGAAGGTCATCGTTTTTGGGATCTTCGCCGCTGGAAGGAAGATATTACAGTTCCTGCCACTGGTATTAGTTTCGCAGCCAATGGCTCAATGCAGCCTGCAGTTACTGTTGAGACCCGCAGCTATGATCCAGAGTATATGTTCTACGGACCAATACCTTACGAAGAAACACTTAAATGGTCCAATCTGGAACAAAATGATGGATGGAAAAAGTAATAGCAAAAAAACAAATGAAGATGAATATGAAAAAGATTTTTTTAATTCCATTGATATTGCTAATGGCAATTGGGTTCACTGCCTGTGGAAATCAGGAGATTGAATTTAATGACTACGATTATAGTACAGTTTATTTTGCCTATCAATCGCCTGTCAGAACACTGACAATGGGAGAAGACATTTTTGACACCAGTATGGATAATCAGCATAAGTGTAAAATAATGGCAACCATTGGTGGAGTATATACAAATACTAATGACGTTATCCTGAACATTGCGGTTGATAACTCTATATGTTCCGATATCATGTTTAAGGATAATACTGTACTTGAAGCGATGCCTTCAAATTATTATAGCCTTGCATCCAACCAGATTATTATCCATAAGGGTAGTAGTACCGGTGGTGTGGAAGTGCAGTTGACTGATGCTTTTTTTGCTGATCCATTGGCTGTTACGAAGCATTATGTAATTCCGGTAGTAATTAAAAGTGTGCAGAATGCAGATTCAATTCTTTCAGGAACTCCTAAGTTTTCGTTGGCAGTTTTGACACACACTGCTGATTGGGAGGTTCAACCTAAGAATTATATGCTGTATGCCGTGAAATATATCAATACCTGGACAGGTAATTACTTGCGCAGAGGGGTAGATGCCATTACAAACGGATCGGCTAACAGTACTGTGGTGAGACACAAACCGTTTGTGGAAAATGATGAAGTGGTTTCGTTAAAGTCATCCTCATTGTCGCAATGTATTTATCCCATTGGAGGACACAAAAATATAGATGGTATTAATATCGGACTGAAAGTGAATCTTACGTTTGATAATAGTATGAATTGCACTGTGGCACCCAATAGTACATCTTATCAGGTGAATGATTCTATCAAAGTGTACAATGTAAGCGTGTCGGGCAACGGTTCTTTTGTAAAAAGAGGAGAAAAGAAAAGTTGGGGAAATCTGGATAGAGATGCTTTGTATCTGAAACTGAATGCATCTTATCAGATAGAAACCAAATATCCTAAGTTAGGCAAGGCGACTGTTGTTCAGACTATTCAGTACAACACTACTGACACCCTTGTGGCGCGTGACAGAGGGGTAGCAATGGAAACATTTGAGTATATTCCGAAATAAAACACTCAAATTAATATCCCTGATGACTCAACATTCAGTTGATGCACTTCTTCTGAATGTTGGTCATCTATAAAATACTAATTAACCCGATTCAATATAATGATTGATAACTGATGGTTGTTTTCATTATTCTGAATCAGAAAACATCACAAATTAAGGTCGCATGAAATACTTAAATAAGATATTATTAGCAACAGTATTGTTATCGGCTGCATCTTGCACCGAATATAATATGAAGGACTTTTTGGTAGATGAGCCCGAAAGTTTGGCGCAACTTGAGTATCTGAAAGATTATAACGCATTGAAAACATACGTTGACCGTACCGCCAATCCCAATTTTAAACTGGGTACAGGTGCCAGTCTTTCCGATTATAACAGTAAGGGTCTGATGTATAGATTGGTGAATGCTAACTATGACGAAATGACCATGGGCTACGAAATGAAACACGGGGCAATTGTGCAAGCGGATGGTTCGTTACTGCTCGATAATGTAAAGACATTGATTACAAATGCTAAAGAAGCCGGAACTACTATTTACGGACATACACTTTGCTGGCACTCTAATCAAAATGCCGCTTACCTGAATGGGTTGATCGCTCCTATTGTCATTAAAGAGCCTTCATTTCCAAATACGCTGGATCTGGCAGGTCTGAAAAATGCTACATTTACCGGCTGGACAAAAACAGGAAACGTTACAATTGAATCAACATCGGGTATGGGTGCCGGAGCAGCTGTAAAATGTGTGAATGGTACAGGCACAACCGGTACCGACCTGCAATTATCCTCACCTACCATGACGGTAGTTCAGGGGCATACTTACCAGGTGATTATGTACATCAAATCGGATGCTAAAGGTCAGGGAAAAATGACTTTTGAAGGATTGAAAAACAACTCACCCTCTATAGACTGGTTTGGCACAGGTACTGCTTCCGAAACGTTTGAAACAGGTCTGGGATGGAAAGCTGTGAAATTCACCGTAAAAGACTTCACCGGTACATCATTTAAGGTGAATTTGAATTTGGGTTATACAGCTGGTGTAACTTATTATATCGATGTAAAAAACTTCTATGTGTATGACACGCAGGGAGATCCAATTATTACTAATTTAATCACGAACGGAGATTTCGAAACCGGCGCTGCAACAGGCTGGGGTGGTTGGGGTAATGGCTCAACCAACGGAATCAGCGCAAAAGGAGAAGGTTATGGCGGATCTGGCTATTGCTTCAAGGTAACCAATCCATCCAAAACAAGCGGATATTGGGGTGTACAAACTGTGTATAACTTCGCTCAGGCTCTTACTAAAGGTGATACCTATATCATGAGCTTTTGGGTGAAAGGAACAGCAGCTGGTACCATTCGTCCTGAATTGCAAAGTACTGATTATTCATCAAACGGTTTTGGGCAGGTGAGCGTAACTACCGACTGGCAGAAAGTTGAATTAAGTGTTACAGCCACTACTGATACCCGTACCCGTTTCATTATCAGCTATGGTGAGTTTGCCGGAACTGTTTATATCGACAACGTGGTGATTCGTAATTCGAAAGCCAGTGGAGGCGGTACCACCAGTGTACCTAAAACTGCTGATGAGAAAAAATCGATTATTGACAATGCGCTTGAGACATGGATTTCGGGAATGCTTGCCGGATGTAAAGACTATGTAAAAGTGTGGGATGTGGTAAATGAACCGATGTCTGATTGGCCTGATCAAACTCAATTGAAAACCGGTGTTGGCAAAACGCTGGCTTCGGATGAGTTCTACTGGCAGGATTATTTGGGCAAGGACTACGCTGTAAGAGCTATTCAGTTGGCCCGCAAGTATGGAAATGCTGATGATAAACTGTTTATCAACGACTATGGTTTGGAAGCTGCCGATCAAAAGAAATGCAAAGGCTTGATTGATTATATCAGCTATGTTGAATCGAAAGGCGTAAAAGTGGATGGTATTGGTACTCAGATGCACGTAACCTGTGGCCAGACTACTTTGGATGGCGTAAAAGCAATGTTGACCAATTTGGCTGCTACAGGTAAGCTGATCAAAATATCCGAGTTGGATATGGGCTACCGGGCTACCGGAGCAACTGCCAACATGCTAACTGATTCGGTGAAATTTGCACAAGCTCAGGAAATGTCGGTGTTCTATCAACAAATTGTGAAAGCATACTTTGAAATTGTTCCTGCTGCGCAACGTTACGGTATTACTCATTGGAGTCCATTGGATAGTCCTAAAAGTTCATCGTGGAGAGCACAGGAGCCTATTGGCTTGTGGACGGAGAAATACTACCGCAAGCCTGCTTACGGCGGATTTGCGGATGGTCTTGCAGGTAAAGCTGCCACTGTCACTAACCAATAAAAATTGTTTTGACTGATAGAAGTTCCCTCCTTGATTATTGATATGACAGGAGGGAATTTTCTGTTGTATAAATGCTTGTTAGTTAGTGTTATGTAGTTTGGCGTTCTGCTCCTGGAAATAGGTCTTTTAGGCTCTTTTCCGGCTCGTTTTGACTGAAAGTTGAGCCATTTGAGTGAATATAGCCTCAAAAGTATCTGATTTTGATAATCGAATAGCTAAAATCGAACATTATTGAAATGACGAGACTCTAATTTTGCATCATGTGATTCTGCAAGAACTTCATTGTATAAGTATTTGAAGAATTCGCATAAGTAATATGATGTATAATTAAAAAACAAACAACAAATGAAAAAATCGTTACTTTTTTTTGCAGTACTATTCGTTAGTATTTCTTCGTTCTGTCAATCTCCAGGGGTTGCCTTGTCTACCATTGCTTACACTTCGCCTGTTGCTGATCTTAATGGAAAAACCTTTACTCCGCAAAATCCTTTCACAGTTGCTGGGGGAGCTGCAATACTTTTTGGCAACTCAGGCTATAATGGAGGGGCAGATTATTGGGATCTTAGTAGTTATCAGGGAATTGAAATGAAACTTACCTGTGATGCCGCCTATATTGGAAAAAGCATAGATGTTCGATTTGCAATGGTGAATAATGTGGCAGCACCTCAGGATATTATTAAGTCACTTACCTTTACTTCAGTTTCTGTGGTAGTAAAACTCGATTTTACAGCTGATGCTGCGGTAACCAAAAAACTTTGGGCCATCAAAATACCATGGAGTTATGCAGGATCATCATACCCAGTTACGATTGATTATATCAATGCTGTTACATCATTTACTACCGATGTGAAAGATGTAAATGCATCAGCTGATCCAAATGAATTGGTGAAGGTATATGATGTTACAGGACGTTTGATTCACAGTAATGTAAAACGTGCTGAGATAATGAATCAACTGAAAAATGGTCTTTACATCGTTGGAGGCAAAAAAGTATTTATCAACCACAAATAATCACCTTAACTCCCTGGTAATATTTATCAGGGAGTTAACTTCTAGTTTACAGAGGATAGAGATTCGATTTCGATCTATTCTTGCTAATCTGCTAATACAGAAATATCACCTTTCATGAGACAACTCTTTTTTTCTTTTTTTCTACTTAGTGTTATCTTTTTTACCAGTTGTACCAGCGAAGTTGCTGAAACCCCCGTTTCAGACACTTCATTTGCAGTATTTAGTCAGGATTCATTCAATATTGCCTGGAATGCTGATACCATCAGCGTGAAAATCAATTGGAAGCAGACTACCTGGAAACTTGCTAAAGTTTCGGGAATGGTCGTGAAATCAATCTCTCAGGAAACTGGCGGAAATAAATCCAAAGAGGGAGCTACGGCTGTCACCTTGACTATTAATACTAACACCGGTGGAAAAGTACGGAGCGAATATTTGTATCTTACCAATTTTACGACTAATGAAACAAAGAAAATAAAGTTAGTTCAGGCCACCACCAATGTTGGGGCCAAAATCACTATAACTCCCTCCATCACTTATCAGAAAGTGACCGGCTTTGGCGGAATGCTCAATCCGTCGTGGACCGGAAATAATCTTACCGACGCCGATGTTCAAAAACTGTACGGCGATCTTGGTTATAACATTATCCGAATGATGCTGTACCCCAATAAATCTGACTGGGGGCTGAATACCGCTACAGCCAAAAAGGCGCAATCGCTCGGGGCAATTGTTTTTGCAACGCCCTGGACACCTCCTGCAAGCATGAAAAGCAACGGAAAAACCAGCAATGCCGATGGTGGCTACCTTTTGCCTGCCAGTTATGCCGATTATGCAGCTCATATCAAGAGCTTTGTCGATTATCAGAAACAGCAGGGACTGAACCTATACGCTGTTTCGGTGCAGAACGAACCCAACTGGAAAGTGGATTACGACGGCTGTAGCTGGAATGCTGCTCAAATGCTCGACTTTGTGAAAAACTACGGCGATCAGGTAGGCACCAAACTCATTGCTGCCGAAGCTGTAAATAACTACGATAAGACTTACACCAATGCGCTGCTTAACGATGCAGTTGCGGTCAACAAATTTGATATTGTAGCTACTCACCTCTACGGTAGCACAATCGTCCCTGATGCTTTGGCTACCCAAAAAGGCAAGGAATTCTGGATGACCGAACATTGCATTACCGATACTGACGTTAGCGCAACGATTCCCGCAATTAACTGGACGCTGGATGCCTCGCTGGATATCCTGGCCAAAGAAATTAACGACTGTATGGAGGCCAATATGAATGCCTACGTATGGTGGTACCTGAAACGCTATTATAGCATGATTGCCGATGCTGATTCCCGCAACCTGGTGGCCTCGGGAGAAGTAACCAAGCGCGGGTACATAGTTGGACATTATGCTAAATATGCTACAGGCAAAACGCGCGTCAAAAATGAGATAGCTACTGCCATTACCATAGAAAAACCATTATTGTCAACGGCTTATTATGGCAATAACGAAATAACACTGGTGGTGATCAACCGAAATCCTACCGCTATGCGAATTCAGTTTGCCACTCCGGTTGCTATCAGCTCGGCCTCGGCGGTAGAAACCACCGAAACAACCAATATGTCGGCTCTTGAAACTGTGATTGCTGCTGATAAGTTATCGGCCACGATTGGCATATCCGGTAATAGCATTATGTCAGTCAGATTGAAATTATAATATGATTTTTACGATATAAAAAAGTTTGTTTTGATTTAGTAATAATAAAGATGTATTTAATAAAATGATGAACACAAAACACTTCCTCTACAAGATTACTATTTTACTCGTTGTAGTTTTAAATTTAAATTCTTTACTTGCATCCACACCCGATGATGCTTTAAATTGTAAGCAGGTAAATACTTTTGCCAATCCTGTTTTGCCTGGTGATCACCCCGACCCGACCTTATTCCAGTTTGGGAAAGATTTTTATCATTGTGGGTCTACTTTCCACTTTAACCCCTATATGCCCATTTACCATTCTACCGATTTGGTACACTGGGAAGTAATTGCGCGCGTTCTTCCTCCTACCAGAGCCGGATGGGTGTCCGACAGGCCTTCGGGTGGAATCTGGCAAGGAGCTATTACTTATTTTTATGGTTCATGGTGGATCTATTTTTCGGCAGGCGGACAGTGGTTTTGTAAGGCCGATTCTCCTTACGGTCCGTGGTCGGACCCTGTAGAAGTGAAAACAAATCCCGAATCAGGTCCGTTGGGCTATGACAACTCGATATTTGTGGACGATGACGGAAGACCGTATATGGTCATTAAAAATATGCAGCACGTCAACCGTATTCAGGAGCTTGGTCGAGATGGACAACTCACCAGCAAGATTATGAACCTCGATTGGATCAATGCCAAAAACCAATACAGCTGGGCGGAAGGGCCGGTAATGTGTAAACGTAACGGTTATTACTACTATTTTCCTGCCGGCGATGTGTCGGGCGGACAATACGTGCTACGCTCACGCGAACTGACTGCCGATTCGACAAAATGGGAAAGGTTAGGCGAGTTTTTCAAGCCGATAACCGATGCCAAAGTAGGTTTCCGTCGTCCTAACCATATGGCAGCGCCGTTGATGTTGGCTGATGGCACTTGGTGGACAATTGCGCAGAGCTACGAAAAATATGAAGGCGATGACTGGTACGGAACTGGTCGCCAAACTTCATTGTATCCGGTTATATGGGAAGGTGATCGTCCGTGGGGAATGGCACCAACCACGCAGCCTATTGCAAAACCCAATCTGCCTTCGTCAGGTATTCACTGGCGCAGTGTGACAAGCGACAATTTCGACCAACCAACAATGGCCTTGTGTTGGCATTTTCTGGATAAAAAATGCTATTCTAAATGTTCGTTGACCGATAGAAAAGGCTGGGTGCGTCTTCACGCAGATACTGCCCGTACACACCTTGTTCAAAAAGAAACAGACCATTATTATACGGCTATTACCCGCCTCGATTTTGATGCTCAGAAGGCGAATGAAAAGGCCGGACTTTATTTGACAAGTGGAAACCAACAGGTGATTGTACAGCTGTACACAGGCCTGGAGGATGGAGTGAAGAAGATTGTCATGCAACACGGATCTGTTCGTCAGGCTATTGCAAATAGTTTTGGAAATACATTGTATCTGAAGATAACCCGGGTAGCACATCAGCTCACAGGTTATGTAAGTGGCGATGGACGCAAATGGATTGCTTTGGGACTGCCAGTGGATGTAAAGAACTTAGACAAGGAACAGCCCAATTATAACTCATGGGTGGGTACCAGTGTCGGACTTTTTGCAGAAGGTAAATCAGCTGATTTTGATCGTTTTATTTGCAAAGATGCTTATACTGAATTACCAGCTATTGGTTATAGCAATTATTATGCTGTCGAAAAAATCAATACTTCTGCCGGTTCAGGAGTAACGAATACCAGCGTTAATGGTGGTTGGTTTATGATTTCGGGTGTCGATTTTGGAGAAAACACCGTCAAAGGGATTGATGTGGAGCTGACATCGGGTACTAAATCAACCCTCGAAATTCGTATTGACGACCTGAAAGACGGAAAACTTATAGCGAAAATACCTGTTTCGGCCTTGCAAAAATCGCCAATGAAACATTGCATTCAGCAGGTGGCAAAGGTATCCGGTCAGCATGATGTTTTTGTGAAATTTTCGCCCAATGCAAAAGGAAAAGTCATCGTAAAGAGTATTAGATTTACGAAATAAAAGTTCTTCCTGTTATTTAACCTTAGTGTCTCAATATCAAATACTATAAAATGAAAAAATCGCTAAAGATGAAGTGCTGTCTTGATGCTATAAGGCTCATGTGTACTTTTTTTCTACTTTTGATTACGAGCTCTGTAGCCTGCGGACAAACTGTAAAAGAAGATTTCATCCCATCGGTACTTAACCAACCCGGACAATCGTATCCGCAGGTCAACTCTCAGGGCTATGCTCGTTTTAAGGTGGTTGCGCCACAGGCACAAAGTGTTTCTGTAAGTCTCGGTCTTGGAGGCCGTGGGGGCACCATCTTGTCGAAATTCGAAGATGGAACCTGGATGGGAACTACCGAAGGACCAATGGATGAAGGATTCCATTATTACCACCTGACCATTGATGGCGGTGTGTTCAATGATCCGGGAACTCTGAACTTTTACGGTTCCTGCCGTTGGGAAAGTGGTATAGAAATTCCTGCTGCTGATAAAGAATTTTTTGCGTTGAATGATGTTCCTCACGGTTTGGTAAGTCAGGTACTTTTCCCTTCGCCCAGTACGGGGGCTCCACGCAAGGCCTACGTTTATACGCCTCCGGGATACGAAAAAGGAAATACGCGTTATCCTGTGCTTTATCTGCAACACGGATGGGGCGAGAGCGAGACTGCCTGGACAAATCAGGGCTATGCGCATTTGATTATAGATAATCTGATTGCAGCCGGGAAAGCTAAGCCTTTCATTATAGTGATGACTTATGGTATGACGAATGAAACTAAATGGGGGCATATGCATGAATTCAGTATCAAACCCTTTCAAACAGTGTTGGTTGATGAACTGATTCCTTATGTGGATGCTCATTTTCGTACGCAGGCTACACGGGAAGGCAGAGCCATGGCTGGTCTGTCGATGGGTGGTGTGGAAACCAAAATGATTACCCTGGCCCGTCCGGATGTATTTTCGCATTATGCGTTGCTAAGTGGAGGAACTTATGCACTAACAGATATTCAGGGCAAGGCGAAGCCGAAGCTGATATTCCTGAGCTGTGGAAGCAGGGAAAATCCCGATAAGGTGAAACAGGCGGCCGATGAGTTGAAAGGCGCTGGAGTCAACGCTGTGTCTTATGTGTCGCAAAATACTGCACACGAATTCCTTACGTGGCGCAGAAGTTTACGTGAATTAGCTCCTTTGTTGTTTAAGTAATAAAAATAATACAGAGCAACCCCGGCCTGTTTTCACAGGTCGGGGTTTACTAATTATAAATGAATACTATATGAAATTTCGAATTCTTGCACTGATTGTCATTTTTAGCGGATATTGCTTCGGACAAGAGTATTCGCAGAGCTGGAAAAATCTGAATTATGCCGGCGACAATAATGATTACCATACACTTGATATTTATTTGCCCAAGACTGTTGCGCAGAAATATCAGGTGGTAGTGTATGTGTACGGTAGCGCCTGGCTGTCGAACCACTCAAAAGGTTCTGATCTCAACACCATTGGCAAAGCATTGCTGGATGCCGGTTTTGCAGTGGTTATGCCCAACCACCGTTCCAGCATCGATGCCATCTTCCCAGCGCCTATCAATGATATTAAAGCAGCCATTCGGTATATTCGTGCCAATGCATCTGTTTACCAGCTCGACACTACTTTTATCGGTGTGTCCGGCAGTTCTTCGGGTGGCAATATGGCCGCCATGATGGGAACTACGCGTGGTGTGAAATCCGGAGTGATGGGCAATGTAACTGTAGATATAGAAGGAAAAGTAGGCAGCTGCACTGCTTACAGCAGCTCTGTGGATGCAGTGGTCGATTGGTTTGGACCAACTAATATGCTGCTGATGGATTCTTGCGGTGGTACCGACTTTATCCACAACGATGCACATTCGCCCGCATCCCTCTATATTGGTGGCGCTATTCAGGATAATAAAGATAAATGCCTCCTGGCAAGTCCTACTACCTATGTCGATCCGTCCGATCCTCCTTTTCTTATTTTTCATGGCGATAAAGACCGGGTTGTTCCTCATTGTCAGGGTGAAATTCTCTTTACATCGCTTCGTAAAGCAGGTGTGCCAGCTACATTTTATTTGGTAGAAGGTGGACAGCACGGGCCGGGAGTGCACGTTGAAAAAAACATCAACCTGATGGTTCAGTTTTTTAAAGATTGTAAGACAAAAAAGAATCCCCGTTTATAGAAAAATGATTATGAATAGATTAGCTCGTATCTCGGCAATGTTATTATGGTGCGCGTGTACAATTGCACAAACGCCAAAAGCCCACAATCCTATTATGTATGCCGACGTGCCCGATATGTCGATGATTCGGGTAGGCGACAGTTATTATATGGCCAGTACCACTATGCACATGTGCCCGGGTGTTCCTGTTATGAAATCGAAGGATTTGGTCAACTGGCAAATGCTTAACTACGCTTATGATAAGTTGGCCGACGACGATGCACTTAGCTTGATAAATGGGAAAAGCAATTACGGCCGTGGCTCATGGGCCAGCAGCTTGCGCTACCACAAAGGCACTTACTATATTGCTACTTATGCCCAAACTACCGATAAAACATATATTTTCAGGACCAATGACATAGAAAAAGGTCGGTGGAAGATGAACGAGTTCAAGCCCGGATTCCACGATTGTTCGCTGGTTTTTGATGACGATCGTGCTTTTCTGATTACCGGAAATGGTCGTCTGCAAATTGTGGAGCTGAATGAGGATTTAACCGGAGTAAAGCAAGGTGGTATCAATCAGATGTTAATCGAGAATGCAAGCGCTGTTACCGAACCCAATATGCTGAGGGCCGAAGGTTCGCAACTTTTCAAGCACGATGGAAAATATTATTTATTTAATATAAGCTGGCCACGAGGCGGTATGCGAACCGTGATAGTAAACAGAGCCGACAAACTTCTTGGCCCGTGGGAAGGAAAAGTCGTGTTGCAGGATCAGGGAGTAGCCCAGGGAGGCATCATTGATATGCCCGATGGCCGATGGTTTGCTTATCTTTTTCAGGATCATGGTGCTGTAGGGCGCATTCCATTTCTTGTCCCCATGCAATGGCAAGACGGTTGGCCCGTACTGGGAGTGAATGGAAAAGTGCCTGAAACACTGGATTTGCCCGCCAACAAAAGTCTGATACCGGGCATCGTGAACAACGATGAATTTACCCGCAGGAAAGGTGAGCCCGCATTACCGCTGGTATGGCAGTGGAATCACAATCCCGACAACAAGCTTTGGTCGGTAAAGGAACGTCCGGGATATTTACGGCTTAAAACTGCCCGAACCGACAGTCTGTTTCTCAAATCGCGTAATACGCTCACTCAACGCACATTTGGTCCGGTTTGCTCAGGAACAACATCGCTGGATGTATCAAACCTTAAAGATGGTGACTTTGCCGGCTTATGTGCCTTGCAACGGAAGTTTGGATTGGTTGGCGTAAAGGTGGTCGGGGATAAGAAGTATGTTTATATGACCAGCAACAAGACAGACACACCTACCGAATTGCAAAGTATTCCGCTTACGCAAAAAAAAGTGTATCTGCGCATTGATTGCGATTACCGAAACAGAGCCGACCTGGCCACATTCTTTTATAGTCTTGATGGAAAAAACTGGAAAGCCATTGGCGGCTCGCTGAAAATGGAATATACATTGGTAGAGCATTTTATGGGCTATCGCTTCGGATTGTATGCCTATTCATCCAAAACACCCGGCGGATATGCCGACTTCGATTATTATCACATCAGTGATCAGATTTTGCAATAAAAGTAATTCGTTGATTTTAAGAGAATAATGAAATGAAACGATGTTTTTCAGCTTTGGTTTATCTTGCTTTTTTGTTGAGCATGCTAAGCGTCGAAGCGCAAAATCCGATTATCAGAAATCAATATTCAGCGGACCCGACTGTGCGCGTGTTTGGCGATAAAGTATATCTTTTCCCTTCACACGACATTATGGCGCCAGAGAATAAAGACCTTCGGAAAGACTGGTTTTGTATGGGTGATTACCACGTGTTTTCGTCAGAGAATCTTACTAATTGGACTGATCATGGAGTGATTGTAAGTCAAAATACGGTTAAGTGGGTCGATTCTACTTCTTACAGCATGTGGGCACCCGACTGTGTGCAACACAACGGAAAGTACTATTTTTATTTTCCGGCCAATACCAAGCAGGTAGATGTAAATGGTCGAAAAGGCTTTGGTATAGGGGTGGCGGTGGCTGAAAAGCCTGAGGGTCCATACACTTCGCTTGACGAGCCGATAAAAGGTGTTTTGGGGATCGATCCGAATGTGTTTATCGACCGGGATGGACAAGCATATCTTATCTGGTCGCAGGGACAAATCTTCATTGCCAGGCTCCGCGATAATATGTGTGAACTGGCTACTGAGCCACAGGTTATTCCTAATTTACCACAAAAAGGACTCAAAGAAGGGCCTTTTATGTTTGAGCGCAACGGAAAGTATTATCTCACATATCCGCATGTCGACAAAAATATTGAACGGCTGGAATATGCGCTGGCAGATTCTCCTACAGGACCATTTCATGTTGCAGGAGTTATTATGGATGAGTCGGCTTCAGGATGCTGGACAAATCATCAATCTGTTGTAAAGTACAAAGATCAATGGTATCTTTTTTATCACGACAGAGATTATTCTCCCAAGTTTGACAAAAACCGATCGGTGCGCATCGATAGTCTGTTTTTTCAGCCCGATGGAACTATCCGTAAAGTGATTCCTACCTTGCGGGGAGTGGGCATAACCCAGGTCAACGATACCATACAGTTAGATCGATATAGCAAGATCAGTAAAAACGGTGCTGCGATTGCATTCAACGATACGGCTAATTACTTTGGCGGATGGAAAACTATTCTGAGCCAGAAAAATGCCTTTGTAGGCTACAACAGCGTCAATTTCTATTCCAATCAATGTAAATCGGTAGAAATTCGTTTCAAAGCAACACAATCCAGTACGCTTGATTTGAATTTGCAGAAAGGCGGCAAAAACATAGCAAATACGCTTAAAATTCCGGCTTCGCTCCAATGGAGCATTGTCAGGATTCCTGTAAAAAAGGTATCAGCAGGTATTTACAATATTACACTTACTGTGAAAAATAACAGTTCGATTGAAATCGACTGGATAAGATTTGAATAAATAGAAAACCTACAAAACTTATTATCAAAAAATATAACATGTCTAAAACAACAATTATTACGCAGAAGGTGCTTTTAATCGCAGCATGGTGCCTTGGTAGCTTAGCTCTTTTTGCGGCAAACCCTGTTTTCGATGGAACAATGTCGCTAAATGTAGCCGGAGTAAACCGCACAATGGTGGTACATGTGCCGGCAAACATCGAAGCTAACAGACCGCTAATGATTTCGTT
The DNA here is from genome assembly GCA_046051105.1 of Bacteroidota bacterium. GTDB lineage: Bacteria > Bacteroidota > Bacteroidia > Bacteroidales > Paludibacteraceae > Paludibacter. Next base: position 29,697 of record JBJOOU010000064.1, read on the forward strand.
GCACGGGCGATGGGGCTGTGGAAACGATCAGAAGCAGACAGCCCGGTTTGAAACTATTGCCGATACGGCCCGCTTCATTGTAGTTTACCCCGATGGTTTACCACAAGCTATAATTGGAGGCAACACAGGCTGGGATGCCAGCGGAGCTACCGACGACGATATAACACTTTTTAAAATGATTATAAACGCCATGTACAACAGCTATAAGATCGACAAATCGCGCGTTTATTTGTCGGGCTTCTCGCTGGGTGGCATGGAAACTTATCATGCTGCCAATGTGTCGGCAAATACTTTTGCTGCCTTTGCCTCGGTAGCCGGATATCCTATCAACGAATATCATCGTTATTATACGGGTAGCCGACCTGTACCATTCTTACATATTCATGGAAAAAACGACTGGTTTGTAAGAGTCGATACCGTGCCAATGGTTGTAGATAACTGGGTGATGCGCAATGGTTGTAATCCCATACCAACGATTACCACACAGACCGGGGTGTATACCAAAAGTGTATATGCTGCTGCAAATAATGGTTTTCAGTATATTTATTATGCTTTAGATGGTCGTGGACATGAATATACCATTACCGACACCTTTAATCCAAGTCTGGAAATCTGGAAATTCGTACGTCAGTATAAGCTCAACGATGCCTGCGATAGCACTTTGAAATGGAGCCCTAACATTCAGATGCAAAATAATGGTACAATTCCTGTTGGCTGGACAACTTCGACTGATGGGGTGACGATTAACGGAGCTCAAACAGTAAGCACTGGTTCACGCATTGTTGCTCTTGGTTCAGGTAGCGATGCACCATTCGGGTTTCTGATTAAGGGAGGAAGTTCAAGTAGTTATCTGACTTTTGGGTTAGATAAGCAACGTTGCCTGCAACTTCAACCTGGCAGGTACAAAATAAAGCTCGACGCAATAGCTAATACGGCTGCTGGTATTGGTGGAACAATCACTCTACAGCTTATAAACAGAATTAATAGTTCGAATAGTTATTCTTATACTCTGCAACCAACTAAAAGCATCCAAAATGGAGTGGCCTCAGGATTCACTCATGGCGAGTTTGTGGTTACTACAAGCTCATATGGCGACTATCAACTCAAATTAAGTATTGCCGGTGGCACTGCCGATATGGTAATAACCAACCTGGGAGTGTATTCGTCAACTGAAAGCAAAACGGCTCTTGAGCCTGTATATGATTCTAAAATAGCAACCAACGAATTAGTGAATATTTACAATATTTCAGGTTCGATGGTTTCGAACAATAAAATTTTTTCTGACTCATTTTCAGCTCTTAAAAAGGGAGCTTACATAGTGGTTGCATGCAACAACCGACGGGTAATGAAAATAATGAAAATGAAAAATGATGAATAACAGGTATTTTGTAATAGCATTCTTCAGCATCTTTCTGTTTGGTCTTCCCGTTGATGCACAGCAAGTAAGTACTTTGGCTAACGACCCGGCGTACGAATTTTTCAAAACAGAATTTGTACTCGAAGCCAGGGTGACTGTTGGAACCATGATACAGGTAGGTGAAAGCAAGCGTGGTGTACGCCGTATTATCCCCATTACGGGTGGAACCTTTAGTGGACCAAAGCTAAAAGGCGACATTTTACCGGGCGGCGACGACTGGCAACTTGTTCGCCCAGATGGCGATACCGAACTGTACGCCCGCTACCTGCTGAAAACGCACGATGGCTACATTATTCAGGTCATCAATCAGGCATTGATCCATGTCGATGCGTCGGATAAATCGTTTTACTGCAAGTCGGCACCCGATTTCGAAGCTCCTTCAAAAAGTCCTTACGACTTTCTGAACCATGCTCTTTTTCTGGGTACACTCACCATTCCGACTCTGCAACCCGGTGAAACACCTTATGTCATTATTAAAATATTCAAAGTTCTATAATTCTGATACTTATTTCGAATACAATCATGAAACTCAAATCGATCCTTGTGGGTCTGTCGCTTGCCAGTCTGGTTCAGGCTCAGCTTCCCTATCAAAATCCGGCTCTTAGTTCGCAGGAACGAGCCAAAGACCTTATCTCAAGGTTAACGCTTCAGGAAAAAGCCACTTTGATGTGCGACCAGTCCGACCCGGTTCCCCGCATGGGAATTAAGCGCTTCAACTGGTGGAGCGAAGCTTTGCACGGCTATGCCAACAACGACAGTGTGACTGTTTTTCCCGAACCAATTGGGATGGCTGCCTCATTCAACGATCAATTATTGTATAAAATATATAGCGCAGTGTCCGACGAGGGGCGTGCAAAGTACAACCAATGGACGAAACGGGGAAACGAGAATAAACGTTTTCTGAGTCTTTCGGTGTGGACTCCGAATGTAAATATTTTTCGTGATCCACGTTGGGGACGGGGGCAGGAAACCTACGGCGAAGATCCTTACCTTACTTCACGAATGGGTATTCAGGTAGTAAAAGGGCTTCAGGGGCCTGATGACGCAAAATACCGTAAACTATTGGCCTGTGCCAAACACTTTGCGGTACACTCAGGACCTGAATGGAGCCGGCATGAATTAAATGTGAACAACCTGAACCCGCGGGAATTGTACGAAACGTATCTGCCAGCTTTCAAGGCATTGGTGCAGCAGGCTGATGTGCGCCAGGTGATGTGTGCCTACCAACGGCTGGACGACGAGCCCTGTTGTGGAAACACGCGCTTATTGCAACGCATATTGCGCGACGAGTGGGGTTTCAAGTACCTCGTGGTGTCTGATTGTGGCGCAGTTACTGATTTTTTTAGCTCTCACAAAGTATCATCCGATGCCACTCATGCCGCTTCCAAAGCCGTGCTGGCTGGTACCGATGTGGAATGTGTATGGGAAAACTATCCGTTTAAAAATTTGCCGGAGGCAGTGACCAAAGGATTGATAAAAGAAGAGGATATCAACAAAAGCTTGCTTCGGGTACTCACAGGTCGGTTTGACCTGGGGGAATTCGACGACGACAGTTTGGTGCCCTGGGCGCAAATTCCGGCTTCGGAACTGAATAGCCCCGAACATCGACAGTTGGGTCTGGAAATGGCGCGTCAGACAATGACTTTGTTGCAAAACAAGAAAAACGTTTTACCATTATCACCTAAAACTAAAATTGCGGTGATTGGCCCCAATGCTAACGACAAACCGGTGTTGTGGGGGAATTACAACGGTACTCCGATCAATACCATCACCGTACTGGAGGGTATAAAATCAAAAACGGCGGCCTCTAATATCCTGTACGACAAGGGCTGCGATTTAGTGGAAGATAAGGTGACTGAGAGTTATATGGCCTACTGTTCGGTCGACGGAAAACAAGGTGTAAAGGCTACGTATTGGAACAACCGGGATATGAAAGGTGATGTGGTGGCGACTTCGCTACATGCCAATCCGATTAAAATGACGGTGGCTGGTCAGCATGAATTTGCGACAGGAGTTAAACTGGAAGGCTTCTCAGGCATCTACAAAACCGAATTTACCGCTCCCGAAACCGAAAAACTGGTATTTAAGTGTGGCGCCACAGGTCATTTCGAATTATTGGTGGATGGAAAATCGTTGCAGAAATATGATTCATGGAGAACGACAGTTTCCAAAATCCCATTCCCGGTAGAAAAAGGGAAAAAATACCAGATTGAAATCCGGTATGCACAGCAAAACAATTGGGAAGCCAATATCGAATTTAATTTTGGCCGAGAAATCAACGTAGATTTTACACAGTTGATCAACAAACTCAAAGGTACTGATGTGGTGGTTTTTGTGGGTGGACTGTCATCCTTGCTCGAAGGGGAGGAAATGCCTGTTTCATCGCCCGGATTTAAAGGTGGCGACCGTACCAACATTGAATTACCCGATATACAACGCAACTGTTTGAAAGAACTTCGAAAAGCCGGTAAAAAAGTGATATTTGTCAACTGCTCTGGCTCTGCCATTGCGCTTACACCTGAAACTCAAAGTTGCGATGCCATTCTTCAGGCCTGGTATGCCGGCGAATCGGGTGGCCAGGCCATTGCTGATGTGTTGTATGGCGATTATAATCCGTCTGGAAAACTGCCGGTTACTTTCTACCGAAATTCCGATCAGTTGAAGGATTTCGAAGATTATTCCATGCGCGGTCGTACGTATCGGTACATGAACGATGCTCTCTTTCCCTTTGGATTTGGACTAAGTTACAGCACTTTCGAAATTGGAAATGCAAGCCTGTCAGCTCCGGTAATTAAGTTGAATGAAGCCGTGAAAATCAACGTTCCTGTGAAGAATGTAGGTAAACGAACAGGTACAGAAGTTGTTCAGGTGTATATCCGCAAAGTGAACGATGTGGATGGGCCGCTAAAAACCCTCAGAGCCTTTCAGCGTGTGGAACTGAAAGCCGGGCAGCAACAAAACGTGCAACTTGAGTTGCCTGCATCATCCTTCGAATTCTACGATTGGGCGCAGCGCAAAATGATGGTTACCCCCGGGCAGTATGAAATTGCTTACGGCAATAGCTCGGCTGATGCCGGTTTGAAAAAAACGGTGGTTACAATCAACGAATATTATACACCAGAGCCGTCATATCAAAAATGAGTATATTCTAATGTTATATATTTTATGGTTAGAAGTAAATTGCATATTTTCAGGTGTTTAGTGGTCTTGATACTACTCGGTACCGAATTTGTTTTTAAACTACAAGCGCAACAACAATCCGGACTTTTACCCGATATTATTGTTGAAAAATCAGTTGCAGGAACCGAATTTCCCATTGTAAGTATTGATAAATCAACGGCTTCTATACGTTATGATGCAAACGATTATAAAGGAGTAATACGGGCAATAACTGATTTGCAAAACGACATCAACAGCGTAACATCTCAAAAGCCCGGGTTATTGACTTCCGAATCGGCCAAAGATTATGAAATAGTGATCGGAACTATCGGAAAAAGCAAATGGATAGATGCATTAGTAAAAAATAAAAAGCTTGATGTTAGGGGTTTAAAAGGCAAGTGGGAGAGTTTTGTAATTACGGCCATTGACAACCCTCAGCCTGGTACAAAAAAATGTTTGCTCATCGTTGGCAGCGATAAGCGTGGAACTATTTACGGAATCTACGAGTTAGCACAACAATTGGGCGTATCGCCCTGGCATTGGTGGGCCGATGTGCCTGCGAGGCAGCGAACTGCGGCTTATGTGTTGGGCGGTAGTTACGCTTCGGGAGAACCGAAGGTGAAATATCGCGGCATTTTTATTAACGATGAAGCTCCCTGTCTGTCGACCTGGGTAAAAAATACATACGGAACAGCTTATGGCGACCATCAATTTTATTCACGTGTTTTCGAATTGATTCTTCGATTGAAAGGAAATTATCTGTGGCCGGCCATGTGGATGTGGTCGTTTTATGGCGATGATCCGCTGAATTCACAGGTGGCCGACGAAATGGGCGTGGTTATTGGTACTTCGCACCACGAACCGATGGCTCGTAACCACCAGGAATGGACCCGCAAGCGCAAAGAACATGGTGCGTGGAATTATGCCACTAATCAGGCGGTGATTGATAAATTTTTCACCGAAGGAATTGAGCGCATGAAAAATACCGAAGACATTGTTACCATTGGTATGCGTGGCGATGGCGACGAAGCTATGTCGAAAGAAACAGATGTACAATTGCTGGAACGTGTGGTGAATAATCAGCGTAAAATTATTGAGCAGGTTACTAAGCGCCCTGCTAAAGAAACTCCGCAAGTATGGGCTTTGTACAAAGAAGTGCTGGATTATTATGATGCCGGCATGCGTGTGCCCGATGATGTAATTATGCTTTTATGCGACGATAACTGGGGCAATGTGCGCCGCTTGCCGAATGCGAAAGAGCGAAAACATCCTGGTGGTTGGGGAATGTATTATCATGTGGATTATGTGGGAGCACCCCGCAATACCAAATGGCTGAATGTTACGCCTATCCAGAATATGTGGGAACAATTGCAGCTTACCTACGATTATGGTGTGGACAAACTTTGGGTGCTCAATGTGGGCGATATAAAACCAATGGAATATCCGATTACGCTTTTTATGGACATGGCCTGGAATCCGACCCGCTACACTGCAAAAAATCTGCCCGATCATCCACGCGCATTTTGTGCACAACAATTTGGCGAAGATCAGGCAAATGAAGCAGCGCGAATCTTGAACTTGTACAGCAAGTACAACGGACGCGTAACCGCCGAAATGCTCGATCGGAATACCTACAATCTTGAAACTGGCGAATGGAAACAGGTTTCGGACGAATATCTCAAACTCGAAGCCGAGGCGTTGCGTCAATTTCTCAGTTTGAAACCTCAATACAAGGACGCCTACAAGCAATTGATATTGTTTCCCGTTCAGGCAATGGCCAATATTTATGAAATGTACTATTCGCAAGCCATGAACCACAAACTGTTTGCCGAAAACAATCCAAAAGCCAACGAATGGGCTGACAATGTGGAGCGTTGCTTTAAACGCGATGCCGAACTAAGTTACGATTACAACAAAGTAATGGCTAATGGCAAATGGAACGGAATGATGATTCAGAAGAAAATTGGTTATACCAGTTGGGACGATAATTTCCCTGCCGATAAAATACCGGAAGTTTTCCGTGTCGAAAATCCTGAATCGGCAGTCGGAAATTACATATTCAGCCCGGGGAATGGCTATGTGGCAATGGAAGCCGAACATTATTATTCGCTGAATAATGCCGCTAATGCAAAATGGACGCTGATTCCGTTTATGGGGCGCACTTTGAGTGGAATCTCGGTAATGCCTTATTCGCAACCGGTGGCAGGTGCTTCCATTTCATATAAATTGAAACTTCCCCAATATGTAAAAAAGGTAACTGTGCATGTGGTTGTAAAATCAACACTGGCCTTTGCAAACCTCGATGGACACCGTTACAAAGTTGGTTTTAATGGCTCTGACGAACAAACCATCAATTTCAATTCGGACCTGAACGAAAAAAAGGAAAATATATACTCAATATTTTATCCAACGGTTGCCCGTCGGGTAGTTGAGAAAAAGGTGGAACTGACTATTCCTGCTGCTGTTGATGGTTTGCAAACGCTCACGCTTACACCCTTAGATCCCGGAATTGTATTCGAAAAAATTGTTGTGGATTTTGGCGGATATAAAAACTCCTACCTGTTTATGGGAGAGTCTGATTGTAAGAGGAATAAGCTTTGATTCTAGCAAAGTAGAATATTGGTATGTGCTGGAGAATATTTTGTTTTTGTCTGAATTTAAAAGTAACATATCTATTATTAAACCCCCTGTAGAAAATCTGAAGATATCTTTGTACCGTTGCATAATGACCTTTCCGGAAGTCGTTATGCAACGGTATTTTTATTAGACTTTGAATCTCCAAACATGACTTACACCCGGTTGCGTCTTTTTTGCACTTTTAATCCGATACTTTCTTTCAAATAATACATACTAATGAAATTCACAATCAGACCCTTTTCAATTTTTCTATTCGCTTTTTTTTGTGTCAGCCAATTGTCGGCACAAACCATTTGGCTCGACGAGCTTAACCTGAGTGAAGCCACCCAGGGCTATGGCGTACCCACTAAAAACAAATCGCTCGATGGGCGAAAACTTACTATAGCCGGTGTCACCTACGACCGTGGGTTTGGTACACACGCTGTCAGCTCATTGCTGGTATTGCTCGATGGTAAAGCCACCGGATTTAGTACACTGGTAGGCATTGACGATGAAGTTTCAGGGCACGATCCGGCGGTAGAATTCCAACTGATGGCTGATGGAAAACAAATCTGGACCAGTGGACTGATGAAGCTTGGCGATGCTGCACGACCTTGTACGGTGAAACTGGAAGGAGTGCAAAAACTCGAACTGCTGGTAAATGACGGAGGTAATGGCAATTACTACGACCATGCAGATTGGGTGAATGCAAAATTCGAAGTTTCGGGGGCTGCAACAATTAAAACCTACAATCCAATAGCCAGCGAACCTTATATCCTTACCCCAAAAACGGGAGATTTTCCCCGTATCAATAGTGCTAAAGTCTTTGGCGTGCGTCCGGGATCGCCTTTTCAATACCTGATTGCTGCTACGGGCAGTCGGCCAATGAAATTTTCGGCCAACGGATTACCGCGTGGATTGAAACTCGACGCCAAAACAGGCTTGATCACCGGTGCCGTTTCGCAAAAAGGAACTTATATCGCTACACTGCAAGCCGTAAATGCAAAAGGTAAAGCACAAAAGCAGCTGCGCATTGTCTGTGGCGATCGGATAGCGCTTACACCTCCCATGGGCTGGAATAGCTGGAATTGTTTTGCGGGCGAAGTATCGGCCGATAAAGTGAAGCGGGCGGCCAATGCGATGGTGAAGAGCGGACTGATAAATCACGGCTGGACGTACATTAATGTGGATGATTTTTGGGAAAATCATCGCGACTCGAAAGACTCGATGTTGCGAGGTAAATTCAGAGACGAAGCGGGTTATATTATTCCCAATAGCAGGTTTGGTGATATGAAAAAACTGGCTGGTTATGTCCACGGATTAGGGTTGAAAATTGGCTTGTATTCAAGTCCTGGTCCCTGGACATGTGGTGGCTGCGTGGGTAGCTACGGCTACGAACGTCAGGATGCGGAGAGCTATGCTCAGTGGGGCTTCGATTACCTGAAATACGATTGGTGCAGTTATGGAAACGTAATCGACGGATTGCCAGGCAACGACCCCAATAAGGTTTCGTCTTTGTCATATAAAGGTGGAAATGAATTGAATACAGCGATCAGACCCTATAAGTTGATGGGCGAATACCTCCGTCAGCAACCGCGTGATATTGTGTACAGTTTGTGCCAATACGGAATGTCGGATGTTTGGAAATGGGGCGATTCGGTAGGTGGCAACTGCTGGCGAACCACCAACGATATTACCGACACCTGGGTAAGCGTAAAAAACATTGCTCTTGATCAGGACAAATCGGCTGCATGGGCAAAACCCGGCAACTGGAACGACCCCGACATGTTGGTGGTAGGTACAGTGGGGTGGGGCAATCCACACAAAAGTAAGCTGAAACCCGATGAACAATACCTGCACATCAGCCTCTGGAGCTTGTTTTCAGCGCCTCTGCTTATAGGCTGCGATATGGAAAAGCTCGACGATTTTACCTATAATTTACTGACAAATGACGAAGTGATTGAAATCAATCAGGACCCGCTGGGGAAACAGGCTGTGTGCGTTCAAACCATCGGCGAGGTGCGCGTATACGTAAAAGAGCTGGAAGATGGCGGGCGTGCTATAGGTTTTTGCAATTTTGGACAGGAGAAAGCAGATTTCCACTACAGCGATTTTGGCAAAACGGGACTCAAGGGTCGATTGCTCGTGCGTGACTTGTGGCGACAGAAAAACGTCAGCACGCTCAATTCCGATCGGGAGTCGCTTCAGGTAACTGTGCCTGCCCATGGTGTAATGTTCTATAAATTCACAAAGGCTAGATAATGACTTTTCAAATCAATCTGATTATGAATAAAAAAACATATAGTTGCTGCCTGCTTCTGATGGTATTGTTTTGTGTGGGTGTGAAGGCTCAAAACAAACTTTATCCGAATGAATTCCCCTTAAAAGATGTAACGCTTCTCGACGGACCATTTAAGCACGCTCGTGATTTAAATATACAAGTGCTTTTAAAGTACGATGTGGATAGGCTTTTGGCGGGCTATCGGAAAGAGGCTGGTTTGGCGGCCAATGCACAAAGTTATGCCAATTGGGATGGGCTCGATGGTCATATTGGTGGGCACTATCTGTCGGCTCTGGCAATCAATTATGCTGCCACCGGCAATGTGGAATGCAAAAACAGGATGAAATATATGCTTGACGAGCTGCAAACCTGTATGGATGCAAATTCAACGGGCAATGCAACCTGGGGCGTTGGTTATGTTGGTGCTGTTCCCAATAGCAAAGCCGTCTGGAGCACCTTTCAGAAAGGTGATTTTAGCGCTTTTCGTGCAGTATGGGTGCCCTGGTACAACGTGCATAAAATGTATGCAGGGCTCAGGGATGTCTGGTTGTACGCAGGTGATGAACAGGCAAAAAATCTATTTTTGAAGTTTTGCGACTGGGCTATCAACATTACGTCTGCTTTAACCGATGCTCAGATGCAGGCCATGCTTGATACCGAGCATGGTGGGATGAACGAGGTATTGGCCGATGCATATCAAATGACAGGAGAAAAAAAATACTTAATTGCGGCAGAACGTTTTTCGCATAAAATGTTGCTCGATCCGATGTCACAACGCAAGGATAATCTGGACAACAAACACGCCAATACACAAGTGCCGAAAGCAATCGGTTTTCAGCGGATAGGCGAATTGAGCAAGGATGTTGATTACCTGAATGCCGGAAAATTCTTTTGGCAAACAGTCACTTCCAACCGTTCGCTGGCGTTCGGAGGCAATAGTCGCCGTGAGTTTTTTCCCAGTGCCAGCTCCTGTACCGATTTTGTAAACGATGTGGAAGGCCCTGAATCCTGCAATTCGTACAACATGCTCAAGCTGACCGAAGATCTTTTTCGACTACAGCCATCAGCCGCTTATGCCGATTATTACGAGCGCACCATGTTCAATCATATTCTGTCAACCCAGCATCCCGACCATGGTGGATATGTTTATTTTACCCCGGTTCGTCCAAGCCATTACCGCGTTTACTCGGCACCCAATGAAGCAATGTGGTGTTGTGTGGGAAGTGGAATGGAGAATCACGGTAAGTACGGTCAGTTTATTTATACGCATCAACACGATTCGTTGTTTGTCAATCTGTTCGTTGCTTCGGAATTGACATGGAAAGAAAAGGGATTGAAGCTCCGTCAGGAAACCATTTTCCCTAATGAGGAAAAAACACGGTTGACTGTAATCAGCGGAAATGCCCGTTTCAAATTAATGATTCGTTATCCATATTGGGTATCCGAAGGTGGTTTGAAAATCACAGTTAATGGAAAAACGATCCCCTGTAGCGCTCAGCCTTCATCCTATATTGCGATAGACCGAAAATGGAAACAAGGCGATGTGATCAATATCGAGCTTCCCATGCACAATTCGGTAGTTCAACTGCCCAATGTGTCGAATTATATTGCATTTATGCACGGACCAATAGTACTTGCAGCCCCAACCGGCACAACCGACCTGACAGGTTTAGTGGCAGGCGACAGTCGTTGGGGGCACATTGCCGGAGGAAAAAAGCTGCCGTTGAACGAAGCTCCGGTCATTATCGAAGATGATGCAGCCTCTCTGCCGGATAAGCTGATTCCTGTACCGGGCAAACCACTTACATTCAGGTTCCGGAATGTAAAAATGGCCAATAATACAGATCTGGAGTTGGAACCATTCTATAAAATTCACGACGCACGCTATCAAATGTACTGGATGCGTTTGTCTGATAGCCAGTATCGGTCTTTCTCCGATTCGCTTGCTCAGGCGGAGCAACAAAAACTGGCTGTACAGAAACGAACAGTCGACTTTGTAGCTCCCGGAGAGCAACAGCCTGAGGTTGATCATTTTATTCAGAAGGAAAATTCGGGTACAGGCAACCACCAGGACGAGTTCTGGCGCGATGCACGCAATGGGGGATATTTCAGTTATCGTCTGAATACCAATAAAGAAACCAGTCTCAGCCTGCTTATCAGGTATTGGGGCAACGAAAAAGGACCACGCGCTTTCGATATTTATATAGATGATGTGAAACTGGCTTCTGAAAATTTGACAGGAAAGTGGAACAGCAATGATTTTCAGCAGATTGAATACCCTATTCCGGACGCAATTGTGGGCGGGAAAGAGTTTGTCAGAGTCAGGTTTGTTCCTCAGGCGGGAAATATTGCCGGTTCCGTTTATTATCTCCGCTTATTGAGGAAATAATATTCATCATGCTTCCTGATGGTTGTATTGTAATTGCTTGATTTTAAGTGGATACAATCTTTTATAAGCAAATCTCATCCGATTTGTTCTGACATTGTCATTTTTAAACAATAATCAAATATCTCCTGACGAAATGCTTTTTTCTTCGTTTTCGCAGTGCTAAAGTGCTGTGTGAATGATCTTTTTTGAAAAAATAATAACATCAAAATAAAATCTTCATGAAAAAACTCATATGTTTCTTTTTCAGTATTGTATTTTTTAGTTTAGGTCTGTTTGCTCAGCAACAGGTTCAATCCCAATCTTCAGCCACAGTTGATCCCAATTTTTATATCTACCTGTGCTTTGGCCAGTCCAACATGGAAGGCAATGCAGCCATCGGTGCCGACGACCGAACGGGAGTGAGCGATCGCTTTAAAGTGATGACGGTATCAGCCGATGATTATTCGCACTTAAGTCGCACAGCAGGTAGTTGGTACACAGCCACGCCGCCGCTTTGCCGCTGGGACACTGGACTGACTCCGGCCGATTATTTCGGGCGAACTATGCTCGACAGCCTTCCTTCGAACGTGAAAATAGGTGTCATCGTGATAGCGATGGGTGGTAGTGGTATCGATGCTTTCGATAAGGACAACTACACGCAGTATTACAACAATGCGGATGCCTGGCAAAAATCACTGATGAATATTTACGGTGGTTGTCCCTACACCAAAATGCTACAAATGGCCAAGCTTGCTCAGCAGTCGGGCGTGATTAAAGGTATTTTACTGCATCAGGGCGAAACCAACAACGGACAAACAGATTGGCCGCAGAAAGTAAAAAAGATATACAACAACCTCTTGACAGACCTTAGTTTAGCGCCCAATTCCATTCCGCTACTGGCTGGTGAGATGTTGCAGCAAGACCAGGGCGGTATTTGCTGGGGTATGAACAGTGTTATTGCTACTTTGCCCAATGTAATCCCCAATTCTTTTGTTATTTCTTCCAAAGGTTGTACAGGTAATGGCGTGGATGGCTTCCATTTTTCTACGGTGGGTGCTCGTGAGTTGGGTAAACGTTACGGTTTAAAAATGATTCCATTAGCAAAAACTTATAGCACGGTAGCCGGTCAAACTGTCGATCATTTAGCCATCGAAAATAGCAGTTTTACGCTTCAGACTGGTTTGTTGAAAAAAGTGCCTCTAACGGCAGTATTTGCCGACGGTCATGTACTTGATATCAGTTTTAGAGCCAGTTATACCATCAGCAATCCGGATGTGGTTCGTATCACCGATGGAGTTATCGAAACGCTGAAAGATGGCAGTAGCACCATTACAGCCACTTACAAAGGAGATTTGGGCAATGCGCAGCAGGTGACTTTTACAGTCAACTCCACGACTTTCCCATTGACAAATGCCCTTTTTAATGCTGATATTTGGACAGATGGCACGTTTGATGAAACCACTCACAGCCTGAAAACCGGACAATGGGGATTTGGTGGCTGGCAATATAGCGGCGTTAATTTGTCGGACTATAAATACGTGGTAGCCCGATTGGGAAGCGACAATACAGCTGGTGTGGAATTTAAATTGTTTGATGCCAATAATTACTGGGGCGCACCTGCTGCCTACAAATTCGGAAGTACCCGTCAGGTAATCGTGCCCCTGCAAACGGCGCTGAAAACCGATGGCGCCAAGCTCGATCCAAGTCATATTTACATTGCCGGCTTTTGGTCTACGGGTGCTGCTTCGTTCGTTATCGATAGAGTGTTTTTGGCCAAAACCGATCAGGAACTCACTGCTTTGAAGGATATTATGAGCATCGATGAAAATGAAAAAATGGATGTTTACTCCATAACAGGAGTTTTGCTCCGTTCGCAAATGGAACGGAAAAGAGCGCTCGATGGGCTTCGGGAAGGTGTATACATGATGGGAAACCAAAATGGCATGATTAAAATTTTCAAAACAAACCAAAGCAAATCTTTTTGATAACTGCGTATGTATAAGCGTATTTTTATCGGGCTATTGCTCGTTGCAAGTCTCGGATCTTCGGTGACAAGAGCCGAAAATCCGATCATTCAAACCGCCTACACGGCCGATCCGGCTCCCATGGTCTACAACGGAACGGTATATCTCTACACCAGTCACGATGAAGATGTGACGGTGAATAATTTTTTCAGCATGAACGACTGGCGGTGTTATTCGTCCACCGACATGCTGAACTGGACCGATCATGGTGCTATTTTATCCTACAAAACCTTCGAATGGTCGCGTGGCGATGCCTGGGCGGGTCAGTGCATCGCCCGCAACGGGAAGTTCTATTATTACCTGCCTGTAAACGAGAAAAATGGTGGAAATGCCATTGGAGTTGCTGTTGCCGATAGTCCTACCGGGCCTTTTAAAGATGCACTGGGAAAACCATTGCTTCGCGGATTTGGCTATATTGATCCCACCGTTTATATCGATCGTGATGGGCAGGCCTGGCTCTACTGGGGAAATCCGAATCTTTGGCACGTAAAACTCAACGAAGATATGATTTCCTACGATCAAACCACGGGCATTGTAAAAGAAGACCTGCAAACCGAAAACTTTGGGTACAGGGCTAATAAGATCAACAACCGCTCTTCTTCTTACGAGGAAGGTCCCTGGTTTTTCAGGCGAAATGCCCGTTACTACATGCTTTATGCGGCGGGTGGAGTGCCCGAACATTTGGCCTATTCCACCAGTGCGTCGCCTACCGGCCCCTGGAAATATGGCGACACCATTATGCATGTAATCGGGAAAAATGGTGCTTTCACCAATCATCCCGGCTATGTGGAGTTCAAAGGAAAGTCTTACTTTTTTTACCACAATGCCGGATTGCCAGGAGGAGGTGGCTTTAAACGCTCGGTGTGCATCGAACCGTTTACATTCAATGCCGACGGTTCTATTCCTCGGATTAATCCCAGCACGCAGGGAGTTACCGAAGGTGTTGCCAATGTCAATCCGTATCAACGCACCGAAGCTGAAACGATGGCCTGGTCGGTGGGGATCAAAACTTCTTCTGATCCGCAATCGGGCGTTTACGTCACCCGGATTGGTAACGACGATTGTATAAAAGTGAGCAGCGTCGATTTCGGAAAAGGAGCAAAATCATTCAGAGCCAATGTGGCAGCAACAAACCCCGGTTCAGTTTTGGAAATCCGGTTGGATGCTAAAAATGGCAAACTGATTGGAACACTGCCTGTGAAACCAAGCTCTGGCAATCTGATTTGGCGCACGCAAAAGTGTAGTGTGAGCCCTGCAAAAGGGGTACACGACCTTTATTTTATATTCAAAGGCAAGGGCGATGACCTGTTTAATTTTGACTGGTGGCAGTTTCGCTGATATTCCTTTAGGTCTGCTTTATTAGTAAATGAGAATATTTTATTAGATATATATAATACTTAAAAATCAAATACGATCATGAAAAAAATGAAACCATCTTCTTTGAAATGGAAAATGACGAACATGCCGTTTGCTGGCTTGTTCTTGCTAATGTGTTTTGTTTCAATTGGTTCTTTTGCGGATGCTGTAAATGCCAGTTACAACAATGTTTTTACCTATAATTTCAGCAAAGATATCGCCCGGGCATCAACCCCGAGTAATCCACCTGCCTACTACCTGTCGGTGGGGCGAAATAATGGAGCCAAAGCAGGCGTTGTTTCGTATACCGACGCAAACGGATTGACCAGCAATGTGTTGAAAACCTATTCGCAGGGTGCAAAAAATGCAACCGGAGTAATCGATCTCAATGCTTTCCCTAAATTCGCAACCGACTATTCTGTAACCTGGAAAAGTTGCGTTAATAGTCCTACGGGCGATTACAAAACCGGAGTTATTCTCCGTGGAGATACCGCCAAGCGTGGAACCGCTACCGCCAACTACGTGCAGGGCATTATGGAGGGTTATTTATTACTTCCGTTTAATAATGGGGCAAACGGTTCGCAGTTTCGGATTTATAAATCGACTTCTACAGGTCTGAGCATGCTTGTAAATACCGCTGTGCCTTCGCTGGTTTTGTCCAAATCACAGCCCGTGTGGTACAGAGCTACCGTAAGTGGTAGTACATCGGTTGCTCTTAAAATAGAATATTCTACCGATAGCGTTTCGTGGCTTACAGGTGCAACGGCAACCGATGCCGCTGCATCTTATAAAACGGGTGCCACACAGTTTGTTTGGGGCCTGGCTATTACCAGTACCGATTTTTATGTCGACAATATAACTTACAATGGACAATCGGATGATGCATTGGCAATTCCTGCCAATCCCGAAGTGCCCGTGCCGGGTGATAAACTGGCCGAAAATGAACATGCCCGCATGAATATTACGGTAGATGGAGTTTCGCGCACGATGTTGGTGTACGTCCCAAAGGATTTGCCGCAAAACAGGCCGCTTTTGGTGTCTTTCTCAGGTATGAATATGAATGATGGGGCTCAAGCCGACGGTGCAAAATACTGGATGGTGGCCGATACTGCCAAGTTTCTGGTGGTTTATCCCAATCCTGTTGATCCGGCGGTTTCGTGGGATATGACAGGTACTTCCGATTTGAATTTCTTTTCAGCCATTATTGATAAAATGTATGAGCTGTATAAGATCGACCGTAAACGGGTGTATATTTCCGGTTTTTCATGGGGCGGCAACTTCTGCTACCGCATAGCCAACAATTTGTCGGAAAAAGTGGCAGCGATGGGCACAACCCTCGGTCATGCCTACGGCCCCAATCCAAATGTGGCTGTCAGTGCTCATCCGATGCCGCTGCTACATGTCCTAGGTATTTACGACACAGTGTTTAAACCCGAATACGTTCAACCTGTGCTCGACAATTGGATTGCCCGTAATGGTTGCTCCACAAGCGGCATTGTTACCAAGCCCTATCCGGTAGGAAGTACGACCAGTGTTGTAGAGAAAACGGTATGGAAAAATGCTTCCAGTGGGGTTGAAGTTATGCTGTTGAAAACTCCAAACGGGCACTCTATACCAAACGATCCGGCTCAGATCATGTCCAATCTGGAGGTTTGGAATTTCTGTAAACGCTATACGCTGGATAGTTTTACGGCGCTGCCACAAGTGACAAAATCAGCTGCCACTCTTCTCTCGCAAAGTTATTTTAGCCTTAGCGGTCAGCTCATACAGAAGACTTCGAAGCAACACCTGACAGGTCTTTTTATTGTAAAGAACCTGTTTTCGGATGGAACTACAAAATCCGAACTTCGGCTGAATCCGGAGCCAGGATATTGAAAATTTCCACTCTGGCTCATTACAGGCCTCTTTTTAGATACAGACAAGAGAATCTGAGTTGCTGATTTTTGTTTGTGTCTGATTTTATAAATAACGTATCTATAATTAAATCCGGTTTTGATAATCCGGAGATATCTTTGTACAGGTGATTAAAGGCCATTTCAGGTGTCTTTAATTGCCTGTACAATTTATTTTCAGACTTTAAATCTCCCAGAAATGATTTCCACCCGTTTGCGTCTTTTCGCATTTTTCAGCCTCTTTTTTGTAGCACTTCAGTTGTCTGCTCAGGACAAAAACTTTTACATTTTCCTGTGTTTGGGTCAGTCCAATATGGAAGGTGCTGCCCGCATCGAACCGCAGGATAGTGTCGGTATTGATCCCCGTTTTCAGGTATTGGCCACTCTTAATTGCGACAATCGCAATCGCATCCAGGGCAACTGGTATCCGGCTATCCCGCCATTGTGTCGTTGCAGAACCGGCCTTTCGCCTGCCGACTATTTCGGTAGAACACTAGTTGCGAATTTGCCTGCCAAAGTGCGCGTCGGCGTTATCAATGTGTCGATAGGTGGTTGCAAAATTGAGCTGTTCGACCGGGATAATTACCAAAGTTATGTAGCCTCGTCGCCCGATTGGTTGAAAAATATGGTAAAAGATTACGATGGAAATCCTTACGGCAGGTTGGTGGAAATGGCCAAAATTGCACAGCAATCAGGTGTTATCAAAGGCATCTTGCTGCATCAGGGCGAATCGAACACCAATG
>JBJOOU010000065.1:0-10069 GCA_046051105.1 Bacteroidota bacterium
AAGATTCAGATAATTAGGCAATACCGGACGTACAGCCAATGCCTTGTTTACAATTTCCAGAATGCGTTCGCGCTCTTCTCCGGCCAATGGCAAACGTGGCAAACGAACAATTTCATTTCCAAGTCCGGTAAGCGACTCTGCCAACTTAATATTCTGTACCAGTTTTGTTGAAACATCCAGTTCCAATACAGGCAGGAACCAACGATAGATTTCCAAAGCTTCTTTGATTTTACCAGCCTGTATAAGTCTGTAAACAGCTACAGTTTCTTTTGGGAATGCACATACTAAACCAGCAACCCAGCCATCAGCACCCATCAATAAACTTTCCATACCAAGAGTATCAACACCTGTGAAAACTGCGAAACGATCGCCGAACGCATTTTTCATACGGGTTACGTTTGAAATATCGCGGGTTGATTCTTTTACTGCCTGAATAGTTGGCAGATCTTCCAATTGACGGAACATATCCGGAGAAATCCAGATTTTATAATCCGCCGGATTGTTATATATGATAATTGGTAATTCGGTTGCTTGCGCTACAGTACGAAGAAATAAAACAGTTTCGCGA
Source organism: Bacteroidota bacterium (assembly GCA_046051105.1). Lineage (GTDB taxonomy): Bacteria > Bacteroidota > Bacteroidia > Bacteroidales > Paludibacteraceae > Paludibacter. The sequence continues at coordinate 569 of JBJOOU010000065.1, forward strand.
TCGTCAGATGTATAGCGCATCGGAGGCAATAACATCAATCCATCGGCACCCAAATCGCGAGCACTGATGGCTGCAGCTACAGCCGCTTTGGTAGTTTGCTCAGCCACATTCATCAGCACAGGCACTTTACCAGCCACAGCTGCAACGGTATGTTTCAGCAATGCATCTTTTTCTTCCTGAGTCAAAGTACTGGCTTCGCCCAACGAACCACCTAAAATAATACCATCCACACCAGCTTCAAGCTGAGCATTCAGATTCAGATCAAAAGCATCAAAATCAAGTTCGTCATTAGCTGTAAATTTGGTAGTAACTGCGGGGAAAACCCCTTTCCATTCGAATTTCATTTTTTAATTTTATTTTGAGTTAGACATTTCAATTCTTGAACTATCAAATCATCATCACTGATTTGATGATGCAAAACTAAGGCGAATTGAAATGAAAGAATAGCCAATTTCTTACCCTATACCAATACTATCTTACCATTTGAATGCATTTTGAGTCATTTTTAGCGCATATTTTATACTATTTCTCTACTTTTGCAGCAAACAACGATGCTCAAACACATTATTGCAACATGAAAATTTTACCCTTCAAAATAGCCAAGCCCGTCAATGAATCCTTCTGGATTCAGCAGGAAAACCTACCCCATCTGTACGACATTCTACACCAACATGATGAGATGCAGATCACATTGATTCAGGAAAGTACAGGAACGGTGATTGCAGGTAACCGGATTTGCGAATTTGAAGCGGGTGATATTTTTGTGTTTGGCTACAAACTACCTCATGCATTCCGAAACGACCCGGCGTATTATCATCCCGAAAATGGATTAATCGCCCGATCAGTTTCGGCCTATTTTGAGTGGGATGTACCGGGACAAACTTTCTGGAATTTACCGGAAAACAAACTTTTGGCTGATTTTGCGGCCAAGGCAGAGCGTGGCATTTTCTTCCCTGGTCAACACCACAAAGACATAATCGAAAACATCGAAAAACTCCCCACCGTTTTTAATACCGAGAGGATTATTCAGGTACTTCAGACACTGTTGCAGCTTGCCAATTCACAACATTCAATCATGCTTTCGACCGAAGGTACGTACAACAAATTGAACGAGAATGACGAGAAAAGATTGGGGACAATTTACCGTTTTACGATGAATGAATTTCACCGTACCATTAACTTGCAGGAAGTGGCGAACATTGCCAACATGACCGTCAATTCATTTTGTCGGTATTTCAAAACCAGGACGCGAAAATCTTACCTTGATTTTCTGACAGAATATAGAATTGGGCAGGCCTGTAAAATGCTTCAGCAAGAAGAAATCAGCATTTCGGAAGTGGCATTTCAGGTGGGTTTTGGAAATCTTTCGAACTTCAACCGAAAGTTCAAGGAGCTGAATGGCTGCACCCCGAAAGAGTTCAAACACAAACAGCAGAAAAACAACAAAGCCGATTCTCTGACGAACAGAGAATCGGCTTCGTATACTATATAAAGTTTGGATTATGCTTTACCAGCGCTACCCAAAACACTTACAGTTTTGTGAGAATATAATTTTTTCAATTCGTCACGAGCTGGGCCTAAGTATTTACGAGCATCGAATTCGCCTGGTTTAGTAGCGAATACTTCGCGCACAGCAGCAGTCATTGCCAAACGACCATCAGAGTCGATGTTGATTTTACATACTGCAGAAGCAGCAGCTTTGCGCAATTGATCTTCCGGAATACCGATAGAGTCAACCAATTTACCACCGTATTTGTTGATCGTTTCAACATACTCTTGTGGAACTGAAGAAGCACCGTGAAGAACGATAGGAAAACCAGGAATTTGTTTTTCGATTTCTTCCAGAATGTCGAAACGCAATGGAGGAGGAATCAAAATTCCGTTTTCATCACGGGTACATTGAGCTGGAGTAAATTTGTTAGCACCGTGTGAAGTACCAATTGAGATAGCCAATGAGTCAACACCAGTACGGGTTACAAAGTCAACCACTTCCTCAGGACGAGTATAAGTGTGGTGCTCAGCAACTACGTCATCTTCAACACCTGCCAATACACCAAGTTCGCCTTCTACAGTTACGCCATGAGCGTGAGCATATTCTACAACTTGTTTTGTAAGAGCGATGTTATCTTCGTATGAGTGGTGCGAACCATCGATCATTACTGAAGAGAAACCTGAGTCGATACAGTTTTTGCAAAGTTCAAAAGTATCGCCGTGGTCAAGGTGAAGTACGATTGGAATGTTTTTACCCAATTCTTTAGCATACTCAACAGCTCCCTGAGCCATGTAACGAAGCAAGGTTTGGTTAGCATATTTACGAGCACCGCTTGAAACCTGAAGAATAACAGGAGATTCAGTTTCAACGCAAGCAGCTACGATAGCTTGTAATTGTTCCATGTTATTGAAGTTGAATGCAGGAATTGCATATTTACCTTCAATAGCTTTTTGAAATAACTCTTTGGTATTCACCAAACCGAGTTCAGAATAATGTACCATAGTGATTGATAATTTATAGTTTGATAATTTGAGCGCAAAAGTACTCTTTTTTTATCAGATATGAAAGCATAAGCGCAATCATATTTATATATTGTCACATCAACCCATTATTTATGTTTATTTCCCGATTATTCAAGAATAGCCTGTACATCTTTAATCTGATATACAATGAATTTATATCTTTGCAAAACAGAAAACCAATTATTCAATACAAAAAAACTAACTGACATGGGACTTTTAAATGAATTCAAAGATTTTGCGGTGAGAGGTAATGTGATCGATCTGGCCGTAGGGGTAATTATTGGTGGTGCATTTGGCAAAATTGTTTCCTCGCTGGTTTCGGACATCATCATGCCTCCTATTGGCGCACTGGTGGGTGGAGTCAACTTTACCGATTTGAAACTGGAGCTAAAACCAGAAGAAACCATCAATGGCATTCATAAAGCTGCCGTTTATTTAAACTATGGCAACTTCCTGCAGGTAACATTCGACTTCATCATTGTGGCCTTTGCCATCTTTTTATTTATCAAAGCCCTGAACAAGTTCCATAAAAAACAGGAAGTAGTTGCAACACCTCCCGCCCCATCGCCACAAGAGCTTTTACTGACTGAAATCCGCGATTTACTCAAGGATAAGAATCAATAAAGACAGCCATTCAGATGCATTTAAACGGGATTTATTCCTGTTTTCGTCGGGGAAAAGCAGGTAATTCATCGATCGAAGCTCGGTGAATGGTAGCTCAGCACCTTATCTTTGCATCATCATTCAAAACAAAAAGTTATTATGGAAAACGTTGATAAAAGTTCTTTTCGTAAGGGCTATAAAAAAGGAATCGGCTTTGGATTATTCCTTGTATTACTTGGTGTTGTATTGCTGGGTTTAAATTTCGGTCTCATTCCACATGAACTCAGACATGTGCTTATCTCCTGGCCCATGCTATTGATTGTAATTGGCATTGGCAACTTCCTGAAAGGACATCATGTAGTATCAGGCACAGTACTGATTATGGTGGGCGGATTTTTTATCATACCCCGCTTTATTCAGGCATATCCTGCCTATTTCCCTGGATTTAATGGTGATTTTACTCACATATATTGGCCCTTACTTCTGATAGCAGGAGGTATTTTAATTGTAGTGGGTAAGATTTTCGGCGATAAATGGGGTTGGCACAATTGTGAACATGCGCATCATCACCACCGCCGCCACGACCGTTGGAAAGATCGCCAAACACAATACGAATCAAAAAACTGGTCAGCAAATCCGAATGGTTTTTCAAAAAACAGCGTTTTCAGAAGTGGCGAACATATCGTACTTGATCCGGAATTTAAAGGCGGTGAAATGAATGCAGTATTTGGCGGAATTACACTTGATTTAAGACGTACCAGTCTGCCTGAAGGCGAAACCGTACTGGAAGTAAATGCAGTTTTTGGCGGAATTACTATTTATGTTCCGCAAAACTGGTTTATTGAAACGCATCTTGATGCTGTATTTGGAGGTTTTCAAGACAATAGAATGCCCATTGAACCACTAGACACAACACGAAAACTGATCATTTCCGGATCATGCGTTTTCGGAGGAGGCGAATTGAGAAACTAACATAATATGACGATAAACCAGGATATACGAACATCCGGTTTATCTCCACATTATCCCAACAATTATGCTTCATCCATTCTTCGAAAACAGGTCTAAAATAATACAATACATTGGTATCTGGGCGCTATATGCAGCCTTGCAAACCGTTGCATTTACATGGTTGCTACCGCTACCAATATGGGCAATAGCTGTAGACAGCAGCATACATGCCGCCCTGTTTGCTATCCTAGCGGTCTTGCTTTGGAGCGTTATCCGTTATGGAAATTTTGATGTTTTATCGGTGTATCAAAGATTGATGAATCATTTTGCACTGTGTGCATTAGCCATAGCAGTATGGCTGGGTGTTGGTTATTTATGTACCGATACTTTGTTGGAAGCAGCTCAGAACCAGTTAACAGTTGCAATACTTCCACTTCGGGGTCTTATTGGCTTACTATTATATCTGGTAATTATACAACAATTTGGACTACAAAAACTGCAGGTACCGCTAACAACACCCCAGGTAGACGAAGAAGAGACTACTGATGTAACATCAGACCCGGCCACAGAAACCGAGACAAAAAGCAGAGAGATACTAGAGCGAATTGCGGTAAAATCCGGCGCAAAGATACACGTAGTGATGATACCTGAAATTCTTTATCTTCAAGCCGATGGCGATTATGTACAGATACATACTATCAATGGCAAATATCTGAAAGAACAAACGATGAAATATTTCGAACTACACTTACCTGCCGGGCAGTTTGTGAGAGTACATCGATCAACAATAGTCAACGTCGAAATGATTTCGAGAATAGAACTCTACGAAAAACAAAGTCAGCAACTCACGCTCAAAAACGGACAACAGGTAAAAACAAGTCCGTCAGGCTACAAGGCGTTAAGAGCAGCGCTGAATTTATAAAAACAAAAAGAGGAAGAATCGATACCGTTCTTCCTCTTTTTGCATTATCACAATATAACTTTAAACGTTTTTCGATCGATCAATACAAGATAGACATTACCCGGTGTCAATTCGAGTTTCACTTCATCGCCATCCGACTTAACTGATTTCAGCAACAAACCCACAGTATTATACACTTTGACTAACTGACCATTTTTGACGTCACTAACAACAACCCCGCTTGCATTCACTTTTAGCACCGGAACGATTTCCGCACTTTCTACCGATGTGGTAGGCCATACATTACCAGTCAGTGTAATACTCTGGGAAGTATACCCTGCAGTCGACACCGTGACTGACTCGTTGTAAGCACCAATCCCCAATCCTGCTTTTAGTCTTAAATAGATGGTTGTAGTGCCAACCGTGCCACCAGAGGGCACAATACCAACTGCAGACCCGTATGACGATCCGTCTTGCGAGATTTCGTAATCGGATGGTGCAATAACGTATAATGTACCAGTGAGTGACGAACCTGAAACAGTAAATGTTTTGGCAGGTGACGGACCAGCAGAATATCCATAACTAATAGAGGATAGAGAGGTGGTAGAGAGCGTAACACCGGGAGCCACCACCGACCCACTCAGAGGAATGGTTTGAGTAGTAGCACCTGTGGATGTGAAAGAAACATTTCCACTATAAGTTCCAACTGATAACCCTGATTTTAAACGCACATAAAGAGTAGTTGCCGACACTGAACCACTGGATGGCGACACTGAATAGGAATTACCCAAGCTTACAAAAGAAGAACCCGAAAGCGGAGAAATTTCGTAATTTGTGGGGACAGTAATCACAAGATTGGCTGTCAGAGCGCTGGCCTTAAAAGTAAACGACTGATCGGCAGACGGACCGGCACCTGGCGAATAGGTAAATCCGGACAATGATGGCGAATAACTATACCCAGCACTTGTCGAATACGTATATTTATAAATTGTAGGAGTCGTATTTTCGGCAAAATAACAGTTATCCCACGACACGATAGCTCCACGAGCCACTGTTATCGAAAAATAGAAGTTTGTCGAGTTCGCAGGAGCAACCACATCGTAGGTATATGTTTTCCAACTACCAGTCGTCGTAGTAAACGAGCCGGTAGTCGCACTTCCTCCTGGGCCGATTAAAGCAACGGAGTCCTCTTTCGTCATCGCAACACCTGCATTTGAGCCATTTCTGAAATAGCAATTTATTCTGGCATCGCGCCCATTACCCGAAGCAGTTTCGATATAATAAGAAACTCTAAAGGTATAAGTCTTACCCGGAGTAATGTTATAAACAACCTGATTAATGGAATAAGAACCCATAGTGGCAGAGATCCGACACGACTTAGCTCCTTCATTGAACAATGCGGTATTAGCAGCAATAGTACCACCCTGCGCTCCAGCAATCGTCCAGTTACCGGGTGCAGCACCACCGCCCACTGTCGTCCAGGTTTCAAAACCACCATTTGCCAATGTTTGTGCAACACCAGTATTATAACTAAGGGCTGCCATTAAGATACAAAAGAAAGGTATAAATCTATTCATGAGCATTTACTTTAAATATTCAAATCAAAACACTAAATATCAGCCAACTAAAATACACACTTCAAATATTACAGACGATTATTATCAGTAGAAAGCAGTTATTTATCAGTAGAAATTGAGTTGAATAAAAAAAGGAGCAGAATTCACATTCTACTCCCTTCATTCAAAATCTAATCTTACTAAAAACTCTGATTCAAATTATCTTATTTCTTTATATACCAATTATCGATAGAATTTAATTTGAGTCGAATGGCTTCCTTGTTCTCAGTGTGCTTTGCAGCCACTTTATCAACCAGATATGCTTCGGTGCCTTCGCCGGTTTTGATTCGCCTCAATGTGTATCTCATCAAATCATGAAACCGATTACCTTCAAAAGCTGTTTCCAGTGCCAATTCTTCAAGTATTTTATCCTCAACAAACAATACTGAATCCTTCAATGTATTCATTTTATTCATCCGAAAAAAAGTAGTATCTGCGTTTGCATTGCCGACCCCTCTCATACGTATGCCTACATTCCTAGAAGACCATGCACCTGAAAATGACATATATTCAGGCATTACAGTCCCTTTTTCCAATGCAGGAACTATTTTCTTATCATTCATATTAATAGATGTAAGCCCATTTTTCAATACCGCAAAAGCCAGGTTAGGTTTATTCAATCTATTTACTGCCTCGGCATAGCGAAGATACAATAACGAAGCCCGATATATCACAAGATTCTGATTATAGACCTTATATTTATAAATCAGATGCGTATCAGCAGTTACCCCAGTAAAGTCAAAATTGCTAACCACTTTTGAATTGGTTTCGTCACTAAATGAAATAGAACCATATTTACGCAAATCGCCCTGAGTATTAGAGGCTGCGTTCAAATAATAAGTCTGTCTGCCCCAATTGTCCAATGAAACTGAACTTGCAACTATCTTATGTTGATTATTTAAACTATCAATTGAATATTGTTTACCATATGTGGTAGGACATGTAATTGCGCTAAGCACCTCTCCCCCACTTAAAGCAAAGGAGTTCATCCAATAGAGTTTAGCCTTTTTGGATATAGTTTTATTCTCTTCTACCCAATATGATACCGGGCTGGATACTTTGTAAAGTCCCGTGTTATCTTTATCCCCATTTATCACTACTTGTTCTGTTTCCATTAATTTGTGGTATGCAGTTGCAGCTTTCTCATAATCCGCCATACTGTTGAGCAACGAGGCTCTCCACAAATACAAATCACCCAGCACAAAATAAACCGGCATAAATGAGTATCCAAAATAATACCCATCTGTCGCACCCAATTCAGGCATTGGGACAGCCTTTACCGGTTCAATATCTGCAATCAATGAGTCGGCTAATTGTTCCAGGCTTATTTCCGGAATTTCTTTCTGAGCATCATCAACCGTAAGAATTGGATATGTATAGTACTTAACTGTTCTGAAATTCAATGCAAGTTGCATGTAAGTCCAGGCTCTGATCGATTTCAATGCAGCATATTCTCTTATCTGAAGCTTCTTTCCTTTATCAACTACGTTGGTATCAAGTTTTTGAATAATGTAGTTGCAGTTATTAATCACATCATAGTAATTTTTCAAATTCACATATTTATTATCATGATTGATCTCAAAATCATTAATCTGCTTTAAGTACATATCCGATGATGGTGTAATATCCATTAAATCGGCTCTTAACTCGCCAAGTAGCACATAACTATCAGCCAGATTTTGCAACTTACTCAATACGCCAAACATTGAATACACTGAGTCACCAGAAGCTTGCATATTGTATTCATCCGCACTGGTCAAGCGATCAGGATCATTATTCAACATATCCGAACAACCAAAGAGTGCAGCCGACATAATAATCAGCACCAAAAAGTGCCTACAAATATTTTTCATTTTAATTATACTCGATTTCATTTTATCATCATTGTTACTTCATTACAAACTAAATTTTACTCCAACGTTATAGCTCTTACCTGCCGACAGCATACCAGCGTCAACGCCCTGATATAATACAGAATTTTGATTGGAGAACTCTGGATCTAACCCCAGATATTTTGTGAACGTAAGCAGATTATTCGCAGAAGCCCATACATTAATTGATTGCAGTAAACGACTCTTCACCGGTAAGTTATAAGATAAGATTAAAGACTTCAACCGAAGGTATGACCCATCTTCAATCCAACGATCGGAAAAGCGGGCGTTCCCCATTGGGTCACCATACGTTGCACGTGGCTGATTAGTTACCTGATTTTCAGAAGTCCAACGATTCAACATAGATAAAGTTTGATTACTAAAATCCTTACCTGATTCAAGTAAGCTTCGTTGATAGTTATACACATCATTTCCATATGAGAATGTAAATAGTGCGGTCAACATCAGATTTTTATATGAAAATTTGTTTGTAAACGACCCATAGAGGTCTGGATTTGGATTGCCAATCACCTGTTTATCATTTGCATCAATAATACCATCTTTTACTCCGTTACGAACCACATCAACAAATCTCACATCACCGGCGCCGAATTTTGCATAAGTACCATTTGGGGTTATGGTTTGTAAATTTGCGTTCGCTGCTTCGGCAACAGTAGAATATACTCCCTCTGTTTTATAACCATAAAATAAACCTGCGGCAGATCCTACTTGAGTAATTACTTCGCCATCAAGCACCTGAGTGTGAATAGGGTCACCACTTAATGACAAAATTTCATTACGATAATGGCCCATCGAAGCCCCCAATTCCCAATGGAAAGTACTTAAGTTAATCACTTTTGCGTTCATTGTAAGTTCAAAACCTTTGTTGCCAAGTTTACCATCGTTAGTCCAATATGAATTAAGTCCTACCGCATCCTGAAACTGTTTTTGCACCAAAAGGTGGGTGGTTACCGATGAATACACATCCAGACTAAGATTCAAACGATCATTTAACAAGGCCACATCAACTCCTGCATTCGCACGA
>JBJOOU010000066.1:0-6286 GCA_046051105.1 Bacteroidota bacterium
TAATGCAAAAATTAAAGCTTTCAGAGCTTCATTCAGAGGAGTAAGGGATGTGAAGTTCTTTCTTTTTAGGCTGACAAAAATTTATGCTTGATGATAAAAACACAACTTTTCCGATTGATCCTTGATCTACCTTCAGCCAGATCAAAATGCACAAAAAAAAGAGACTCTGAATAATCAGAATCTCTTTCATTGAGAGCGGAAGACGGGGCTCAAACCCGCGACCCTCAGCTTGGAAGGCTAATGCTCTATCAACTGAGCTACTTCCGCGGTTTGCTTTATTGTGAAAAGTTTTGTGGGCAGTGAAGGATTCGAACCTCCGAAGTCGAAAGACAGCTGAGTTACAGTCAGCCCCAGTTGGCCACTTTGGTAACTGCCCTTATTCCCTTTCTCAAAAGCTGTGCAAAGGTAGGAATTTCTTTTTAAACTACCAAATAATATTCGCCATTTTTATCGCCGTTGTAGCAGCTTCTACGCCCTTATTTCCATGAATTCCGCCAGCACGATCGAGTGCTTGCTGTAAGGTATTGGTAGTGAGCACTCCAAAAATCACCGGACAGCTACCCTTCAAAAGATTTAATTCAGTAATTCCTTGCGTAACGCTATCACAAACATAATCGAAGTGCGGTGTATCGCCCTGAATAACGCATCCGATCACCATTATTGCGTTGTATTTTCCGGCATAAGCCAGTTCTTTTGCAGCAAAAGTCAGCTCTACGGTACCCGGAACATGAATTACATTGATATTTTTTTCGTCAACCCCAATCAGTTTGAGCGTATCAATAGCCCCCTGAAGCATGGTATGTGTAATTTGCGGATTCCAGTCGGCAACTGCTATCGCATACGATTGATCTTTTACTTGTTCTTTATCCGGCATCAACTCGGCATTATATTCCGATAGGTTCTGATATTGTGTAGCCATATTAATAGGTATTATGGGGTTTTATTATTACGAAAAAAGCCACCTCTGTTTCAGAAGCAGCTTTTTCTTTGTTTTATCTCAAAAAGATCATTTCTGAACACGTGCCAAATATTTGTCAATATCAGCAGCTTCCTGACTTTTTGGGTATTTCTCTTTTATAGTTGTGTAAGCCTTTTCAGCTTTTTCGTTCTCTTTTTGCGATTCGTATACCAAACCAGCTTTTTTCAAATACACCGGGCTGATTACAGCATTATCTTTATCAGCAGCTTTTTCAAAATAGCTAATCGCTTTTGCATTGTCATTCAACTCTACATAACAATCGCCAATCAATCCAATAACTGAAACTGAGAAGTAATCGTCTTTTCCATCAAACTGCGAAAGATACTTTACTGCATCTTCGTACTGACCTAATTTATATGAACAGATTCCGGCATAAGCAGAAGCCAAATTTGCAGATGATGTGAAGCTGTATTCTGATGCAATTTCTTTGAAACCAATAGAACCTCTACCGCCATCTAAGGCAACTTTGAATGAATCGGCAGCAAAAGCAGCCTGCGCTTTGTACATCTCGTTTTGAGCTGCAACTTCGCGAGGTTTCAGAATAAAGTTATTTCCACCTAATACTGCAAGAACAGCTACTGCAACAACACCAATACCAATAAAAATCTGTTTTTGATATTTCTCAATAAATGCCTCGGTGGCTGTAAGCGCATTTTGTACATTTTCTAATTCGTCGTGCTGTTTTTCCTCTTTTTTCGACATAAGATTCTATTATTTATTGCTTTGTTAATCCGATTTCAATTCAGAATTGCAAAAATAGAGATTTTCTTTCAGATAAAGAAATTTTGCTCTTCTTTTTTTACGCATAAGCGTATTATAATGAATGAAAACAGTCTCAGACAAGCACGCAATCACATTTAACAGTATTCTTATACACAAGTCAGCACTCCAATAAAAATAAAGACTTATCTTTGTATCAAAGAAAAAACGAACCGCATTACTCTGAGATTGGAAAATTCAACATTAAAAAATTAAACGAGTAATGTTTGTAGTCAATGGCGGGCTGCGCCTTCGGGTATCCAATTGTGGACGGCAGATTACAAAGATAGCAAGCACCTCAAATCCTGTCTACAGGAATTTTCTCAACAAATGGTAGTGCGGTTTTCTTATAAACTCAAATCCCGGAATTTCTCAGAAGTTTCGGGATTTTTTTATTGCCAATATTATGAAACAGGAATTCTTTATTTCTACGGATAAATCAAAGCTTGACATCACTTTGATACATGACTTTCTATCCAACAGATCCTATTGGGCACAAGGTCGCACTCTGGAAACAATCGAAAAAAGCATCCAAAATTCGCTATGCTTTGGCATTTACAATCAGGAGGATAATATGGTAGGCTTCGCCCGGGTAGCTACAGATTATGCCATTTTCGCCTACGTGATGGATGTTTTCATTATAGAAAGGGAAAGAGGAAAAGGGCTGGGAAAAATGCTCGTTAAGTCGATAATGGAGCATCCTGAATTGTGCAAATTGCGAAGAATTATGCTGGCAACTCAGGATGCACATGCGCTATACGAACAATACGGATTCAGACGGATCGAAAAGCCCGATAATTTCTTGGAAATAGTCAGGAAATAAACGGTCTGCTACAGACTATTGAATACTTCAAACGCTTTATCCACTGAACCGACAGCTGAAAAAACAATAGAGCGTCGACCATTTTGCTCGCGCAACTGACATCTGCGTGGATGTGTGGTCATGTATTGAAGCAGACGCCCGAATTGCTCTGATTGATAGTATGCTGACTTGGAATTTGCTACCAAAAATACAGTCATTTTCTCATTTTTAAGCACGAGTTTCTCCACACCAAATCTCATAGCCGTCCATCTCAGTCGCACTATCTGGAGCAGGCTTTGACCTTTTTCAGGAATTTTTCCAAACCGGTCTTCAAGACGCGTCTGAAACTCTGCCAATTCTACCTCATTATCAATACTATCCAACTCGCGATACAAACTTATACGTTCTGAAACACTTTCGATATAGTCAGACGAGAATAACAACTCCATATCCGAATCAATTTGACAATCCGTCACAAAAGCCGTATTAGCAGCACTCTCTTTTATCTCGTCGGCATACAACTCTGCAAATTCTTCATCTTTCAATTCGTGCACCGCTTCTGTAAGAATTCTCTGATAGGTTTCGTAGCCGAGATCGGCAATAAAACCACTCTGCTCCGCCCCCAGCATATTTCCGGCACCACGAATATCCAAATCCTGCATAGCAATATTAAATCCACTCCCCAGCTCAGCAAAAGTTTCCAAAGCCTGCAATCGCCGGCGGGCATCAGCAGTAAGTAAGCTCAGTTCGGGAGCCAGTAAATAACAATATGCCTTACGGTTGCTACGCCCCACACGACCACGCAACTGGTGTAAATCGCTCAAGCCAAAATTATGCGAACTATTGATAATAATGGTATTAGCATTGGGGATATCGATACCAGATTCGATAATGGTAGTTGCCACCAACACATCATATTCGTAGTTAATAAAATCCACAATAATTTCTTCTAGCTTATCGGCAGGCATTTGTCCATGTCCCACTACCACGCGACATCCGGGTACGAGGCGGCGAATCATCGCTTCGATATTGTAAATATTATGAATACGATTGTTGATGAAATACACCTGTCCGTTTCGGTTCATTTCCAACTGAATAGCTTCCCGAATTACATCCTCATCAAAGGTATGTACTTCGGTTTGTACCGGAAAACGATTGGGCGGCGGCGTGTTTATAATAGACAAGTCTCGAGCTCCCATCAGCGAAAATTGAAGTGTGCGCGGGATAGGAGTAGCAGTCATGGTAAGCGTATCTACATTCTCCTTCAGCTCTTTCAGTTTCTCTTTTACAGACACTCCAAACTTCTGTTCTTCGTCAATTATCAACAAACCAAGATCCTTAAACTTAATGCTTTTACCCACTAACTTATGGGTACCAATCACAATATCTATTTCGCCTTTTTCCAGCTTGGCCTGCACTTCTTTGGTTTGAGCAGACGAACGGGCACGGCTCAGATAATCAACCGTTACCGGAAAATCCTTAAAGCGCTCCTTAAACGAATTATAATGTTGCAAGGCCAATACTGTAGTTGGCACCAACACGGCTACCTGCTTACTATCGGTGGCCGCCTTGAAAGCTGCACGCATAGCCACTTCGGTCTTCCCGAAGCCCACATCGCCACACACCAGGCGGTCCATAGGCAAAGCCGACTCCATGTCTTTTTTTACGTCAGCTGTTGCTTTTATCTGGTCGGGAGTATCTTCATAAATAAACGACGCTTCCAATTCTTGCTGCAAATAACTATCAGGCGAATATTTAAAACCCTGCTCGGCCTTTCGCAAAGCATAAAGCTTTATCAGCTCGCGAGCAATATCCTTCACCTTCGATTTGGTGCGCTCTTTCAGACGCTCCCAGGCTCCTGAACCTAATTTATTGATTCTTGGCGCTTCTCCTTCTTTTCCTTTGTATTTCGAAATGCGGTGCAGAGCGTGGATGCTCACAAAAATAATATCATCATCTTTGTAAATCAGTTTCACCATTTCCTGCATCTTGCCATTCACATTGGTGCGCACCAATCCTCCAAAAGTGCCCACACCATGATCGACATGCACCATATAATCGCCCACCTGAAACTGATTCAACTCTTTGAGAGTCATCACCACTTTTCCCATACGGGTTTTGTCGGTTTTCAGCTGATATTTATGAAAACGATCGAAAATCTGATGGTCGGTATAGCATAAAACGGACAAATCATGATCGATAAATCCTTCGTGGAGCGTATTTTTGATCGGTTGAAAAGCAATATCATCGCCCCGATCGGCAAAAATAGCTGCGATACGATCAGTCTGTTTCACACTATCGCTCAGGATATAAAGAACATAGCCGTCGTTCTGATTCTTTTTGAGATTTTCTGCAATCAGATCAAAATTCTTGTGAAATACCGGCTGTGGGGATGTTTTGAAGACTATTTCATTTTGGGCTTTGAAATACATTTTCTCCCCCCACTCCATTTTACGGAACTTCAAGACCTGTTCGATAAACAAATCACCCGTAATGTGAGTATTCAACAAATCGGGCGACTTGTAGGACGTATCGTTAATCTTTACCAGGGCATCGGTATACAGTAAATTTATTCTTTCCCTAACATATGCCACATCGAAAAATCCAAAAATGACATTTTTAGGAATAAACTCTACAAACGACACCAAGGCGGATGACTTATCGCTTTGTAAATCAGGAACGATAAAAATCTCCTCCTTTTTCTCGCGCGACAACTGCGATTCTATATCAAAAATACGAATGGATTCAATTTCATCACCAAAAAAATCACAACGATACGGCAATTCATTGGCAAACGAAAAAATATCAACAATGCTACCACGCACCGAGAATTGACCTGGTTCATACACGAAATCAACCCGCTGAAAGCCATACTCAAGCAGCACTTCTACTACAAAATCGATGCTCAGGTTCTCCCCTACCCGCATGCGCAACATTTTCTTTTTCAGGCTTTGCGCCGAAACCACTTTTTGCATCAAAGCCTCCGGGTAAGTTACAATAACACATGCAGAAGTCGTATTGGCAAGTTTATTAAGCACTTCGGTACGCAAGATATCGTTAGCGGCATCAAGCTGAGATAGTTTAATGGCTTTTTTGAAAGAAGAAGGAAAGAAAAAAGCTTCTTCAACGGGCAAAATCTGTTTCAAATCATTGAACAAATATCCGGCCTCGTCGGCATCATTGCACACTACAATTTGTGTTTGCGGGCGTGCTTTAAAGAGTGATGCAATCGCTAAGGAACATGAAGAGCCACTCAAACCCGATATTTTCGCATTTGGTTCGGCAGAATCAACCCATTTATGCAGTTTGAGTATCTGCGGATGATGGGCATATAGTTGTTGAAAATCAGAGAGAGTCAATGAGCTATATTTAAATCAGTTTAGTATTCAATTTTGTTATCATCGTTCGTCCAGGCTTCAAAGGCTTTAATGGCCTCTTCCGGCAACAGCTGAGTGGTAGTCACCCTTCTGTTTTCCGGCTTCAATTCAATTTCGTCATAAATAAACGAATCGTCAAAGCCAATGTTTTTAGCATCTGTTTTGGTATTGCCGTAATACATTTTATCCAAATGAGCCCAATACACTGCACCCAGACACATCGGGCAAGGTTCGCAGGAAGTATAAATATCGCAACCTGCCAAATCAAAAGTTCCCAGCTTTTTGGCAGCCTTTCGTATTGCAGTCACTTCAGCATGAGCAGTAGGATCATTATTGGCAGTTACCCTGTTTACTCCAGTAGCAATAATC
>JBJOOU010000067.1:0-10443 GCA_046051105.1 Bacteroidota bacterium
ATATTACTGTGAAAAACAGAAAAAATACGCCGGGTCGTTTGGAGTTGAAGAAATACAACCCCATTTTGAAAAAAGTTACAGTACATAAAGAAATTAAATAATACTTAATCATGGCAAAGAAAGCGGTAGCGTCCATGCAAAGAGGCGAGGGACGTGCATTTGCAAAGGTTATCAAAATGGTGAAATCACCTAAGCCCGGCGCTTATATGTTCCAGGAAGAAATTGTACATAATGACAAGGTGAAAGATTATTTCACAAAATAATAGTCATTCTTGTAGTAAAAATAAAAAGAATCCTCTCATTGAATAAAATGAGAGGATTTTTTTTGTGCTTAACTCAAAAAAAAGCCTTAAATTTGTAATCTTGTTATCAATTAGTAACTTAACGAAAGTGTGTGCTATTGTTTCGTTTGTTTTGGAAGATAAAATAGGACGAAGTATACAGCCGGAACTTTGATAAATATCAAATTAAATGGGCATATTTAGCTTTTTTAGTAGAGAAAAGAAAGAAACGCTTGATCAGGGGCTTGCTAAGACCAAAGAAAGTGTGTTTTCGAAACTGACACGTGCTGTAGCCGGTAAATCAAAGGTTGACGATGAGGTCCTGGATAATCTTGAGGAGGTTCTTATTACTTCTGATGTGGGAGTTGAAACCACTTTAAGGATTATTGAACGGATCGAAAGCCGGGTCTCTCGCGACAAATATATTAATACGACTGAGCTGAATGCGATATTGAAAGAAGAAATCGCATCCTTGCTGGCCGAAAATAATTCAGACTCACCCAGTGATTTTGATGCCGAGTTACCTGTAAAGCCGTATGTGATTATGGTGGTGGGTGTAAATGGAGTTGGTAAAACGACAACTATCGGTAAGCTTGCCAATCAGTTTACTAAAGCCGGTAAAAAAGTGTATCTGGGTGCGGCTGATACCTTTCGGGCAGCAGCTGTCGATCAGTTGGTGATTTGGGGAGAGCGTGCAGGAGTACCGGTTATTAAACAAAAGATGGGTGCTGATCCAGCTTCGGTTGCCTTTGACGCTATTTCCTCAGCCAAAGCAAACAATGCAGATGTTGTGATTATTGATACAGCTGGTCGTTTGCACAATAAAATCAACCTGATGAATGAGTTGACCAAAATTAAAAATGTAATGCAAAAAGTGGTGCCTGATGCTCCTCACGAGGTATTACTGGTTTTGGATGGCTCCACAGGTCAAAATGCATTTGAGCAGGCTAAACAGTTTACAAAAGCTACTGATGTAACTGCATTGGCAATCACAAAGTTGGATGGTACCGCAAAAGGCGGTGTGGTTATAGGTATTTCTGATCAATTTAAAATTCCAGTGAAGTATATTGGGCTGGGCGAAGGAATTGATCAATTGCAGGTTTTCGACCGAACCGAATTTGTTGCTTCGTTGTTTGAATAAAAGTTTTTGAGCAAGAAGTGTAATATTTAAGCTATTTCGAACATTGAAAAATAATAGTAAAAGAGGAACAGTAGATGTAGTGACATTGGGCTGTTCAAAGAATTTAGTAGATTCTGAACAATTGATGCGTCAATTTGATGCGTTGGGTTATGAAGTGCGACACGATGCTGAGAAGCCGGATGGTGATATCGTAGTTGTAAATACCTGTGGATTTATAGGTGATGCCAAAGAGGAGAGTATCAACACAATATTGCAATTTGCCGATTTACGTAAAAAGAAGAAAATTGATAAATTATTTGTAATGGGTTGCCTCTCGGAACGCTATATGAAGGAATTGAATGCTGAAATTCCTGAAGTGGATAAGTTTTTCGGAAAATTCAATTATACGGATGTGTTGAAGGAGATTGGTCAGGAATATCGGGCTGATTTACGTTTGGAAAGAACCCTTACTACGCCGAATCATTTCGCCTACCTGAAAATATCAGAAGGTTGTGATAGAACATGTTCTTATTGTGCAATACCGATTATTACAGGTAAACACAGATCCCGCTCCATTGAAGATATCGAAAAGGAGGTTCGAAATCTTACATCGCAGGGTGTGAAAGAGTTCCAGATTATTGCTCAGGATTTATCTTACTATGGATTGGATCGGTATGAGCAGCAAAAACTTCCTGAATTAATTGAACGTATTTCGGATATTCCTGGGGTGGATTGGATTCGTCTGCATTATGCTTATCCTGCTCATTTTCCGGACGATATCCTGAGAGTAATGCGCGAGCGTGACAATGTGTGCAGTTATCTGGACATTGCTTTGCAGCATATTAGCGATAATATGTTGAAGAAGATGAGACGAAATATCAATAAATCGCGCACTTACGATTTGTTGCACAAAATACGGGAGGAAGTGCCCGGAATACATTTGCGGACTACTTTGCTGCTGGGGCATCCAGGCGAGACAGAAGAGGATGTTGAAGAGTTGAAGCAGTTTATTCGTGATATACGATTTGAACGACTGGGGGCATTTGCCTATTCGAATGAAGAAGGAACATTTGCTTACAAGATGTATAAAGATGATGTTCCTGAAGATGTAAAACAGCGCCGAGTTGATGAAATAATGTCTATTCAGCAGGGTATTTCTGCAGAGATTAATCAAACAAAAATTGGTCAAACGATGAAGGTGATGATTGATCGGGTGGAGGATGAATACTTTGTAGGTCGTACTGAATTTGATTCACCAGAAGTAGATCCTGAAGTTTTGATACCTGTGGGGACTGAAGGTGTGAAGAAAGGGGATTTTTATCAGGCAAAAATTGTTGATGCCACAGACTTTGATTTGTACGGAATTTAATTATTGTTGGCTTTGATGTAGCCGGGCGTTAATGAATAAAATCGAAATACTGAACATTTAATTATATGAATCATAAAGAGTTGATAGCCGCAATGGCCGCTAAAATGAATGCACCCAAATCGGTAGTGTCCGATTTGCTTGACACAACAATTGCGACCTGTACAGAAATGCTTTCTGAAGGTAAAACGATTGGATTCCAGAGTTTTGGTAATTTTGAAGTTAGGAAAAAGGAAGAACGTCTTTCTGTACATCCGGCCACGCAAATTCGCACATTGATACCACCGAAATTAGTTGTGAATTTCAAACAAAGTAATGTAATCAAAGAAAAATTTAAAGATATACCTCGTCATGAGTAAGGAAAAAATATCGTCTCAGGAGATTATTGACCATGTTTCTGCAAAAGCATCGGTCAGTAAACGTGCTGCGGAAGAGTTTCTGAAAGTGATGATTTCAACCATTGAAGATGCTCTCCTGGCTGGTGAACCTGTAAAGATTAAGGGTTTTGGTACTTTTAAACTTCAATGGAACGAACCGCGCAAAAGTGTGAATGTGCAAACTGGCGAAGAGTTTGTTCTGGATGGTTATTATAAAGTGACATTTGCGCCTGAGGCATCTTTGAAGGAATTGGTAAATGAGCCTTTTGCGCATCTGGAACCAGTGTTGTTGGATGCTTCCAATAATTTTGTAGTGCCGGAGGAGCCAGTTATTGCTAATGATGTTCCTGATCCTTTGCGGGTGTTTGCTGAGCAAGCTTCTGAGATAAATGATTTATTGTCAGAGTTGCGCTCTATGTCCACTCCGATTACTAAGGGGTCGGATGAGGAGAGTTTGCTATATGAGACTTCCGCAGATTACTTATCAACAGATGCTGAAGAAGATCATGAGGAAATATTTGTAGCCTCTGAACCCGAGCGGACATTGTCATTGCAAGCAGAATATGTGTTTGATGATGATGGGCCTCTTTATGATACTGACGATGAGATTGCTGAAGAGATTTCGGAGGCTCATAATGAAGTTGAGGGGGGTGTGTCGCAGGCCGAATCAATTGCAGCAGTAGTTGTTGAACCAGATGCGGTAGACGAAAAAGAGAAGGAAGTTGTTGAAGAGGAATATCCTCTTGTTTCTATTGTCAGCCCTGATTTCGAATCGGATTATGAGCCTGTAATGGTGTTGCCATTAGTGGATGAGTATGAAGAAGATGATCAGGAATTGTTATCTCAAGAGTCTGCTGAAGATGATGTGGCTGATTATCAGCTTATGGCGGAAGATCCGACTACGGATTTGAATGATTCTGATGTGGTGTCACATAGTTTTGTTTCTGAAGTGGCAAATGTCAGTGAAGAAGATTTATCGACAGGTGTTGATGAGGCTGAGGTAAATGAACCTGTAGTTTTACAGGCTGAAGCAGCAGATGTCGATCATGAAGCCAAAGTGGAAGTAGAAGAGCCGTTTGTCTATGTTCCAAGAGTGGCTGTGCTGGCAGAAGATAAGCCAACTGTAGTGTATGACAGAAATGAGGATGATCTCGATCTGGAAAAAACACCATTTATGCAGGGGGCCAAAAGAAAGCGAAGAAAAACTGCCGTTTGGGTGGTGGGAGTATTGCTCTTGATTGCATTGTTTGCGACGTCGTTTGTTCTGTATGGTATTTATCAGCCGGTAACGAATTATGTAAATGAAACATTAGGTATTCAACCAGCTCGCGTTACAGTAAAAGTAGCTCCCAAGCCTAAGCCCGCCCCTAAGGTGACTAAGACGGTGGTGATTCCAAAAGATACAACCCAAAAGGATACTTTCAAAGTGTCGGAAGTAGATGTAAAACAAGCGCCGAAAGCTCAGAAGCAAGCTGTAGATACTTTGCAGCAGTTGTTTGATAAGAGGAGTTATGAAAATTCGTTGGCCTCTGAACAGGCAAAAAAAGATAGTAAGCTGACTGCTTTAGCACTAAAATATTATGGCCACAAAGATTTTTGGGTATATATTTACGAAGCAAATAAGGAGCGTATTGATGATCCTGAGCATTTAATGACCGGAACTTTGATTCGTATTCCGAAGTTGGATAAAAAACTTATTGACCCTAAAAATCCGAAATGTATATCGAAAGCTAAAGATTTAGCTGAAAAAAACCTCCCGGGTAAAGTCTTGAAATAAAACGCTGCTGATGTTTATAATAACAGATTAATTAAGTTCTGCATTTCTTAGTATTTGCAGGACTTTTTTTATGCAATAAATTGTAATTTTCGTGCTGATTTTGAGCATGTTGGTGATCTGTACTTATTTATCTAAAATCAGGTTAATAGATATTAAATCAGAGGATTAACGCACATTTAAATGCTATATTTGCTATCCGAAAATTAAAACAATACAAACAAAAATAATATGACTCAATCTGTTGATATTAGAGAACTTAATGAGCGCATCGAACGTCAGAGTGCTTTTGTAGATGCGTTGACCATGGGAATGGATAAAGTAATCGTTGGTCAGAAACATTTGGTAGAATCTCTTTTGATTGGTTTGCTTTCTGATGGGCATATCTTGCTGGAAGGGGTTCCCGGATTGGCAAAGACATTAGCGATTAGCACATTGTCAAAGCTGATAAAAGGGCAGTTCAATCGTATTCAGTTTACGCCCGACTTATTGCCTGCCGACGTTGTAGGAACAATGATTTATAGCCAGAAGAAAGAAGAGTTCAGTATTAAAAAAGGACCAATTTTTGCAAATCTTGTGTTGGCTGATGAAATCAACCGTGCTCCGGCAAAAGTGCAAAGTGCTTTGCTTGAAGCCATGCAAGAGCGCCAGGTGACAATTGGTGAAACGACTTATAAACTGGAAGAGCCATTCCTTGTTATGGCGACTCAAAACCCTATTGAACAGGAAGGTACATATCCACTTCCTGAAGCACAGGTTGACCGTTTTATGTTGAAAGTGATCATCAATTATCCAAAGAAAGAAGAAGAAAAATTGATCATTCGTCAGAACCTGAGCAAAGAAAAACCGACTGTATTGCCTATTTTGTCGCCTAAAGACATTGTAGATGCACGCGAAGTGGTTCGTCAGGTGTATTTGGATGAGAAGATTGAGAAATATATCGTGGATATTGTATTTGCAACCCGTTTCCCTCAGGATTATGGATTAGAATCGTTGAAAGATATGATTTCATTCGGTGCGTCGCCACGTGCTTCTATCAGTTTGGCATTAGCGGCTCGAGCCTATGCATTTATCAAACGTCGTGGATATGTAATTCCTGAAGATATTCGTGCGGTATGTTATGATGTTTTGCGCCATCGTATTGGTTTGAGCTACGAAGCTGAAGCGAATAATATGACTTCCGACGAAATCATTACTGAAATTCTGAATACAGTAGAAGTGCCTTGATAGTTCGAAAATTAGTTGATCTTTCAGTCAATGATTAATTAATAGGCATAATACACATAGGAATTTATGGAAACCAGTGAAATACTAAAGAAAGTTCGTAAGATTGAGATAAAGACGCGCGGTTTATCCAAGAATATTTTCGCAGGAGAATACCACTCGGCCTTTAAGGGGCGCGGGATGACGTTTTCCGAAGTGCGTGAATATCAGTATGGAGATGATATCAGATCCATCGACTGGAATGTGACCGCACGTTTTGGACATCCTTATATTAAGGTGTTCGAAGAGGAGCGTGAAATGACCGTGGTGTTGCTTGTGGATGTTTCGGGAAGTAGTGTTTTCGGAACCGTGTCGCAAATGAAAAAGGACATTTTTACGGAAGTAGCGGCAACGCTTGCCTTTTCAACGATACAGAACAACGACAAGATAGGTGTGATCTTTTTTTCGGACAAGATAGAAAAATTTATTCCACCTAAAAAAGGTAAAAAACACGTATTGCACATTATCCGTGAATTGATTGATTTCAAACCAGAAAGTAATAAAACAGATATTGCTGCTGCACTCCGTTATTTTACCAATGCGATAAAGAAAAGCTCCACTGCCTTCATTATTTCGGACTTCATCGATAAAAATTTTGAAAAAGAGCTGATGATAGCCAATCGTAAGCACGATTTGGTAGCATTGCAGGTGTTTGATATTCGCGAAACGGAGCTACCAAATGTTGGACTCATAAAGCTGAAAGATGCAGAAAGCGGACAACGCATTTGGGTGGACACTTCGGATAAGCGCGTGCGAACTACCTACAAACATGCCTGGGGCGAAACTCAGTTGGCGCTGCAAAAAACATTCACGAAATCAGGTGTTGACATGGTGTCGATGAGCACTTCTGAAGATTATGTGAAGGCACTGATGCGTCTCTTTAAAATGAGAGCCTGATTGATAAGAAAAGTATGTAACCAAATGCAATTGTAGAAAACAATTGATAATTTGATATGAGAAAACTCCTTTCGATATTCATCCTTCTATCTGCTGTAGTAATTTCGGGCTTGTCGGCTCAGAATATTACGATTAACGCGAAGTTGGATTCCACAGTCATTTTGATTGGAAGTCAGACAAAACTAACGTACCAGGTGACACAAAAGCCAGGTATGCATGTGTTGATACCTGTATTTACTGATTCAATCCCCGGTGGATTGGAGCTGGCGGAACCTCTCAAGCTGGACACAACAAAAGCTGATGGTGGCAACAATGTGGTGACGCTCAACTATGTGGTGACTTCGTTTCATGACTCATTACTTTATATCCCTGCCTTCCCGTTTGTGGTGGGAGGTGATACAGTTTGGTCCAAATCACTTTCGCTGAAGGTAGTTCAACCTTATGTGATTGACATTACCAAACCCCGTGCGTTCGATATCAAATCGGTAATGGACGGTCCATTCGATTGGGTGGGGCTCCTTTGGGTGATTTTCATTATCCTGCTGATACATGGATTGCTCGTATTGGGAATTTGGGTGTATCGCAAATATTTTAAAACTGAACCCGTGTTGGATAAGAAAAGCCAAGAGTTGCTGTTACCTCCTCATGTGGTGGCGCTGGGCTATCTGGATCAAATTAAGCAGAGCAAACCATGGCAACAAGGACGTTCCAAAGAATACCATACCGAACTTACCGATGTATTGCGTAGCTACATTGAACGCATGTTTAATATCAACTGTTTGGAAATGACTTCGGAGGAAATTCTTGAAGAGTTTCGGTTGATGCGTTTGGATCAGAAATCGGTATTTATGAGTTTGAAACAAATTCTTACCCTTGCCGATTTAGTGAAGTTCGCGAAATGGGAACCCAACCCCGACGAACATGAGTTGAGCCTGATGAATGCTTACTTGTTTGTGAACCAAACAAAAGTGGAAGAAGTAGCTCCACTGGATGAACTAAAACCTGAAGAGGAAAAGTGACCCGAAAAAGTGTGTTACCAGCCTCTGAAATTTTAAACTAAGATACAGCAATGACTTTTCATAATCCGGAATATTTATTCTTGCTGCTCATACTTGTGCCTGTGATATACTGGTACATTGTGGAAATGCATAAATCGGACGCGAGCTTACAAATCTCGACGCACCGCACCTTGCTTGCATTTTCAAAAAGCAGAAAAGTGAAACTACGCCATGTTCCTTTTGTGTTTCGCACGTTGGCAATTGCTTTTATTATCATCGCACTTGCCCGTCCGCAGGCGGCCAACAGTTGGCGCACGCAAAACACCGAAGGGATTGACATCATGATGGCAATGGACTTATCGGGCACAATGCTTTCGAGGGACTTAAAACCCAACCGTATCGAAGCCTCAAAAAATGTGGCAACCGAATTTATTGCATCGCGACCCAATGACAACATCGGGTTGGTGGTGTTTGCTCGCGAAAGCTTTACTCAATGTCCACTTACAACCGATCACGCCGTGTTGATCAATCTCTTCAAAGGAGTGAACTTTGGATTGATAGAAGATGGAACCGCTATTGGATTAGGGTTGGCTAACGCAGTGAACCGCATCAAAGACAGCAAAGCAAAGTCGAAAGTCATTATTTTACTTACGGACGGTTCCAACAACAGCGGGGATATAGCACCTATACAGGCGGCAGAAATTGCAAAAACCTTTGGCATTCGCGTGTACACGATAGGCGTAGGTTCCCACGGGATGGTGGAAATGCCTTTCATGACACCGATGGGAGTAACCTACCAGCTGGCTCAATCGGAATTTGATGAGAAATCGTTGAAAGATATAGCCGCAATGACAGGCGGAAAATACTTCCGTGCGACCGACAATGCGAAACTTCGCCGTATTTATCATGAAATTGATGAACTGGAAAAAACAAAAATCAATGTAAAGCAATTCAGCAAGAAAGAAGAGCAATTCTATCTTTTCGCTTTGCTGGCCTTGGTTTTTGCCGGTTTGGAAGTGTTGCTGCGCAATACCTATTTAAAGAGACTTCCGTAAGGACTAGTTACTGATTTTACTAATTACAAATTAAACACGATATGTTTAAATTTGCTCATCCTGAATATTTATTTCTCCTCATAGCAGTGCCAATACTCATTGGGGTGTTTATATATAACAGTTACCAGCGACGCAAAAAACTAAAGCTGTTCGGAAATCCCGAATTGCTGGCCGAATTGATGCCCAATGTGTCTTATTTTCGTCCGCAGCTGAAGTTTTATTTACAGTTGGCCGCTATTGTTTTGCTCATCATCGTATTGGCACAACCGCAGTTCGGTACCAAACCCGAAACGGCCAAACGCAAAGGAATTGAGGTGATGATCGCTTTGGACGTGTCCAACTCAATGATGTCGCAGGACATTACTCCGAACCGACTGGAGAACGCAAAACAAGTATTGGCCAAATTGGTGGACAATATGTCGGAAGATAAAATCGGATTGATCGTTTTTGCTGGCGATGCCTACACCCAATTACCCATCACGGTGGATTATGTTTCGGCCAAGATGTTCTTTTCGTCTATCAATACCAATATGGTGCCCCGCCAGGGTACGGCCATTGGAAGTGCCATCGATCTTGCCATAAAATCTTTTGGAACGAAAGACAAAGCAGGCCGTGCTATTATTGTGATTACCGACGGTGAAAACCACGAAGACGACGCCATCGGAGCTGCTAAGCTGGCTACCGACAACGATATAGCTGTACACGTAATCGGAATGGGTACACCTGAAGGTGCTCCAATACCTGTGCCGGGCACAATGAGTTTCTGGAAAGATAAAGATGGCAATGTGGTGGTGACTAAGCTCAACGAACAAATGTGTAAGGACATCGCAACTTCCGGTAAGGGCGTGTATGTTCGTGCCGACAACAGCAACACAGCCTACAAAGTGATCGAAAGGGAATTGGACAAGCTCGCAAAAACAGATATAAAGACCACTAATTTTGCTGAGTACAACGAACAGTTTCAGTCTTTTGCCTTGTTGGCACTGATTATTCTGATCATCGATTTCTTTGTGTTCGAACGGAAAAACAAACGTTTGAGCAAAATTAAAATCTTCGATTTGAAGGACAAAGTAACCAAAGACTGATTTGATTTTTTTGATTCATTTATTATATGTTTCAATCCATGAAGAAAGTAGGATATATATTGTTGATGAGCCTGATCACTATCACGGCAGCGTGGGGGCAAAATGTGACCCGAAACATCAATAAAGGAAATAAACTGTACAACGATAAAAAATATACCGATGCTGAAATTCAGTACCGGGTGGCTTTGCTCAAGAACCCTAAGTCGTTCGAAGCAAGCTACAACCTG
>JBJOOU010000068.1:0-2779 GCA_046051105.1 Bacteroidota bacterium
AAACAGATTCATTACTATATACAGGTAAACACCCTGCATATTTCCACTTTTGTGATTCCAACTATGGTTTCATTTATATTCTATCTTAAAGTTTTGTTTGAATTCTTGTCTGCCTAATCCGCTCTACTTTGTCAGCAACAAAACGATTCAAAAGCAACGAAAACAGAATGCTACCAATAATTACAGGTACAGCCTTACCAAAATGATCAGTTATTTTCAAACCACTCAAAATAGTAAAAACAAAAATATGCGATATATAAATTGGGTAAGAAAGATCTCCAATTTTCATATCCAGTGAATTATGCTTAAACATAATAAAGATGAATGGTAAAGATAAAAAGAAGGCAATAATAAATATTACATATTTGTATCTGAACTCAATGAAATCGTAGATCAATATAAATGCAAGCATACTACAAAAATTCAGTTGCAATATGTACTTCGGGAGTGTTCTGGATTTAAAATATAAATATAACTTGTAAGATAAGTTACCTAACATGAAAAATACTATTTCATTTGCAAACAACCGATAAGTCCAGGGCGAATAGTTTAAACCTATATGATATAGAAAAAAACGTAGAGTCAGCGATATTAAAATCACTAAAGCTATCAAACTCAACTTACGTCTAACTATATAAGGGGCAACTAAATAAAACATAATTTCAAGACCTACCGTCCATGCCTGCCCAATGACCATAAACTTGAAAACTGCAGGATTGGCTTGACTAAAATTCTCTACAAAGTACAAATGACCGGAATGCAAATCAAGTCCAAGAAAAACAGCAAGATCTTGAAAAACCAGAAAAATATTCGAAAACACTACAAATAAGACTGTGAATGGACTCATATCCTTGAAGTGAAGGATGAATGTTTGTAAATCTCCCCAATTCTTACCATGAGTCATAATCCCAATAACTATACTTAAAATTATAGTTAATGCCAATACAATCCAATATACAGGAAATAAACGCAAAAAACGATTCGAAATAAATAATGAATAGGATCCTTTTCCAACATACTTTTCATTCAATATAAGTGACATGTAAAAGCCTGAGATAATATAAAATGCCTGCACTGCTAATTCACCCCCAACCATATTATATCCAAATAATGATCCGGTGTGCACAATCACTACAGACAAAGCCAACAAAAGTCGTATAATTCCCATTCAAATAAATATTAAAAATCACACATTCAATTAACTGCTTTTTGAAGAACCTTATCAATCATCTTCACGAAATAGCTTAAACGATATTGTTGAGTTATTTTGAGATAGTAAAACAAAATACGTATTTTAAACGACGGTTTATAATCTATATGCTGTTGCTTGCAAAACTCAAAATCCCAAATATCTAATCCATAAAAAAAATCTGTCCCCATTTTATTAAAATAATCAAGAACTTGGTCTGTATAATACTTACCGCTATCATTTAAATCTATCATTTCTAAAAGATATAAACCTCTTTGTTCATAATAACTGTAAATAACTGAATCAGTCGTTGATTTTTCTTCAACATCTTCTGAGTGATACATTCGATATAAACTCACTATACTCTTATCAGGCTCTTTATATCGCGTAACTACCTGATAAAAACGATTCTTATTGGCTTGCCTATTAACATTTACTCGTGCTAAGTGTATAAAAAAAATGTCCTCCACTTTAATCTCCCGGGCACCAATAGCCGGGTATGGTAATCGCCACTCATGAATGTATGCATCGGGGAAAATAGTATCATCTGTATTTTCAATACAAGAAGCCCAATTCATCCATGGTGTTGTAATAATACATTTATCAGTCTGCTCACACACATTTATCCATCTGAAGAAGAATATATCCCCTGGTTGAGCCAATAATATTTTTTGCCAACTAGCTGTATGCACAAAATCACCAGATAAGAATTCATCTGCATCTAAGGAGAATAATACCTTTTGTCCGCTGATTTTCTGAGCCTCATCGAACAAAAGTTTACGGGTTTGGGCCTGATTCATATCTCTAGCAGGATTATCAACTAAAATTACCTTTGGAAAAGATAATGCAATCTCCCTGCTTCCATCAGTCGATCCCTGATCAGATATAATGATAATATCAGCCCATAAACTTGTTGCTGTTAGAAATGCTCGAAGTATCCATGCCTCATTTCGAACTGGAGTTAGACAAATTATTTTATTTAGAATCATACAATATTATTTTCAAATTTTTATTGTAAAAAAAAATCCATATAGCTACAATCGCTCTGAGACCATTTAATCCCGGAAGGTGTATGGACTTTTGTTCGCTCATTGTATATAGGAATTATTTTTTCTCTTTTCCCACTGAAATAGTAACCTTTCAACAAGATAAAAAAATGTCTTTATTAATTTGTAACGGTTGATGCGCTGCACCTGATCTATCAAAAAGGTATTCACCTCATAATCATTCAAAATACCTTTCACTAACAATTTCTGAAGTACTTTATTTCTTTCTTCCAGCTCCAACGACCGGTTACTATTGCTTATTCCACTCATATCAAACAGCGTTACATCCACATCCACATAGCGCACTGAGACTGAATGAAAGATAATCACTTCCAGATACCATTTCCAGTCCGATACGATTTTTAAATCTTCATCGTATGTACCGTAACGTTCAAAAAGGATTCGGGGAATGTAGGCGGGCGAATGATTCAGGGTGCCTGTATAAAAGTCCTGCATAGTAGGTTGTCGACCGGCAAAGCCTTTATCCCGCAAAAGGCCTTTAGGCATATCCTTCAACATATTACCATAGAAAATGGATGGGTCT
>JBJOOU010000069.1:0-10140 GCA_046051105.1 Bacteroidota bacterium
GGCTTTTGGTTTACCCATTCTGGAGCGTTTTGATCCGAATCAAAGAAGTGTTCAGGCTCTGATTCTGGCACCTACCCGCGAACTGGCGATTCAGGTAGCGGAAGAAATCAAGAGTTTCAAAGGTTCTAAAAGAATCTGGATCACTACCGTTTACGGAGGTGCTCCCATCAGTCAACAAATGCGCGACCTCGAAAAAGGTACACATGTAGTTGTGGGAACACCGGGTCGTGTAATTGACCTGATTGAAAGAAAAAAACTGATACTGGATGAAGTGAAATATGTCGTGTTGGATGAAGCCGATGAGATGCTCAATATGGGCTTTATCGACGATATCGAACTCATTCTGAAATCCTGTGCGCCGGAGCGTCGTATGTTGCTGTTTTCCGCCACAATGCCTGACCGGATTTTGTCGCTTGCAAAGCGCTACATGGGACAATACAACATGGTGCAGATTGCTAAAAAAGAGATTACGAATATCAATATCGAACAATCTTATTTTGAAGTGCCGGATAGAGATCGTTTCGACGCTTTGTGTCGCGTACTCGATGTGGAAGAAGATTTCTACGGCATTATTTTCTGTAATACCAAAGCGGAAGTGGTGGAGATTTCCAACCACCTGAATGATAAAGGATATACTTCGGATGCGTTGCACGGCGATATTCAGCAAAACCTGCGCGAGAAAGTGGTGAAACAGTTCAAGACCAATAAATTCGGTGTGCTCGTAGCAACGGATGTGGCGGCACGCGGTATCGATATTTCGGATCTGACACATGTCATCAACTACGGCTTGCCGCAGGATCCGGAAAGTTATGTGCACCGTATCGGCCGTACCGGTCGTGCGGGTAAATTAGGAAAAGCGATTGCCATTATTTCACCGTCGGAAAAACGCAAACTGCTCTTTGTAGAGAAGATTGCCAAAACGAAAATGAAAAAAGGCAAATTGCCGGATGCACAGGAAATGGTTAAGATAAAAACACGTCGTTTGTTAGAGCATGTGGAAACCATTATCGGAACCGAGCATTATCTGGAATATATGGAGTTGGCCGAACAAATCATGGGCGAGGCGGAACCACAGGTAATCGTTGCTGCATTAATCAAGCATTTTGCTAAAGATGAGCTGAATATAAAAGCTTACAAGCAGATAAAGGAAGTAGTGAAAGAAGATTTCGGCAGCCGCTTCGACAGAGGTAACCGCGACAGAAGAGATGATCGTGGTGGACGCGGTGACCGTCGTGATGACAGAAGAAGAGACGATGGGCCAAGACGCAGAAGTGGTTCTTCCGCACGTTTGTTCTTCGCAAAAGGTCGTGTGGATGGTATGACTCCGCGACAATTGCTGGATGTGCTGAAGAATGAAGCAGGTATCGAATCCAGAAGAATTGACGATATCCGCATCATGGATAACTTCTCTTTCTTTGCAACCAGCAGTCAGGATGCAGAACAGATTCTGGCAGTATTCAAACGAAATAAAGGAGCCGGAAAGCCAATGGTGGAAAGAGCTCGTGAAAGAGAAGAGAGATAATTTTATCTTGTTATAAATTAGAAAAGCCGGAGCATTGCTTCGGCTTTTCTAATTGAAAAAAGCGAAGCCGTAAGACTTCGCCTGACAAAAAATGAAATAATGCGGACTTTATAAAGTGCATTTTATCTGAGATTATTTTGCGCCTGTTTTAATCGCAGCATTGGCTACTTTATTAAAAGCATATTCGACGATCTTAACGGTTCTTCCATTCGCTGAAACGTTTATTTTTGCCCATCCGTAATATTTTTCGTTGGGCAAACTGCCTTTCCATATTCTGAAACCCACATATTTATCGCCATTGCCGGCAAGATTGCCTTTTGGTAATGTTGGATTTGCCACATAATCATTGCTAATATCAGAGTAGGTGGACCAGCTTACAGACGTGGAATCAATGCTGATATTGGCGTTCATCGCTTTGGTGTATCCGTTTTCGTCTAAAGTTTCACCATTAGCATTGTTTACATAAAATTGTATACTCTCAGGGTCACTTTCCCAGCTAATTAATATACTAACGCCTAAGTCTTTTGCTTCAAACGGAATATAACCAATGTACTCAAATCTGTCACTTGGGGTTGGTTGCGGATAAAAAGATTTTAGGGTGGTATCAACTTTGTGATATTCAACATCCGGATTTAATTTTTCAGCAGTTTCTTTCTTGCAGGATACAATACTGAAAAATAAAAGCAGCAAGATTCCTGCAGTTATTTTGTTGTTTTTCATGGTCGTTTTTTTAGTTTTTGTAAATTATCAATTCGCCTGAAACGCTTGCTATTCCATCTTGTTCACCTTTGTTGTACATCATGCTTGGTTGTAATTTTAAATCTGCAAACGAACATTTTATTTCATTTCCAGTTACTGTAAAATCAAGTTTCCCTGATTTATCATCACTTTCCCAATTCATAGGTAATGCACTTCGCATATCTGTGTAACTAACTGTAACATGGTTGGCATCTTTATCATCAAGATTGTACTTTACAATTTTGTAGGACGATGTTGCATCAGGCAGTTTGTCATTTGTAAAATTAATGGTGAATGTTTTTGCAGTAATACTATCGTCAGAGACAGCAATGGTTAAGGTTCCCATAGATGTAACAGCCCCGCAAACACCTTTTATTTCGTAAGCTTTTCCATTGCATAATAAGGTGATTTTCCCATTTCCTGCATTTCCCTGTTCTGCAGTAGATGATTTTATATCATCCATGTTTTGTTCGATAGTAGTTTCGGCACTACCCGTTTTGTTTGATTTGCACGCAGTGAATAATACACTACATGCAAAAATATAGCTTAGTGTCTTTCTCATCATTCTTGTTTTAGAAATTAATACTTGCGCTGTTTACAACAGGATTTAAAGAGCCGCCACCTGTTTGATCTAATGGGAGATTGCTGATAGTGATTTTTTTGCCGCTAACACTAATAGTGCGTACACCAATCGGATCAAATGTTAATCCATCCACACCTACTTCAGCTGTAGCTGTTGGTACATTTAAGCTAAAATCTGCTACATCAAATGTGCCGCCTGCTTCAGCTTCTGATTGATTGTGAAATGTAATTTGCAGAATCTTAAATGGATCATCTTGCTGACATACGATTGAGTAATTTCCGTTAGAAAAAGTTTGTACTTCCGTGTTGCCGGTGTAGCTTACACCGTCGATAGTGAAAGTGCCTGTTTTTCCTGTGATTCCATCTTTGTCTTTTTTGCAAGATGTTGCCGCAATTGCTAATAAGAAGCATAGCATGATTGAAAGTGTTTTAATTGTTGTTTTCATTTTTTGTAATTTATAAAGTGAATTAATAAAAGTTTCCTTATTTGAATTTGGTTATAGGGCCAATTTGTATGGCGTTACAAGTGTTTGTAACCAGTGTATATGTCCCGTTAAAATATTCAAAACCCGTTTGGTCGGTTACTTTATAGAATACGGAACGATGTCGGGGAAGCAAGTCTATTTGTGCAGTGATGGCAGTACTGTCTTCACACGACGGTGCTGTTGACCAGTCTTTATCTGAAGAAGAAATAGCGACAAGGTTATTGTTGATATAAAACCTAAGCGAATCACCTCCATCTTGTCTTATTAATTCTGCATTTTCAAAATCTATCCAGAAGACTATTTGGTATCGGTCACCTACGTCTAAAACATTTTGAGAACAAGAACTTAAGAAAGGAATAATAGTTATCAGTAATCGTAATAATAGCTGCTTATTGTTAACTTTCATTATTTCATTTTTTGTTGATGTAAAGCTGCATCAAACAAAAGAGGAAGCAAAAGGAAGAATTTTGATTTTGTGAGTGACTTTTTTGTGTTTTATGTGTATAACTAATACAAAAACAGTGGTTTATATTGGTCGTTCGATTTGCTGTATTATTGTAGATAGTACTCGATTTCATGCTTTACCCATAAATAAACAGAAACTAATTTTATTTCATTTGGCGCGTTTTTTTCAAATTCATCTACAATATCTTGTAGTGGTTTAATTTCTGAGGAGACTATTTTCTTGTGGGTACTATTCTTCTGCGCTGCCGTATATAGTTTTTTATAGATTACCGAAATTGGCTTGTAGTACAACATGTTGTCTGTGGTATATTTTGCCTGCAATAAACTAGAAATAATACTAAGCGCCGTATCATATTCTTTGATTAAATAAAAATATGCCGACTTAATGACTTTCAACATATAATTTTGTGGAAAGGGTGCACTGTCTAAGTCATAGGAAATATAATTTGCAAGATTGTTTGTGTCGCGTAAATACAAGTAACAGAGTAGCCTGCTTTGCAGTAACATGTTTTTGTACAGTAAATTATCCGTAGAAAAATCATGGTCTAAAACATATAATGCCTCTTTGTATTTTTTATACTTTACTAAATTTGTAATATAGTTGACATAAAATACGGTTCTGTGTTGCGGATATAAATTGTCAATATCTGTTTTGATACTTTTTAGAACAGCATCCGCTTCCTGAAAATAACCATTGGCAGATTGTTCCCGGCCTTTAGCCATTAATACAATTACTCTGTTTTCCAACAGTAATTTGTTCTTTTGATACAATGGTTCAATATCTTGCAGTGCCGCATCCAGGTTCTCGATCTGAGTTTGATGACTTTTTTCATCAGAGTCGGTTACAGAACCGGCCAAATGATTGTAGAAATTGGCGATGGGATTCTTCTCTAAAGCAAAATGGTATTCGTTCAGAATTAAGGGAGCTCTCTCTTTGTATTGATGATGATAGGAAATCCAGTTGTAGTAGGATGTGTATACATTTAACCTGGCGACACTGGCAGATACCAGATCCTTTAGTACTTGTTTGGTAGCGTCAATCGGTTCCTGATAAGCCTTTGAACGTTTAGTGATATCTGGTATCTTATGTGTCAGATTGCTCAGTTGAAGCATACATGCATCCAATACAAATGAATAAGATGCGTAACTATCTTTTTCTTTTAGTAGTATGTCATACTTTTCATCTAAGCCGTCAATAAATTTCAATTTATCAAACGCCTGCATCAGCAGCCAGTCGTTATAGGCAGCATTATTTTTAGAAATAAAAGCGTGCTCTTTCCGGATAAGAAAATTTTCCAGTTCTTCTTTCAATATTCGAATTTCATTTCGCCAGAGGTAATCATTTTTATCTGAATACGTTTTTGTAAATATTTTTTTAAACAACAATCTTTTGTCCAATTGTTCTGCATTCTTTGCAGTTACGATGAGTTTATATAGCTTTTCCGTACGTTTTTTCGTCACAATGGTGAAATATTTTTGCAACTCTCTCGGATAGTGTAATTCAATTTTCTGTATAAGCGTAACAATTGGGTGGTTCTCCATGTAAGTAAGATAACATTTTATAAGCATATAAATAAAACAAGACACACAAGAAATTCCTGTGTGTCTTATTTTTTATTTATCAGTTCTAGATTCTTGTGAAACTTATGACCGTAAATTTTCCGGTTATTGTTTTCGCAGGATTTTCAATATCGCCATCTAATTTCACCTTTCCTTCAAAAGTACCTTCCAGTAGATTTGACTCGTTCTTAGTGAAGGTGATTTTATTCTGGCTGGTAGAGCCTGCGGTTGAAGAATAGTATATCCCGTCCGGATAAAACCATAATTTGATTCCATTGTATGTTGTTCCGACGGTGATGCTGATGTCTTCACTGTCACCAACTTTCGCTTCGAGATTGTCGTCCGTCAGCCCCTGAAATTTTCCATCAATAAATACAGCATTTATATTGTCATTTTGCATATAGGTCTTCCCGTCAATAGTGTACTCAATACTGCCGCCTCCGGCGCTATTTTCTTCTTTGTTGCAGGATGAGCAGGAGATAAACAGCAGTGCTGCGATGGTAATGCTAAGCATTTTTTTCATGTTGTTTGTTTTCATAAAGTTGTTGTTTAAAAGGATTTAGTTTTGTTTAGATACATTTAGCACGTTTGGCAAATTTTAGGCCGTAAGGAGATGTATTTACTATCTGATTGCCATAAGTCGTCAGTGTATTGAAATTGCCGTTGGTGGTCATTTGTCTGGAGCCGCAATTATCAGCCGTCCAAACCCAGGCCAACCAACCAATTTTGTATTGTTCACATTTTTGCAAGGTGGTACTTAAGTCGAGCGTTAAGGTGCAGTTGCCGCTATTATCATCCTGTTTGTTGGCCACTTCGCCTAATACTATCGGCACATTCCAGGTGGAGGCATCTTGCAGTAAGGTGTTGATGGCAGCTGCGGTACTTGCATACGAACTCCAGTAGGCGTGTGCACTGAATATAAGATTGTGTTTCGGGTCATACGTCTGCATTTCCGTACAGATGGTTTTCCATACACTCAAATGTTGGCCGCAATCGCTGGCATCCAGCATCAGAGGCATATTCAAACCTGCGTTTCTTAAATTGGTAATGATGGTTTTGTAGGTAGTTTTGAATGTGTTTAGTGCCGCCGTATTATTGCCGTTCCACATCACATAACCGGCCTCATTCAGCGGATTTATAATCAACCATTTTTGATATTTAACGAGTATGTTTTTTACCGCCGTTTGCGTGTACCAATTTGCCGTAGTAATCATGTTTGTCCCATTGTTGTTGCAGGTCTCGTCGTGCAGCTCCAGGATGGGGATCATCTTCGCGCGGATGCATCTCCCGATAGCGGAATCTAATAATGCAAGATTGCTGTATGCCGGTCCGGAGTTAGTTTTGTACCAAACAATTCGGACGGAATTAGCACCGCTTTTTGCTATTTCAGGAAATAGATTTTCGCTGTTGTTCCATCCCCAGCCATAGGCCGCATAGTTTACACCTTTCAGAATAATGGTGTCACCGCAAGTGGTTACGAGGTGCTTTCCTTTTACAGTCAATGTGGTGCCGTTGGTCGCAGGAGTTGCAGTACCGGTCGTTGTGCCCGAGCCTCCAACCGGAGAAATGGTGGTGGGGATGCAGGCTGTAAATAAAATAGTGCAGGCAGCAGAAATTAGGATAATGAATGGTTTCATAGGTTTAAAGTTTTTGTTGTGATTTGAAAAACGAAAGGTCTGTTATTTTATTGTTGAGTCAATTCGCCGTAGTAGTAGAATACGTTGCTTGTAACTAGATCGACATAAGTTCCGCTAAGCACCACTTTCTGCTTCAGGAATACAAAGAAGAGCCGCTCATTCAGTTGGGCATTACTTCTGGCTGACTCTCTGTAATAGTTGGTTGTTTCGCCGAAATTTATGGTATTGGTGAAAACGGTACTGCCGCTTATGGGTGTCTCCTGCATAACCGTCTTGCTTCCGTCGCTGTTGAATGCAACATATGTAACAGCACTTTGTAGTAAGGTGCCTAGTGTATTATACGTTTTTACCGTTCCTTTTAAGGACAGGTTATTCAGGTTCCAATTTTTTTCACGAATATCAATCAGGTTGGTCTCCATGCTATTTCTCGTTCTCCCGTTTTGTGCAAACATCTCAGCTGTTCTGTTGGTCGTGTCAATACTTACCGATAACGAATCAGCATTGTTGTAAAATCCATCATACACATTGAATACGGTGATGTTAGTTGGTAAGTTGGCGACAGCAGTGGCGCCGGCATGTTTTATATTAAGTTTGGAGTTATTTTCAAAGATGATTAGCTGTAGAGGGCCTTTGTATTCCGTTCCTGCACCGTTGCTTTCTCTGTAGACATGGTGGACGGCATAGTTTTTTAAATCAAATTTTTCTTTAACCGGATTTTCTTTTTTACAGGCAATGGTTACAGAGGTGCTGATAAGATAAAAGAGAAGAATGCTGATTTTATTCATGGTTATTTTTTTATGTAAAGATGTTTCCTCAACTCTTCTAAATCAAAACGAAAACCCTGATTTTGCAACATTTTTTTATTTTCGCTAGGTTTTAATGTATTGATTTATAGTTTTTTATCTGCCGTTCACGCATCTGGCCTGTTTATAGTTGTAATTAGTATTCGGTAATTTCTGTCGAGAGTTCGGGCGGTATTCTGACACCATCTCTAAACAAAAGAACCGATAATCTATTTAGTGAATTAGTCGTATTTTGTAACACTATTTACATGAGAGATTTACGAATTGCCCGACTTATACAAGCATTATCTTCCGCAGAAACAGATCTTATCAGAAGTCAGCTGAAGTTAAACAGCAATAAATCATATCTGCCACTTTTTCTTTCGTTTGAACAGCTGAAAACAACGGAACTGAGTCGTGAAGAAATCTACCTGCGCGTATATAAGAAAAAGTGGACATCCAAATCAGATGCGTCTTTTCGTACGGATCTAAGTCGCTTGGCCGATTTCATTGAGGATATACTTATTCAGGAGCGACTCAGAATTCGAATTCAAAACGAAAGGAAGTGGCGGGAAGAAGAGCGAATGAGTCTGTATCTTGATTTGAAATTGTTTAAGGAAGCAGAACAGGCGTATAATGATATAGTCGAAAACATAGAGATTACTTCTTATGCTAAAAATCTCATCAGTGATAATTATGCAGAACATCTGGTGCGCAATCATATGTCGCTTAAGGAAAAAGTTCGGTTGATGGGGGTGATTCGTAATAATTTCCGGCATCAATCTGATGAAGTAATTGAAGTACAGCAAGCCAGGAATTGGTTTCTGAGATGTATGCACAATTATTATTATAAGCAATACAGCAACAAATTCTATGAGAATATCGACGTGACCGAGTTGCTGAAAATAGCAGCAGGGTATGATAGTCTGGAAGCGAAATATCATATTCTGAACGGGTTGGCATATATGAAGATAGACAGCAGGCAGGATGATATTCCTATGCGGGTGTATGAAGAAATAGTTGAATTGGCAACCCAATTGATTGTGTCAAATCCGGCTTTTGTACATCACAAGATAAAAGCTCTTCATCTTATTGGAACCCGTTATTCCATTCTGGGTGATTTTAGCGGTGGTAACAGATACTTTGAGCATGCGATTGAAATCTTATCGCCGGATCAGTATGGAAACTACAAGACCATTATCTTGAATTATGCCACGAATTGCAGTAAGCTCAAGCAGTTTGATAAGGCTCTTTATTTGATTCAATTGCTGGATGCGGAAGCTTCCGCAGATTTTAAATTGAAGGCAGAATGTTCTATCAGAAGCCTTAGCTGTTATCTGTTTATGGAGAATGCCGCCGCCATTCATGCATTGGTCAGTGGTCAGGACTACAGCCTCATGCAGCCGCACGAAAAAATCTATTTCAGGCTTTCACAATGCAATGCCTTCATTATGGAAAAGGAATATGAACTGGCAAATGTGGAAATCAACAACCTGCTTCGATCCAAGCTAATGCAGGAGATTGATGTTGATTTTCTGCCGGCAACAGAGCTGATTAGTTTTATGGTCGCCTCCGTCTTTAAGAATGGCAAACTCCAACTTAGTGCCGCTCAGTCCTTACAGTTGTCTGCACTCAAAGAAAAAATCAATCTCCAGCAGTATCCCTATTTGCAGCATTATTCCCCTTATCTGTGGCTTGAACAAAAACTGACATCAGTATAACACCACTCGCTCATTCTGAGTTTAATTCCCACTCATTTTTCGACAATTTTTTACTTCTGTGCATAAACACTTGTGCGTAACTACCTATTGTAATTCAATCATTTACTTCCAATATTCACATCCTCTGCACATAAAATTCAGAGATATCCACATTTTTTGAGATTTCAACACCCAGAGTGGGGGTAAAAAGTGGTGGAAAGTGGGAATTTGTGTAACTTTTGTTCTATTTTTGTAGAGCAAAGGAGCAAATTCTTTATGATTGGATTAACCGGAAACTATGAGGTAAAAGTGGACAGCAAGGGCAGATTGCGCTTGCCGACCAATCTTTTGCAGCAAATTCCGGAAGATACCCGCTCACAATACGTCCTCAATAAAGGCATGGGAAAATGTCTCCGCCTGTTCCCGAAATCACAATGGGATAGCGTAACCAGGGAAATGAGCAACTTCAGCTATTTCCGTAACGACGAACGGAATTTCCTCCGTGCTTTTTATCAGCTCGCCACCCAGGTAGAAATGGATAGCAATGACCGTATCCTTTTGTCGAAAAGACTGATGGAAACAGTGGGCATCACCGATGAAGTGGTGATTACGGCTTTTCACGATGTGATTGAAATATGGGATAGCAAAACATATGCGGCTACAATTGTG
>JBJOOU010000070.1:0-13849 GCA_046051105.1 Bacteroidota bacterium
AAAACAAAAGACTCCATAACAAATACTAATGCAATACACAATATAAGCAATTTTCACAACCACAAAATAATGGACATGTGATACATTCTGTCCTGTAAACCAACTGACTCCAACGCATGAATCGCCTTTTCTTTTCTTTCCTGTGCCGAAATGTCCGGGTTGTAAATCAATGGTAGTTCTACGTTTTCGAGTGCTGTGGTTTTTGGTAGCAGGTTGTAGGACTGAAATACAAACCCAATTTTGCGGTTTCGGATGGTGGAGCGTTCGTTTTTGTTCATTTTTCCAACCGAAAATCCATCCAGCAGGTATTCGCCATCCGAAGGAGTGTCCAGGCAACCGAGCTGATTCAGCAGCGTCGATTTTCCCGAACCGCTGGTGCCCATGATGGTGACAAATTCGCCTTCTTCTATGCTGAACGAGACTCCACGCAGTGCATGAACTGTTTCTTCGCCCATGATGAAGTCCCGTTTCAGATTATTTATTTCAATTATTTTCTTTGCCATGGCTTTTACTTATTTGGGAGCACCGCCGGCTGCTTGTTTTTTCTCAGACCCCGGACGTTTAGGCATAAACGGACTGGATTCGCCAGCACTTGCCGGGGCCGAATTGTCGGAAATTTCTTTCATTTCGGTCACTACCTTGTCGTCTTTGCTCAGACCTGAAATTACTTCTGTATGAATGCCGTCGGTTTCGCCAATGGTGATTATTTTTTTTACGATTGTCTTGTCTTTCTGAATCCATACAACTTTCTGATTCGAAGCTGGTTTTTGCAAAGCATCTTCCGAAAGTTTAAATCCATTGTGACTCAATGAAGTGGTGTCTGGTTTGAAATTCAATGCTTTGTTTGGCAATGCTTGTACTCCATCTTTTTCCAGCGTAAAAATGGTGATGTTGGCCGTTAGTCCCGGTTTCAGTTTCAACTCAGGGTTAGGGGCATTTACTATTACCTGATAAGTTACCACATTGGAAGTGGTGGTGGGGTTGAGGCGTACCTGAGTGATGGTTCCGTCAAACACGTCATTCGGATAGGCATCTACCGTGAAAGTTACTCGCTGTTTCACACTGATGTTGCCTATATCTGCTTCGTCTACATTGGCCACTACCTGCATTTTGGTAAGGTCGCGGGCAATTACAAACATAGTAGGTGTGCTGAAGCTGGCAGCCACCGTCTGACCTTCTTCTACGGCTCTCGAAAGTACCACGCCATCGATAGGAGAGTAGATGGTGGCATATCCGAGGTTGGTCTTGGCTTTGTCCAGGCTCGAAACATTTTGTTTGTAAGCCGACTCTGCTTTTTCATACGAGTATTTGGCTGTTTCGTAATCGGTATCGCTGATCAGATTTTTCAGGTGCAATTCTTTAGCACGGTTGAAGTTCTTTTTCTGATAGTCGTATTCTACTTTCGACGATTGTACCGCCAGTAATTGTGTGTTGTATTCGGTTTGAAGTGTGGTTTTATCGATTTCTGCCAATACTTGTCCTTTTTTTACCTCTGAGTTGTAGTCAACAAATATTTTGGCCACTTTCCCCGAAACCTGTGTACCTACCGTTACTTCGGTAATGGGTTCGATGGTGCCGGTGGCAGTAACGGATGAACTGATTTTTTCGTCAGATAGCGTTGTTGTCATCAGATTAAAAGCATCTTTGGGCGATGATTTTAATAAGAAATGAGCAGCAACTGCTCCAACGATAACCGTTGCCACTGTGATGATGATAATTTTATTCTTTTTCATTATGGTGATAATGTTATATATTACTATTTAATGTCTACCGGTATGTCCTGATACAAATTCAGGATTTGCATGTTGGCAATGCTCAGGTATTTGGCTTGCATCTGACTCTGACGAGCCGATAGCAAACTATTTTTCTCGGTCAATAGTTCCAATGTGTTTTTCATTCCCAAGCCAAATTGTTGCTCAATCAAATTATAGCTGGTTTCGAGTGCTTTTACTTTTTCGCTGGCTGCCTGGTACTGGCTTTGTGCCGAGAGTGCATTCTGATATACCGATTCGATTTCGGTCAACAGATTTTTTTCGGTGTCCTGCATGTTGAGTTTTGCCGTTTTTTCATTGAGTACTGCTTTTTCTACAGCCGATTTGTTCTGTCGGTTGCTGAAGATGGGGATACTTACCGAAACACCCACGCCGGCGTTGAAGCCTTTGCTGATTTGATCGCCCAGGTTGGCGCTGACGCCTGTGCTGTGTGATGTGCCGGCACTACCTGTCAGACTCACTTTGGGCAGATAGCCTGCTTTTGCTTTTTCGGTATCGAGCGAGCTGATTTGGATGTTGGTTTTGTCCGATTTTATTTGAGGCATTGCGTTTAGTGCAGTTTCGTAAATCGTTTGCAACGACGACAGGGGTTTCAAAACGTCGACTTTTCCCAGTTCGGGAATGCTCAAATTCATTTCGTCGCTCAGGTTCAGTTCCAGCAGCTGCTTCAATGCAAGCTTTGCTGTGCTCAAGGTGTTTTGAGCCACCACCAGTTGGTATTTGTCAGAGCTCAATTGCGATTCGAGTTGTGCCAGGTCCACTCCCGAAATACTTCCGGCCTTTAGCATTGCTTTGCCTCTTTCGTATTGGTATTCGGATGTTTTTACAGTTTCCTGATACACTTTTACAGCTTCGTCGGCATACAATATTTGTGCATAGTTTTGCAGAATTGACATTTGAATGCTTTTTTCTGAAGCAAGAATGGAATAGCGTGCCACATCTTCGTTTAATTTGCTTTGACTGATCGTTTTGCTGGTTTTACCACCATCAAATAGCAGCATGCTACTGCTTACGCCATAGCTGCCGGTATAACCCGAAGTGCTGGCAAAAGGGTAGGTGCTGAGGTTCTGACCAATACTGGCCGACAGATTGGGGAGGAGAGCAGCTTTGGATTCTTTTGTGCTTACCTCATTGCTTTGCAAAGTGACTTTGGCTTTCTGAATTTGTATGTTGTTGGTGAGAGCATATTGTATGCAACCCGACAAATCCCATTGTTTGGTGGAGGTCTGTGCCATTACGCTTATAGAAAACAGTAAAGCCGGAATGATTGTTAACTTGTGTATTTTCATCTTTCTTATACCTTAAAAAACTTGGTCAAAAGTATTCCGCCTTCGCACAAATTACAAATTGATTAGACAGACTAACAATTTTTAATAGACGAATCAGCTATTTTATCGACGAGCCTTTGCCGCGAAATGCTTAATTTTGCCCGAACAATACCGATCGTTTGCTCGTTGTTTATTCATATTTTATACACTCACCATGATGAATCTTACAATAAATACGTACAAAATGGGCGAACGTCCAGACGTTACACGCCCTCATGCCGACTTCTATCAATTTTTGGGCGAAGCAGGAATTCGCAGCTTAGTTGATAAACATTATGAGATGCTCCGCACAAGTGAAATCAAGCATCTATTTGCAAAAAACGACGAAGAGTTTGCACAGCAAAAGCAGAACTCTGCCGACTTTATGGTGCAGATTTGTGGCGGTCCCGACTATTTCAATCAGCGGCGCGGGCAACCTAAAATGGTGGCGCGACATGCTTCGTCGAAAATCACTTCCGAAGGCCGCATCATTTGGCTCACCTGCTATCAACAGTTGTTGTCGGAACTGGAAAATGTTCCTGAACATGCTGTACAATCTTTTTGGGATTATATCAATGTGTTTTCGGCCTGGATGGTAAATACGGCCGACGAAAAACCATCGTTTCATTCAATGCTTTTCAAGAAATAAAACTCCCCGATAGTGAGACGGATTTTTGTATTACTGCTTGCTTGTGTGGCAGGAGTATCATTGGTAATGGCACAAAAAACAGTGCCGCTTTCTGTGCGTACTCCCGTGCCGAATAGAAATCTGTCTTCGCTCCTGAAATTCTCCCAATGGAATGCACTATTTCCTCATCGGAACAAAATCTATACATACAAAGCTTTTCTGCAGGCTGCATCTTATTTTCCTGAATTTCTTTCGGATAAAGAAGCCAATGTACGAAAGCGGGAGCTGGCTGCTTTTCTGGCCAATATTGCTCAGGAAACCAGTGGCGGTTGGGCAGAAGCACCGGGTGGTTATTTCAAATGGGGCTTGTATTATGTGGAAGAGCAGCGCGACAGTACGATGAATCCTTACACTGACGTTTCAAAAAAGATGTATCCGCCTGTTGGAGGACGTAGCTATCACGGTCGCGGCCCGAAGCAGCTCAGCTGGAATTACAACTATGGTCAGTTTAGCGAGGCTTGGTTTGGAAGTAAGGATTCCTTGCTGAATCATCCTGAATTGGTGGCTGAAGATCCCGTATTGTGTTTTGCATCGGCCATCTGGTTTTGGATGACGCCTCAATTTCCCAAACCTTCCTGTCATGATATTATGACGGGGCGCTGGCTGCCTACTGAAAACGACAAAAGTAAAGGGCGCATCCCCGGCTTTGGTGCTACCGTGAATGTAATCAATGGTGGTTTGGAATGCGGAAAAGGGAGCGATCTGCCCAAAACTGTTGATCGTTATGCATATTACCGCTTTTTCTGTAACTATTTCAGGGTTTTGCCTGGAGAAAATGTGGAGTGTACAAATCAGTTAGCTTTTGGGATGTGAGAACAGGCATATAATTTGTTGTATAAGGTGGAAATCTTTTTTTAAGTTTATTGCGCATTGAATGCTAAGTTTGTATCTTTGCAAAATATAATGAGTAATAAGTGCTTTATATCCATTTATTGTAATCTTTAGAACAAATAATTATACAATCCATTATGGCAAACTTGAATAATTTAAAGGAACTTGATCAGGTATTGGAGTTGATTCACCGAAGTGAAAAAGGAATCACCTACGCCGAAATGCACGATGTTTATTTCTCGAAATTTGGCATTCGTTTGGGCGATCATATTATGAAGCCGGTAGTCGATCAGTTGAAATCAGATGGTTACATTACTTTTCGCGTAGTTCCGGCCAGCGATGATATTTACTACTCACTTCCTGTTGCTGCTGATTTTCTGGTGACTGGCGGTTATCAGGGGAAAGCTTCGCGCGAAAGCGAGTTTTTGCAAAAAGATCTTCGGATTAAAGAATTGGAACTGGAGTTGGAAGTAAGCAAAAACAAGATTTTCGAACTGGAAAACAGAAAGAATTACAAAAGCTTGTTCATCGCAATTATAGCTGTGTTGGCTATTTTGCTGGGTTCGTCGGTAACTTATTATCAGGGTAAAATTTCGGCAATGAACGGAATGACGACCGATAGCTTAATGAATGACACTGTTTCAACAGAGCAAGAGGCAATTCCGGTGTCGAGCATGCCCGAAGAGCAATCCAATCCGGCAACCATTACCAGCGATACAGTTACCGTAGTAGATACTATTCAATAAGTCTGGCTGATTTCTTATACAAGAAGGTTTTCGATCAT
Source organism: Bacteroidota bacterium (assembly GCA_046051105.1). Lineage (GTDB taxonomy): Bacteria > Bacteroidota > Bacteroidia > Bacteroidales > Paludibacteraceae > Paludibacter. Next base: position 5,383 of record JBJOOU010000070.1, read on the forward strand.
TGCATTCTGTTAATGCAATGGATTGAAAACCTTTTTTTATTGATACAAGTTGTTCCAAATACTTCTATCTGTAGCAGCTTTTGTATCTTTGCAGCGCTGTTTAACCCAACAGTTTTATAACTCAAAATGAAGAGAATTATCTATTTCCTGTTTGCATTTTTGCTGATTTCTGGAATGTCGGCATTTGCTAAAAATATCGTTGTGGCGGAGCATACACTGGCTATTCCTTCCGACAGTACGGTCACACTTTATTATGGCTTTGCGAGCGGCGACAAAGTTCGTATGGATCTGGCGATGGAGCATCAGCTCAATTTGTCGTCGGTAGAGATTGCCGAATATCCCACTGCACCGTTTTATAGCGAGGTAAATACTCAAAAAGTGAAGAACAAAAGCTTTGTGGTAACCCGAACCGGCATCTATAAATTTACTTTCTGCAATAAAGCTGTGGATAACAGAGTGTGCAGACTGAAAATAGAACGTACACCTGCCGGTGCTGAAACAGAGCATTTTTCGTCGGCAGTATACTGGCGTACTGTACTGGATACAACTTACACTCCCTTAGAAGAGAAATATACGGTGAAAAGTGATACGTTAGTTCAGCAAATTTATGCTGCCAATCCACAGGTTCCGGCACGTAGTGCTTTGGGGAGTAACAATTATCAGATTATCGAATTTACATTACCTACCAATACGGTTTCGTGGAGTTTTTATATCGGAACCGGCGAGCAAGGGCGGAAAAACTACGAAAGGACTGTCGGTCATTATACTGATAGATTGGCTTCAATTGTGTCGCGCATACCGGAATATGGTCCTTTGGCGGCGTTGGCGCTTACCGGAGTTTCTTATTTTAGCAATGCACAGGGCGACGACAATATTCAGTACTGGTTTCTGAAAGATGCTACAGATGTAAGTCTTTTTCAGCAGGACAAAAAGTTCCGTTACTATAAACGTGGTGATGTCGTGAGCGAGGCTTCGCAAATGAGAAGTCCGTTAACGGGTAAAATACTTTTGGCCGTGAAAAACGATAATTATGTAGATGCCGTTAAGCTGACAATACGTGTAGCAGCTGTTGAAGTGAATCAAAAAACGGCAAGCCGTTTTATTCAGCAAATGAAAGTGACTCAGCACAAAGAACCTTACCTGAAAAATTAAGAACAGGGGCGGGGTGAGACGTATGATTAATTGCCTGTTTCTTTGTATCTTTGCCGTCCTCTAAAATTGGAATCAAACAAATAATTTAAAAATAGAAAGTAGATTTTTTTATGTCAGACGATAAAAAGATTATTTTTTCGATGGTGGGAGTGAGCAAGACTTTTGCCCCACAAAAAAAAGTATTAAACAACATTTACCTTTCATTTTTCTACGGTGCGAAAATCGGGATTATCGGTCTGAACGGATCGGGTAAATCTACGCTTTTGAAAATCATTGCCGGAGTAGAAAAAAACTACGATGGGGAGGTGGTTTTCTCGCCGGGGTACTCGGTGGGTTATTTGGAACAGGACCCCAAACTGGATCCAAACAAAACGGTAAAAGAAATTGTGCAGGAAGGGGTGCAGGAAGTGATGGACTTGCTAAAAGAGTTCGACCAGATCAACGAACAATTTGCTGACCCCGAAGCCGATTTCGACAAACTGATTGCACGTCAGGGCGAATTGCAGGACAAACTGGATCACCTGGATGCCTGGAACATCGACAACAAACTGGAACGTGCGATGGATGCGTTGCGTTGTCCGCCTGAAGATTGGAAAATCGAAAACCTATCGGGAGGGGAACGCCGCCGTGTGGCTTTGTGTCGCCTGTTGCTGCAACAACCGGATGTATTGCTGCTCGATGAGCCTACCAACCACCTTGATGCCGAGTCGGTTGACTGGTTGGAACAACACCTGCAACAATATGCCGGAACGGTAATTGCAATTACGCACGACCGATATTTCCTTGATAATGTTTCGGGTTGGATTCTGGAACTGGATCGTGGCGAAGGTATTCCATGGAAAGGCAACTATACTTCGTGGTTGGATCAGAAAACGAAACGTATGGCGCAGGAAGAAAAGCAAGCCAGCAAACGTCGTAAAACTCTTGAACGCGAGTTAGACTGGGTGCGCATGGCTCCTAAAGCCCGTCAGGCCAAAGGGAAAGCCCGTTTGGAAGCCTACGATAAGTTATTGAACGAAGATCAGAAAGAACGCGAAGAAAAGCTGGAATTGTTTATTCCTAACGGACCACGTTTGGGTAACAAAGTGGTAGAAGCTGTGGAGGTTTCCAAGGCATTTGGCGACAAACTGTTGTTCGAAAATCTGAACTTCATGTTGCCGCCGAATGGAATTGTGGGCATTATCGGACCAAATGGTGCGGGTAAAACCACTCTTTTCCGCATGATGATGGGTCTTGAAACGGCTGATAAAGGAACTTTTGATGTGGGTGAAACCGTAAAAATCGGTTACGTTGATCAAAGTCACGCCGACATCGATCCGGAAAAAACGGTTTATCAGGTGATTTCGGGCGGTACTGAGTTCATCCGTGTAGGTGGAAAAGAAATCAATGCCCGAGCCTATCTGTCGCGTTTCAACTTTGCCGGTGGCGATCAGGAAAAGCTTTGCGGCGTACTTTCGGGTGGTGAGCGGAATCGCCTGCACCTGGCACTAACGCTAAAATCAGAAGCCAATGTACTGTTGCTCGATGAGCCAACCAACGATATTGACGTAAATACGCTTCGTGCTTTGGAAGAAGGATTGGAAGCATTTGCCGGATGCGCCGTGGTGATTTCGCACGACCGCTGGTTCCTCGACCGTATCTGTACACACATCATTGCGTTCGAAGGCAATTCGCAGGTATTTGTATTCGAAGGTTCTTATTCGGAATACGAAGAAAATAAGAAAATGCGTCTTGGCGACGAAGCTCCAAAACGTATCCGATACAAAAAGCTAATGGCTTAACGTTAGTTTAGAAATGAAAAAATCCGCACCAGAACATTCTGATGCGGATTTTTTTATTTTAATATACTGCGTTTAAGCTTTCTTTTCTGGATTGCCACGATAGGATAAAAACAGGGTAGTGACAGCATATATTAACACGGCCGGTACCCATGACATGGAACCTTTAAACATAAAATAAGCTCCAATGGCTAAAACCAGTGTGGCAAACATCGCATTAGCAATTAAGCGTTTATGTCGGCGATCAGCATCTTTTGTTCTGAAAGAGTTTCTGATTTGCACAAAAATCAATATAGCAACACCTACCGAATAGATGTATGAAAATATGTTTGGTTCGACTATCCAGCCTGCTGCGCCCAGCAGTACAATGAAGTTTCCGGCTATGAAAAGTTGTTTGTCCAGTTGTTGATTCATTCTTTTACAATAAAAATATCTTCGTCCTTCCGCTTCATATAATAATGTTCGCGGGCAAATTTTTCCAGATTCTCGTTGTTTGATTGCAACTCAATTTTCTTCTGTTTGGTTGCTTTGATCTCATCTTCGTAAAATTTCACCTCTTTTTCCATCTCATTGATTCGCTGACTGGTCTCCCAACGGTGAATTAAACTGTGCTCGTCAAAAAATGTAACGAAAACACTAAACAAAATCAGCACTAACACGTATTTGTTTAATACGATTTTGCTGAGTCGTTTTATTTTGCCCTGAGGTTCAGTCATGTTCTCAAAATTGAACTGGAAATCAGTATTCGGGATGATAAACTTTAGTCGTTGATGAAAATTTTTCCGACAAAGGTACGCAATTTTTACGTTGGTTCTTTTTTTCGAAAAACTTTTTTTTCGTCCAAAAACAACCGTGCTTTTTGATTATATTTGCACTCAAAGTAGAAAAATACGCAAGCAGTTTTTATGGAGAATTTTATTGTTTCGGCACGTAAGTATCGTCCCACCACGTTTAGCTCGGTTGTTGGCCAGTTGTCGCTGACTACGACTTTGAAGAACGCTATCAAAAGCAAACACCTGGCTCATGCCTATTTGTTTTGCGGGCCACGTGGGGTAGGTAAAACCACTTGTGCACGTATTTTTGCCAAAACCATCAACTGTCAGAATTTGACTCCCGAATTCGAAGCTTGTAACGAATGTGAGTCTTGCGTGTCGTTCAACGAACAGCGCTCCTACAATATTCACGAGCTGGATGCTGCTTCCAACAATGGGGTAGACGATATCCGTGCACTCACTGATCAGGTGCGTATCCCACCGCAGATTGGAAAATACAGCGTTTATATCATCGATGAGGTTCACATGCTGTCGCAGGGAGCTTTCAATGCATTTCTGAAAACGCTGGAAGAACCGCCTGCACACGCTATTTTCATTCTTGCTACTACCGAAAAACATAAAATCATTCCAACCATACTTTCGCGCTGTCAGATTTACGATTTCAATCGAATCACGGTAGCCGATACGGTAAATCATTTGCAAATGGTAGCCCAAAAAGAAGGCGTTACCGTAGATGTAAACGGACTGAATGTGGTAGCACAAAAAGCCGATGGTGGTATGCGCGATGCGCTTTCTATTTTCGACCAGTTGGTGAGTTTTTGCGGTAATAATATCACTTATCAGGGAGTTATCGACAACCTGAATGTGCTCGACTACGAATATTATTTCCGCCTGGTGGAGGCTTTTTTGAAAGGAGAAGTGGCCAAAACCCTGCTTATTTTCAACGAAGTGTTGAATAAAGGTTTCGATGCACATCACTTTATCACAGGGCTGAGTTCTCACCTTCGCGATGTGTTGGTGAGTAAAGATGCTTCTACCATTCAATTGCTTGAAGTGGGCAATGACATAGGCGAACGTTATAAAACTCAGGCGCAACAATGTAGCCCTGAATTCTTGTTTCAAGCCCTGAAACTAAGCAATGATTGCGACCTGGATTATCGCCAGAGCAAAAATAAACGCTTACTTGTTGAGCTTACTTTAATCCGTCTTTGCCAATTGACGGACGAAAAAAAAAACTCTAGTCTGATCGATGAGAAGCCCACACCGCTGCAAAAAATAGCTGTTGAGGGCGTTGCTGCACCTCCGGTGACTAGTGCGGTTGCATCATCTGCACCCGTAGCTCAGTCGCAACCAATAGCTGCCACTGCTTCACCATCGCCAGTTGTGCCTCGTCCGGCTGTTGCAACCAAGCCGCAACAAGCCGCAGTTCCGTCGCCGGGCATGATGCGTCCGGGTAGTATTTCGATTACCAATCCATCGGCCAATAATAAGCCAAGCACTACAGAAAGTCCGGTAGCATCAGTGGTTTCTGAGCCGGTTCAAACGATGAACAAGCCTTTTACAGCGGATGAACTGATCAATGCCTGGCATCAGTTTGCCGGAACGATTCCTGATCAGAGCCGTATGGTGAGCTTTATTCAAAGTACTTTCCCGCAATTGGTTTCGCCTACTTTATTTGAAGTGAAGGTAAACAATGTGTTGCAGGAACGTGAAATGGTTCGTCTCCAACCGGATATTCATTCGTTCATTCATCTTCGTTTGCAAAACAACAGTATTCGAATGCAGGTGAGGGTGATCGAAGAAGACGAAACTGCCCGCTTGAGCACCCCTGAAGATAAATACAAACAAATGGCGGAACAAAATCCAGCACTCGAAATCCTGAAAAACGGACTTGGGTTGGAACTGGATTAAAAACAACGATCTCCAAAGTGCGAAACTTTGGAGATCGTTGTTTTAGTTACTTTGCTTTCGCTATTCCCAGGTTGTATACACTTTATTCAAATAAAATGAACTGGACTTAGTCCATTGGTAATTGTTTATTGATTCTTAATCACCTTATCGCAATATTTACGAACTTATTTCTCTAAGCTATTGATGTATATTTCCAGATTGCTATAGCCATTCGAAGTAATTGTGGCAGCGTCTTTGGGATCTTTTTTATTCAGTCCGTTCTTCTTTTCCCAACTGTCGGGAATGCCGTCCCGATCAGAGTCTTTAGCTGTCTTTTTGCTTTTGATCGCAGGCTGACCACCCACTTCTGCTTCGTCTTTGATAACTTTGCCCTGTGTGCCCATTGATTTTACGTAGCCAATCAACCGGTTGTCTACTTCATCGCGGTGAAGCAGGTCGCCACAGTTGGCCAACACGGTTTCGAAGGCTTCTTTAGCACTGACGATGGTGGTGACAGCAGAGTTCTGACGTTTAGTTACCAGCGTTGCTTTGGCATTGATAAAGTCCGAGTCGCAGACTGCTCGTCCATCCAATTCTCCGTTTTTATTCAAATCCACCACATTGCCCGCATGATAGACATGGTCGGTAGCCGAGAACATGCCGATAAAAGCTTTGGAGGAATTAGGGCCGGCTACAAAATAATTGTTGATAATGTCCTGAAAATGGTCGGCGCCCGAGTGTCCACCCACAAGTCCGTTGCTGCCCCAGTTGTAGATGACATTGTTCACTACCTCGATACCGGCCTTGGCTTTCGGGTTTCGGCTTTGGTTGTCCACCCACAGGCAGCGGAAGATGGACAGATGAGTGGGATTTTCGAGCAAGGCTCCGAACATCTGCGGATTGATTCCTTCGCCAATCAGGCAGTTCTGCACCGTAATTTTGTCGCTTTCCTTGATGTGTAGATTGTCCCAGCGCCCCCATTCGATGCTTACATGATCGAAAATAATATCGTGGGCATTATCGGCCGCCAGTGTGCAGGTGCCACGGCTCATGGCCACGCTTCCGCGTAGTTTAATGTAGCGGATGATGATATCGTTGCCGCCCGTCATGGTTACTCCGTCGCCATAAACAATGATTCCGCCTTCGGGAGCCGTTTGTCCGGCAATGGTGATGTAGGGCGAAATCATCAGTCGGCTTTTGATGCGTATCACGCCGCTGAGATCGAAAACTACTGTGCGATGTGGTTGGCTAACGGCCTCGCGCAACGAACCTGCGCCCGAATCGTTGAGGTTGGTAACGTGTACAGTTGCGCCGCCACGTCCACCGGTAGCAAACCGTCCAAATCCTTCGGCCCCGGGGAAGGCCAGTTGTTGTGCCTGACTGAAAACGCTCAGGCAGCCCACTGCCAGAAATAAAAGCTGTTTTTTCATAAAACTGTGTTTTTTCTTCGTAATGATTGATTAGTAATAGAGAGTAATAATGCGTCCGGTATAAAGACCTGCATAGTTACGAAGGGTTTAACCGCTTTTCCTTACCGTTTTGATACGGAGAATAAGGTTTTTGATGGAAATAAAAAAAGCTACCTCCGGGGGGGGAAGTAGCTTTGATGAAATCTCTGTGAAAGGGGATTCCCGAATGCCTTATTCAAATAACTTGGCTTTGTACAGAATAGATGTTTTGTGCTTTACTTTTCCTTTAACTCCATAATATGAATCCTCAAAGCTATACCATTTTAAATTGGAAGGAATTGTATTAGTCATGCTGTATACAACTACATAGCTTTTGCTGGAATTCGTATACGATTCAACTTTTATGATTAGTTCGTTCCAACCTTTTACAAGGCGGAAGTTGTAGTTTAATGACTCTTTGTGAGTATATATACTATTAGATTTGTCGGTAATTTCAGTCCCTTTTACAGTGATTGAACGGTCGCAATATATAAACGATGAATATGCCATTCCAACATAAAACGTGCTGTCTGAGATGAAATTGCAACGTTTCAATTCTCCCGAATTTTTGCCATATTTAAAGGTGCAAATATATACATTTCCAATTAGGGCGGTGGAGTCACTGACGGTGATACCCGGTTGAGTACCGATTCTTCGTAGTTGCGGTAATTTCAGTGATAACGAAAAGTCGGAACTAGTACTAATCTTGCTACTTCCCAGCATAGCATAATCAATCGCTCCAATAGAATCAATTTTATCTGAGCTATAATTGCTTACTTTTCCGCTGATCGTATTAGTTCCCGTTATTGAAGTTGTTCCCGTTTCATCCTTATGATCACAAGCGGTAAAACTCAAGACAAGAATTGCTATAATCAGGTAGATTGATAATTTCATACGAATTTTTATTTATCGTTTAAAAAATGATGAATGTTTGATAGCGAAAGCTGATTGGGCTCTTTTTTTTACTAATGATACATTATCATTGCTGATATAATACCATTTGAAGTCATTAGGGATGGTGCTGGTATTGGTCGTTGTGGCGGTAATGGATGTAGGTGTAGCCGAAATTTCATACTTATATACGATTTCATTCCATCCTTTTTTTAACGACAGGTCATAGACCGCAGATTGGGTATAAGTGACATTCTCTTGTTTGTTGGATTGTGAAATAGTTCCTTTAACTGTCAGAACTCTGTCTGAGTAAATAAATTCGGAGTAAGACATGCTCACCGACATACCGGCCATTGTTGCATAATTGCATCTAACGTAATTGCCGTTTTGTGTTTGTCCTTTGTAGGATTCCAAATCGCATTTACCTACCTGTGCATTGCTGTCGCTCACGGCTATTCCTTTGATTGAGCCATAGGCAGATAATTGAGGAATTTTCGTGAGGTTGATGGAAAACTGTCCATTCGCTGCGGTTTTG
>JBJOOU010000071.1:0-3558 GCA_046051105.1 Bacteroidota bacterium
GAAAAAGACACTGTTGATTTTCAGTTGAACTTTGATGATACACTCAAAGAACCTCTTGTATTGCCAACCCGTATTCCTAACCTGCTTGTAAACGGTTCGTCGGGTATTGCGGTAGGTATGGCTACCAATATGGCTCCTCACAATTTGTCGGAAGTAGTGGATGCTACTGTTGCTTATATTGATGATAATGCTATAGAAATAAGTGATTTGTTAAAATACATCAAAGCGCCAGATTTCCCTACCGGTGGTATTATTTACGGATATGCCGGGGTAAAAGAAGCCTTCGAAACCGGTCGTGGACGTATTGTTGTTCGTTCCAAAGTGGAAATTGAAACTGATGCTAACGGCCGTGAAAAAATCGTTGTAAACGAAATTCCTTATATGGTCAACAAAGTAGAGTTGATCAAAAATATCGTTGCACTGGTTGAAGAGAAAAAAGTAGAAGGTATTGCTCATATTAATGATGAATCGGACCGCGAAGGTATGCGTATTGTTGTTGATATTAAGCGCGATGCCAACTCAAATGTTGTTCTCAACAAGTTGTTTAAATATACTGCACTTCAATCATCTTTCAGTGTAAATAATATTGCTCTGGTACATGGTCGTCCACGCATGTTGAATGTAAAGGATTTGATTCATTACTTTGTAGAGCACCGTCACGAAGTAGTGACACGCCGCACTCAATACGAATTGGGCGAAGCCGAAAAACGTGCTCACCTGCTCGAAGGCTTTATGATCATTCTGGATAATCTGGACGAAGCCATTCGTATTATTCGCGATTCTAAAACCCCTGAAGAAGCCCGTAACCGCCTGATGGAACGCTTCGGACTGAGCGATATTCAATCCCGCGCCATCGTAGAAATGCGTTTGCGTCAGCTTACAGGCATGGAGCAGGATAAACTGCGTGCAGAATATGAAGAAATTCTGGCTCTGATTGCCCATTTGAAAGAAATTCTGGAAAAAGTAGAACTTCGTATGCAAATCATTAAAGATGAATTGCTGGAAGTGAAAGCTAAATATGGTGACGAACGTCGTACACAAATCGTATATGCATCAGAAGAATTCAATCCGGAAGATTTCTATTCTGACGATGAAATGATCATTACCATTTCTCACCTGGGATATATCAAACGTACTGCTCTGACTGAGTTCCGCGCTCAGAACCGAGGTGGAGTTGGATCAAAAGGAAGTGACTCGCGCGACGAGGACTTTATTGAATATATCTATCCGGCATCAATGCACAACACCATGCTGTTCTTTACTCAAAAAGGACGTTGTTATTGGTTAAAAGTGTACGAAATACCTGAAGGAAGTAAAAACTCCAAAGGGCGTGCTATGCAAAACCTGTTGAACATTGATAGCGATGACAAGGTTAATGCATTTATCAATACCAAAGGACTGAATGATCCGGATTTTATCAATTCTCACTACCTGATTTTCTGTACCAAGAATGGTGTGATCAAGAAAACTTCGCTGGAAGCTTATTCTCGTCCACGTCAAAACGGTGTAAATGCAATTACTATCCGCGAAGATGACAAAGTGATACAGGTATGTATGACTGATGGAAATTCTGAAGTAGTAATGGCCAACCGCAATGGTCGTGCTATCCGTTTCCACGAATCGAAAGTGCGCGAAATGGGACGTACTGCTACAGGGGTTCGCGGTATGGAGCTCGACGAAGACGGACAGGACGAAGTGGTTGGTATGATTTGTGTAAGCAAAGATACAAACGAAACTGTAATGGTAGTTTCTCAGCAGGGTTATGGTAAGCGCACTATGCTTGATGAGCGTGACGATGAAGGCAATTTGGTACTTGACGAAACCGGAAGTCCTATCGCCATCTATCGCATCACCAATCGCGGTGGTAAAGGGGTGAAAACAATGAACATCAGCGACAAAACCGGTAAGCTGGTTTCAATCATGAACGTAGTTGACGAAAATGATTTGATGATCATTAATAAATCTGGCATCACTATTCGTTTGAAAATGGCTGACATCCGCGTAATGGGACGTGCCACACAAGGTGTGCGATTGATTAATCTTGAGAAACGTAACGACGAAATTGCTTCTGTATGTAAAGTGCTTTCTGAACCAGAAGAGGAAGTGACTGAAGAAGTGGTTTTGGAAGAAGGAGTTGAAGGAGCTGAAATCAACAATGAAGCACCTGCAACTGAGCCGGATGAAAATACTGAAGAATAAATAATCCAATCATCCATTGTTGGGACAATTCCGACAATGTATGTATATAAACAAAAATTGAAATTTAAAAATCAACGTCATGAAAAAAATTATTTTCTCACTGATTTTGGCGATTAGCTTTACCGGTGCTTTTGCACAAAAGGGTAAAGTTTCAAAAGCGAAAGACCTTACCTTGTCCGAAACTCCGGATTTTAAGGCCGCACGTGCAGAAATAGCTCCTGCATTGAAAGATTCAACAACGAAAGACCTCGCCAATACCTGGTATGTAGCCGGACTCATTGGATATACCGAAAATGCGGCTTTGTATAAAAAATTCCTAACCAATAACAAGGTATATCCAGAGGGAAAGGGTGCAGCTATATTTGAATCTTATAATTACTTCCTGAAAGCATGGGATTTGGATCAACTTCCTGACAAAAAAGGAAAAGTAAAACCTAAATTTGCTGATATCAAAGATAAGGTTAAGGAATACTATACTGACAGATCAAATCTGGTAGCTTATGGAGACAACCTTTATCGCAATCAAAAATATGCTGAAGCATATGAAGCATTTAACTTGTATCTTGGCATACCAAAACTGGCCATGTTCAAAAATGAGATCAAAGTAGATTCATTTTATACTTTGATCAAAAACTATGCTGCTTCTGCTGCAACTTTGGCGAACAAGGATAATGAGGCAATTGCTTTGTATGAAGAATTAAAAGAGACTGATGCTCAGCCAATTCCTATCTATCGTCAATTGTTTCAAATGTATCAGGCTAAAAAAGACAGCGTAAATCAGGTTAGAATTCTAAAAGCTGGTTTTGAAAAGTTCCCAGGTGACGCATGGTTTCTTCAAACATTGATCAACCATTATATTTATGCGAAACAAACCAAAGAAGCAATGGTTTATTTGAATAGCGCTATCGAAAAAGACCCTAAAAACCCTCAATATCAGTTTGTAAAAGGAAATATTGCTGAATCATTGGGAAATAGCGATGAAGCGATGGCTGCTTTCAACAAAGCAATTGAATTAGACCCAAAATTGGCTGAAGGTTACGCCGGATTAGGACGCTTGTATTACAACAAAGCTGTAAAGAAGAGCGAAGAGGTATTCAAGATCAAGGACAATGCAACTTTCAATAAAGAAAATAAGAAAGTAGACGAGATGTTTAAAGTTTCGTTGCCATATTTCCAGAAAGCTATTGAAATTAATCCTAAAGATGTTGAAAATTTGAATGTATTGAAAAACCTGTATTACAGATTAAAAATGGATGCGGATTACAATACAATTGACAAAAAAATCAAGGAACTAAATAAGTAATAACTGTATACCGATGAGAAAAAGACCAATCGCAATTGCGATTGGTCTTTTTCTCA
>JBJOOU010000072.1:0-3601 GCA_046051105.1 Bacteroidota bacterium
AGTGAGTTTGCAATTGTGCTATTAATAGGACACGCATCTAAACCGTGGAGAAGACACGGTACACATTTCAACTTGATCAGGCTCAAGGTCACCTCTTCTGACGCTGTGTTACCAACTCTACCATAGATAGAGTTGAATGCGCGAAAAAACGATTGCTTCGCATGATGGAGAGAACACTTAAAAAAGCGATGTCGAGTAATAAATACTCCAAGATATCTTATAGAGTCGACCCATTGAAAAGATTTTCCATCCGATGTTACAATGTTAGCACAAGGAGCATTACAGCGTGGACCAATTCTAATGCAAACGGATTTCTTAATATTGATGGCTAGGTCAAGAGACTGTAAAATAGAATCACACACAGTTACAAGGCGTTGTAAGGCAGTTACGGAGGGGGCCAAAAGTATAATGTCATCAGCATAAACAACTATGCAGACTGGAGCAAAACGAGAAACACAACCGATAGACAGTTTCGTAATATCTACAATTAAGTCGTCAATATAAACCGCGAATAAATATGGTGAGAGAACACCACCTTGGCGGATACCACACGTCAAGCTAAAAGAGTTTGAACAGGAACCACTCCACTTAACATAAGTTATGCAATTGCTGAACCAGTTTTCGAGCATTGATAATAAGCTTACCGGCACACGACGATTCATTAATTTTATAAACATGCCATGATGGTTCATTTTATCAAAGGCTTTAGAAACATCTAAGGCGCACAAGTTGACAGTACTCCCGTTCGAAACGTAGTGATCAACAACAGACCTCACGGTATATATAGCATGAGAACACCCAACCGACTTCTTGAATCCAAATTGGTTGTCTGACGATACGAAATAGTGATTGAAGCGACGTAAAATGCAATGTTCAAATATTTTCGATAAAATTGGGCTAATCGAGATTCCACGAAAATCATCAACAGAAAGATTCTTAGAACAGCTATTCACTTTCAATAAAGGTACAGTATAGCTCTCACCGAAATGACTGGGCACGTGACCAGCCCGTAACATAAAATTAAATAGCCTTGCTAAGATGCCAGGCAAAATAGGATGACAATTAGTTAAATGTTCTGCTGTGATACCATCCAAGCCAGCTGCCTTTCCGCGTTTCATATCTGTTATTACATTTTCAACAAGTTCGGCGTCAAAACTATTCTCTTTCAACAGCGGGGCCCCAACATAGTTAGAGCGCTGAGATTCATACCGCTCAAAAAGTTCACCAGACACATCTTTCGTTAACACTGAACAAGAATTAGCGAAGTGGCGTGCAAAATTATCCGCAATCTCTTTGGAGTCAATTGAGCCATCAACTTGTAAACATTTGGGAGATTTGCTGCTGAACTTGGAGTTCCAACATTTCCAGAATTCGGTGCCATGCTTTGTAATTAAGGCATCGTGCAAATCGTTAGTGAACAAACCGTCAGAGTCACGCTGATTTTTACGGATAGCTACGCGAGACGCGCGCTTATCAGCGAAACGTCTGTCATATAATGGCCCAGATCTTGGACGACCTGCGGACTTCCATAATTTATCGGACTCCATAGCACTATCTTTAAGGCAATCAAGCTCTTGCGACCACCAAAACTTGAAGAAATTTTTCCTACGCAGAGGTATAGCGATAGCAGCACACAATTTTAATGCGGTAATAATTTTCTCATAAATAATATCAATACAATCTGGACTAATAATGCCATCGCCATCATTCTCTAAAAATGCACTTAAGTCTGATAGTTCAAATAGAATCGGTTGTAACTGAATGAATGTATGATTAAAGTAAGTCAACAAGTCAGCGTGATCCCAACGTGGCTGCAATACGTTTTGATCTGCGCTCAGGCCAACGTGCTGGTTGCTTAGATCTAACCGATTAAAGTTAACGTTGCATGTTAATAAAAGCGGAAGGTGGTCAGAAAAGTTGATATCCGGATCGAAAATTTCGAAATTGTGAATTGTTACGTTGTTCGACAAGAAGAAGTCTATTTTACTATAATGACACAACGATTCATTAACGTAAGTATACTTAACAGTAGATGGAAACAGTTCGTCGCAACGAATGAAATTGTTTTCTACCAGACTATTAGTAATCAACTTTGAAATACCACTACTGACATCTAGGTCAGAGTTGAAATCGCCTCCCAGAACGCAACCACATTCTGGATATTTATATCTCCATGACCAAACATCGCTCAACAACTCTTCACAAATTAATTTTCTATCGACGGAACCAACACACGGAAAATATACATTAATACAAATCAAATCACCGACTTTAACGATAACAAAACGTTCGGACGCATAAATGCAGTTCGATACAGGTAATAAATTGTTTTTCAACAATACCATGGTTCCTCCGAACGGCCTGCCATACAGAGGTCCTGAAGAGATAGCGTTGCCTAGAGCTGATGAACCAAAAGAATAGTAATCACCAAAATCTTGCATGAATCTTTTTAAGTTGTCCGGTGTTAGCCAGTGCTCTTGAAGCAACATTACATCAGGATTTTTGTTTGCAATTAGATCTTTAAGAGTTACAACCCCTTGGTTATACCCATGCATATTGTAAGACACGATTATCAAATTTGAACCAACACAAGAACTCATTTGAGGATGGTGTGAACTATAAACATCGGAACACATTATTGCGTTAGTTTGATTGGCGTAGCAGTACTTAATGGCATTATGCAACCTTCAGCAACCACTACAGTATTATCATGAACAATAAAAGTTCCATCCATGTCTTCGAGCTCCGTAGAAGGTTGTATCTGTACGTTAAAACCAACGGATGGCATACTGGAGCTTAAACCTTGACCTTGAGCTGCATTAGCACTTAAAGTTGTGGTCTCCTTGAAGAACCACGTAGAAATAGTGATATCAGTAGGCCATTTGTCTGCTACAAGTAACAATTCATTATCTGCTTTGTATATACAGAGTCTGAAAGTATTGTGATCAGGTTCAAGGTTATTAGCCAGAAGATACTCACGTAGTTTAACTGACAACCGTGGTTTAACCATGTGACAAGAAACAACCCGTACACCTAGGTTAGTAACAAGTGCACTCAGTTGACTTTCATCGATATTTTTGCTCACATTATCAACACAATAAACTGATTTGAAAGGTTTCGCGGCATGGAATGTATTACCGCTAATGTCACGATTAGAGATTTGGCATTTGCCGAGAAGCAGAGGCTTCCTTGGGCCGCCTGGCTTGGTCTTGGGCGGCTGGTTTGCTGCGCTGGCGTACGACGTGCTCGGAGCATCAATTCCATCACTTACAACGGTCGGTGGCTTCCCAGTGAAGGTAGATGTAGTGGTTTGAGGTGAGAGAGTTGACTTTCGGCGTTTTTTGCTCTTCCGACGTGAACCGACCAGCTCGAAGGCGTCATTAGAATCGTCATCGTTTGTAGCGTCTTCTGATTGCACTTGATCAGACCACAATCTCGATTGGTGTAGTCCGCTGCTAATATTATTGTTACTGGCTACAGCTAAATCGTGTTGATCACGCCTGAGCTGATTGACGGACGGAGCTTTCGTGCGTTGATTGATGATCACACCTGTTTTGCCTGACTCAGTCACGTGCACCAATGGCTGACTAGAAAGACGATC
>JBJOOU010000073.1:0-16964 GCA_046051105.1 Bacteroidota bacterium
AGAGGGTGTCCAAAAAGTTTTGGGCACCTTTTTTTGTTACAAGTTTTCTTGTATATCTGAATAGTTTTTGCTATATTTAATGCACTTATAACTAATGTATTATGGCGAAAATTCCATTTAAACCGTATAATCAAAATCAGGTATATTTATTTCCACCTAGTTTTGATAGTATGATTCCTGAAGATAGTCCAGTTCGGTTAGTGAATCAGATTGTTGATGAGCTTGATTTAACGGGGATTGATTTTGGATATAAAGGAGGTGGCAGTAGTAGCTATCACCCACGTATGTTACTCAAAGTATTGTTTTACGGCTATTTAAATAATGTATATTCTTGTCGTAAAATTGAATCACAATTGGAGCAAAATATCCATTATATTTGGCTATCTGGCAATCAGCATCCGAACTTTCGTACGATCAACAATTTTCGTTCCCTTCGCCTGAAAAACAGTATTCATAAATTGTTTATTCAATTGGTTTATATGCTGGTAGATATGGGTTATATTACCCTGAAGGAAGTGTATGTAGATGGTACCAAGTTAGAATCCAAATCCAATCGTTACAGTTTTGTGTGGCGTAAGTCAGTGGAAAAGAACAAGACCAAACTGGAATCAAAGATACGCGGTATTCTTTCTCAGATAGAAGAAGGCATTGTCCAGGATAATGAACCAGACAATGAACCACCTACACCAATAAACAGCAAGGAACTCCGTGAACGCATCTCCAGTCTGAACAAAGAGAATCGCAGTAAAGAAGAACAAAAGCAGATCAAACAATTGGAAGAGAAGCATTTGCCCAAACTACAGGAGTATGAAGATCATTTAAACACCCTGGGTGAACGCAACAGCTACTCCAAGACGGATAAGGATGCCACTTTTATGCGTATGAAAGAAGACCATATGCAAAACGGGCAGCTAAAACCAGCCTATAATGTTCAGATAGGCACCGAAAATCAATTCATCACTCATTACGGATTCTTTTATAACCCCACTGACACACGAACTTTAAAACCATTTCTAACCAACTGGCAATTAAATTATGGAGATGCCCTCAAAACGATCACAGCTGATGCGGGTTACGGTAGCGAAGAAAATTACGATTATTTGGAAGACAACAAGATACAGGCATTCGTCAAATACAATTACTTTCATAAAGAACAAACAAAGAGCTTTAAACTGGATATTTCAAAAGTAGAAAATCTGTATTATAACCAAAAACAAGATTACTTTGTGTGCCCCATGGGTCAACACATGACTCGACAACGAACATTTACCAAGACAAACGAATCAGGTTATACGTCAGAAATAGCCGTTTACAGAGCACAAAACTGTAGCAATTGTCCTTTGCGAGGGACGTGTTACAAAGCTAAGGAAGACCAGCGGGAGATCGAAGTCAATCATAACCTGAGAAGACACAAGCGAATGGCCAGAGAAAATCTTACTTCACAAGAGGGACTTTACCACCGAAGCAAAAGACCAATCGAAGTGGAAGCGGATTTTGGGCAAATCAAATACAACAAACTTTATAATCGATTCCGGCATTTTACTCAAAGCAAAGTTGAAATGGACTTTGCCATACTGCTCTTTGCTTTCAACATCCAAAAACTGTTCAACACCAAAGCCCGAAAAGGCAAAAAATCGCAGAATATATCAAAAAATGATCAATACAAACTCAAATTTAACTTGTTGCAGTGGCAAAATAAAAATCTTCAAGAAAAATTAAAAATATACTCTGACACATGGGTAAAATTGGTGGCTTGATGAAAAAAAGAGGATGCCCTTTTGGGACACCCTCTTAATTTTATGATGGTGAGTTTTATTTTACCACTACCTTGCTTACATATCCATTGATGTTTACCATATAGACACCAGCTTTCACACTAATGTTTTCAGGGTTGAGAACCTGAATAGTGCGACCAGCAACGTCATATACAGATACTTTGTCAGCTGCAGTCAAACCATTGATTCCGATTCCTGTTGCAGTAGGATAAACATTGTATGGAGATTGGCTTACAGATGGAGTGCTGGTTGCAGCTGCATAAGCAGCATCCAGTTTCCCAATGACAGTACCTACGTTAAGTACGGTAGTCTGAATTTCAGCGTCTGTGAGCGCTTTATTATAGATACTCAGATCATATACTAAAGTTTTACGCAGGTATACATCGCCAGTATAACAAGAACGTCCTATCCAGTTGTAAGCTGTACCCAGACTGCCTGCTTTGGGCAGTGCAGTAGCAGGAACGCTGGTAATATTACCTGTAGCAACAGCCATACCGTCCACATATAAAGTTCCTGTAGTTCCACTCTGAGTATACGCCATATGGTGCCAGCTACCAGTTAATGCTGCAGTTGCAAAGTTTACGCTTTGTTCCGGGCTCCAGTTGGTAGGAGTGATAACAGAGGCCTGATTCTTTAAACTTCCAATCAGGTAGCCAGTTGGTGTGCTGAGGATGTCTTTCGAGTTGGAGAAGTTCCAAATAAAGTTACCATTCTTAGCCAATTCTGTAGAAGGATAATTTTCATTTATTCGGTAGTAAGCTCCAATGGTATAATCAGTCAGATTGTACATTATCTTACCTACGTTCTCGCCCATATCGAAATAGCCAATACTATCTCCTAGATTTAATACTTTATACATGCCTGTTTGAGCTGTTCCAATAGTCGCTATTTTAGCACCCTGTTTTAGTGTACCCGTGAAGTGCTTTTCGGCTGCATCAGTAACAATTGAATCAGAAACAGTTGCAAAATCAAACTTCACAAGGTTGTCGCCCGTAAATGCTGTCCCTGGTTTTGCAATTACAGTAGCATAGAATGTTTTATATGACTTTTGTCCATTCTTGGTCAATGTAGCTGTCAATGTATCTGTGTAATTGTAATAATCGGGACGGGTTACCTCACCGGATGAAGTAATCAGCTTAGGATTAGAACTTTTCCATGAAATGCTGATAGTTGCATCTGTTTTTCCTGCTGCAGGTAATGTGATGTCTGATGTTACTGCTGATAAGTCGCCAAGTGTTAGATTGTTCGATTCAGTAGTAAGTTCAGTAAGTTCTACTTTGGGATTTTCAATATAAGCTGCATTCAAAGCTTCGATTTTAGCAGGTACTTCAAATCCAAAGTTAAGATCGTCTGCAGTTAATGGTACGCGTAATAACTGAAAATCATATAGCAATGTATTTCGTAAATACACGTCGCCTACATAGTTTGAACGTCCTAGCCAGTTGTAAAGAGTACCAGTGCGACCGGAAATTGGCAGCGTAGTGGATGGGAGGTTTGTTAGCGACCCTGTGCTCACCTGAGCGCCATCAATGTACATACTTCCTGTTGTACCACTTTGCACGTATGCGATATGATGCCATCCACCTTTTGCAACATTTGTGCCAGCGCCCACTGCCTCATTTCCTACCGACCAGTAACTGGAAGAAACACTTTGGCTGGTAGCTTTCAGGCTTCCGATAATGTATCCGTTTCGATCAGCATTAGCGTCGGCACTATTAGAAAACGTCCAATAGAAGTTACCGTTATTGTTTAATTCGGTATAGCTGTCGTCAACACGGAAGAAACCACACATTGTGTAGTCATTCAGCGAATAAATAGCTTTACCAATTTCAGTGCCCATATCCAGGTATCCTTTTCCATTCCCAAGGTCAAGAACATTGAAGCGTGTGCTTGTTCCAATGGTACGAATACTAGCTTCGTTCATTAATTTTCCTTTAAACCCACTAATAGAGTCTGCTGCGATGATGGTGTCTCCTTTCATAGAGATGCGGTTCGATTCAAAATCCCATTTAGCCAATTGTTCACCAGCCACATTGAATGCTTTTACTGTAGCGTTGAAAATTTTAGTAAGCGTATAAGTTGTTCCATTTACTGTTTCTGATAGAGTAGCTGTTAGCTTTACAGTAGCATCATATTGATCCGGACGGTTCACTTTACCATCATTTGCGATAGTGGCAGGCAAAGATGAACTCCACACAACCGGAATCGTTCCGCTGGTAGATGGGAGAGTTAAATCCGCTGTTACGCCAGTCAAATCACCTAAGTTTAGATTATTGTATGCTGAAATCAGATTGGCAGAATAGCCATTTAGCATTAATACTTCACTTTCTGTTACTGCGCGGTTGTAGATGCGGAAATCCGCAATTTGTGCATCCTGTAGGTACTTATCGCCAGAGTAACTTGGTTTGGCCAACATGTTATAAGGAGTTGCTCCAAGGCTGGATGGCGTTAATGTTACACTTGTATTTGTACTGATCAGCGTACCGTTGATGTATAATTTACCTGTGGTGCCTGTTTGGGTATAGGTCAATTGTACCCATTGCCCTTTAGCTACGTCTGTCCCTTTTTGTACAGCTATTTCCGTTTCGTAGCGTTTCGTTGTAATTGCGTAGCGACTACGTTTGGCTTGCAGGAACATGTACCCTACCTGATTGTTGTAGCTGTCCAGCGAGTTACTAAAGGTGGCAATCATGTTACCGTTGCTGCCCAAAGATGTGTAGGTGCTGTTAACCCATACGTAGCACGACATCGAAAAGTCGGTTAAGGATGCTACCAGGTTACCGGTATTGGCTCCCATGTCCAGGTAGGCAGAGCCACTTGTGCCCAGAATGAGCGAATTTTTTCCGTTGGATGCACCCACGGTAGCAGTGTACAAAGTTCCATCGTATCCGTTCCCGGTTACGTCTTTTACTGTTGTCCCGGTCACTGTAGCCGGATCAAAAGTGTAATGCAACTTCAGGCCACTACTAAGATCCTGAGCAATACACTGTAAAAAAAACGCTCCTCCGGCCATCATTGAAGCCAGAAAAAACGCTTTCAAATTGAGTAATTGTTTTTTCATTGTGATTGATTATAAATGTTTATGAAAAATGCTAAATATAAAAGGAATCCAAAATGTGTTTATTCGAAAATGAAATATTCCCCATGTACAAAAATAAAATCAAATTACTCTTACAAGGGGGAAAATCCGTTCAAATTACGGATAAAATGGTTCAATTATTTGCCTTGGAGTGCAACTGTGAAGGTAGCCACAGACTGAGGTGTCACCACAAAGTTCACTTTCTTTTTGCTTATCGGGACTTCAACTGATTGGTTGTGCAGTTGCAGTTTTCGTTGTGCCGAACTCATTGTTCCACTTATTGTACTTTTTGCTAATTTGAATTTGTTCAAATCGATAGAAAAGGCTTGTTGGTTTAGACGCGAGTTACTAATGATTACTACCAACTCCCTGTTGTCGGGGCTTACTGCAGTTAACACCTGTGGTGAATTATTGCCGATAATGTGGTAGTCCGCTTTGATATACCTGCTGTATTGTGCTCTCAGAAAGAACAAAAGTCCTTGTTCCAATGGTTTTTTCGCTTCATCGTATCGGCCTACAATCATTCCCCACAGTTGACTTTTGTCGTTTACCAATTGCCAATCAACCCATGCGGTACATTTTAGTTCTTTTATGTCAGTTATCACACGGTCGCACATCACCATAAGTTGATGAGCATCATTACCACCTACATTCAAAGGCCCCGACTCACTCTGCCATACCGGAAGCTTATTTTCTCGGGCAAAGACGGCTATCGAATCTCGCTTTGCTCCAAAATAGCTATGTACGTCAATGCGAGTGAGTTTGGGGAGGATATCGCTCGCTAACTTGTATCTTTTTAGTCCAGCGTATCCTTCATCCAGCGAATTAGCGTCCATGGCGCTTATACTACAATATTCCAGCATATCTTTACGCTGCATTGCTGTGTACAGTTCCCGAATCATTTTGTGCTGATCTTCCTGTGAAAAATAGCACCCTTCCTGTCCTTTTTCGGCTTTCCACCAGGTGGAGAATGGCTCGTTGAATGGCTCAAGATGATGAAATGTAATCCCCAGCGAATCATGGTAATACTTAGTGACTTCTGTCAGATAATCTGCGAAATCGTCGTACATATCTGGTTTCAGGTTGGGGGTGTTGCCTTCTACACTGCCGGCTGCGCATCCGCTCACGGTCATCCACCAGGGAGGTGAGTTGGAAAAAGCAACAAGTTGTACATCGTTTCGGCCTGTATTGGCAATACGAGATGCGATCAATTGTTGGAGCATTTTCCGCTGGTTGGCATCGCTTTTCCAGTTATAAGGTGCTGTTAGCGAATCTTTATAGCCTGGCATATCGCCTCCATCGGCACGCATATGATGGTGCCCCGGCTGGTCGCCACCACCAATATTGAACCTGAAAATATTCATGTTCAGGCCAGTGGTAGGATGTGTGATCCAGTCGCATACCATTTTTATCTTTTCGTCGGAATAGCCTCCAATAATGTTGGCCCACCAGCATAGCGAACCTCCCCAGCCTTCGAATACCTGCTGCTTATCAAGTGGATCAATCTGAACCTGAATAGTTTTCAAGGAGTCAGACGAATTGTTTTGCGCTTGTATATTTGCAGAAAAGAGGCAAAGTACAAGCGTAATAGCTGTAATTGTCTTTTGTATCATTTAGTATGTCAGGACTTTATGGCTGATAACTTTTTTGTCGGTTGTTTTTATTTGTACGATGTAAAGGCCGGATGTCGGTGTGAGTATATCAGCACGATCACTGTTTAATGGAGTGCTAAATACCTTTTCTCCTAATAAGTTGAAGATTTCTACCTGCGCTATACCCGACAAATTTCGGATGCTGATTGTATGCCCTGAGCTAAATACTACTGGAGCATTATCCTGTAGAGCGTCCACCGCTGTGATGCCTGTATAATAAGCTGTAGCAGCCGCCGACTTGTTGCCAGAGCCATCGATAGCTACCAGTTTAAAGCTGTAACTTTTTGTTGTATCAATGTTTACAGCCAATTCGTAGCTATTATACACATCGCTGAGCAAGGAATCGCCAGCATAGGCTTTGTGCAACAATATGGTTTTATCGGTCAGGTCTTTGTCCCAACTTAGCTTAGCTGTTTTTGTACCAATGAGACGACTGACTGCCAAATTTTGTGGCATTTGTGGTGCTGCAATGTCGTTTGATTTTGCACCAAACACCGAAACTTCCGCCAATGTGGCCATTGTTTTTGAAGCAACTTCCGAAAGGGCTTTAAGCTTGAAATACCTGCACATCGTTTTATCGAAAGTGATTCGCTTCTCACCCGTATTGTTGGCCCATTGTCCACTGGTTTTAAGTGTCCAGTTGGTTCCATCCAGGCTGGTGTAAAATTCATATCTGGCGATAGTCCCATCCACAGTTCCATCCTGACGGGGCAGGAAGATAGCACCTTCCAGACAGCAGGTGTCATTCATGTTAATAGCCAGTTCGTGAGGGAAAGTGGCAGCCGTCGCACTGGTTTTCGAACTCCAGAAAGTCGACGATAAACTATCGAAGCTAAGTGTTCCTTCTTTGCCGGTTTCGTAGCTGCTCACGCTATGCAAGGACCATTTTTTGCGCGACAAAACAGCCGGAGTAACCACATAGTCCAGTTCGGCCATCGAGGCAAAGTTTTTTCCATTTACTTCATTTTTGCCAATCAGTTTGGTGTAGCGGCAGTTAGTTTCGGCAAAAGTAACTACCTGTGGTGCTGCCGAGTTTGGAAAGGTACCGCTGGCTACTTTGTTCCAATTTATCAGGTCATTGGATGTATAGAATTCAAAATCCTTGATTCGTCCGTTTTCCATGTCCTGGCGTGGCAGATAACGGAAACCACGAATGCTCATCTGTTTTCCAAAATTCACTTGTAGCCAATGAGGATAAACGGTCACATTGCTGCTCCAGGGCGTGTGCCAGATAGTGCCGGGATCATTGTCGATTACCAGCGCACCGGGGCTGTAGGCTGATGCCGATTCGTAACTATCGGTGGTCACCACCCATCCTGCTTTTTGATATTGATTGGCAGCAGAGATGTTGACTGTGAACAGCATCGAATCGCCTTTCAATGTGATATTTGAAATATCGATACCAGCATCGCTCCCGTCCGAAAGAAATGCGCGAGGATTAGTAGTGCCATTGAAGCTGGTGCGTAACACATAGTTGCTGAAATGAGCAGTGCTCAAACTTCCAGAAGAAACGGTGGAGCCTTGCGGGCGCATCACATAAATTTCATCAGGCGGCCCGTTGCCATTTCCATTGGCCAGGGTGTTGATGCGTGTGATGATCAGTCCTGTGCCGGGTAAATTCTTTTCATACAGCCCGCTAAAACGGCGAAATTCGACAGTGAAAAATTCTGTAGCCGAATAAGGCGATTTTATTTTATAGCAATTCTGAGTTGAATTATTCAATGATTTGATAGAGTAGATGCCTGATTTTGTAATTTCAGGGATAGTTGTAATCCATCTTTTACCCGAATATTTCCATTTGGTATAAGCCAGAGGGTGGGCACTGCCATTTTCCATCAAATCCCAGGCACCAACGGGAGTAATGCCATTGCCAGTGTAATGATACAGGTCGGGCGCCCCGATTACATGAAACATCTCATGGCAAAGCGTTACCTGTGTATACATATTTTCGGTAATGAAAATATAGCGACCTACATTTTTGCCCATTAAAGAGGCAGAAGTCATATACAAAGTCCATTGGTGAGGCCACAGGAGGCTACCCCATGCGTCAGCGTTTCCCCGAATCACGACGGTTACATTGTCGACATATCCATCGCCGTCGTTATCCACCACTAATCCCGAAGGAAGCTGTGAACTAACAGCATTGATGGCTCGTGCCACCAGGTTTTGCTCGCGGCTTCCGTTATCACCATTGTAGCCAATGGTGTTGGAAGTGGCATTGTACGGACTGTAATAGCCACGTGCATAGATGTCTTCGTAGGAAAGACTAATGGTGGAGTCGCAAACCGGATATTGATAGGATCTTATACTTTGTTTGCCATAAGATATTTCCTGATAATAGCCGTTAACTGAAGTGGCCGCGGTACTGGGGTTGTCCAGCATCAGGGAATAATCCTTGCGGGTTTTGGGAAATTCTGTATCGCCTTTGAAGCGAACATAAATCACTACGTTTGCAATTACACCTGTAGCCTGAGTAGAACCAATTACGCGGCGGATTTTTTGAGGAACGGCGTCCTGAATATCGTTTTTTACGGTTTTGTATTTGTTTTCTGAAACAGACAGCCCGGTTGGGATTCCGAGCGTGGCAGGGTTGGTGCTTCCGGCTTTGTAAGCTGAGGCTATCAGTGAGTCGTTTTGCAACAAAGCATAGTAATAAAATCCATCTGTGTGTTGTACAAGGGTATAGCCGGCTTCATCATGAACCGTTCGTACATATTCATCGCCGGTAACGAAACATTGCAGTTCGGTCTTGTCCGGTAATGTGATACTGACAGGCATATTGCGTACAAAAACAGCTGAGACGCGTGCGCAACTGATGAGCAGCAGAAGGGCTAATAATGTTTTTCTCAATAATTTCATTTGAAAAAATAAATGCGGGACGTCTCCCATGGGGTTAATTTTTTTGCTGGCGAATAAGTGTCCGATATTCTTGCGGGGTGACTCCAAAGTCGACCCGAAAGCATCGGCTAAAGTATTTCGGATCCGAAAAGCCAATGGTGTGCGCTATACCTTTGATGTTCATCCGGCTATTGCTCAGTAAATCGAAAGCCGTGGCATATTGTACCGAACGGATATACTGAAGCGGAGTTAGGCCGGTGATGATACGCATTTTCCGCTGTAGAGTCGATTTCGACATTTGCATTTTTTCGGCAAACTGGTCTTTGTCGAATTCCGGATTGGTAAACCATTGTTTTTCTACTGCTTGCAGAGCTTGAATAAATCGCCCCGCTCGTTTCCCCGCCCGATATAGTTCATCTTTCTTACCGGGTGGATAGCCAAATTTCTCTATAAAAACTCGGATAAGCTGCTGATCTGAAGAATCATTGAGAACTCTGTTCATCGCATTTATGCAGGAATTCGTTGTGTGTCTTGCTTTTGCAATTCCCGTTCTTTGATAATTTGAGATGGGTATTTTCCAAACTCTTCTTTGAAACAGCGGCTAAAGTATTTTACATCTCTGAACCCTACGGCAAAAGCTACATCCAGAATATCAAAATTGGAGGTTTGCAGTAGCTTGTTGGCCTGTTTGATGCGTACAATACGGATGTATTCGTATGGCGAAAACCCGGTGGCGTCTTTGATTTTTCGATACAATGTCGATTTCGACATTTTCATATCGTCAGCAAATGCCTCCAGACTATAATCTTCTGTTGTTTGATTGGCTTCAATTACCTGATGTACTTTGTCCAGAAAGGTGCTTTTGCGGCTTCGTTCCGGCTTTTGCTTTTTAGTCATCTCGCGGTACTGACGGGGACTGATGCCGAATTTGGAACGGAAATAGCGACTGAAATATTGAGGATCGTTGAATCCAATCATGTAGGCGATTTCCGAAATGTTGTATGAATCGTCAGAGAGCATTTCCAATGCTTTTTCGTTTTGTGCATTTCGCATATATTCGAATGGTGTTACACCAACAGTAGACTTCATTTTTTGGTATAGCGACGATTTCGACATATTCATGATTTGTGCAAAATGATCGTTGTCCATCACATTTGATATCAGCTTCTGCGATTCGATTTGTTGCAGTTTGTCGGCGAACAAATCCATGTGATTCTGTTTGTTTTTCTCGGTTAACAACATAATAATTCGGTAATTGATCAGTGTTAGAATTAATATCTGACTTTTTTCTCTCCCTGTTTCTGTCGAAGAGCAGCCCTGTCAGGCTCTGATTTCTAATGCCAAAAATAGATGATATATACTTGTTGGGTAATCTACAAAATCGTCAGATTGCGGTTACAAACTCGGCAAAACTGTTTGACGACTCCCTGATTGCTGTTTTTTGAGTATTTTTGAGTCAAATTATTCATACCAATATGAGAAATCACGTACTTATCGTTTTCCTGTTGATGGCTGGGTGGGTGCAGTCTAATGGCTTTGTTATCAGCAAACTGGGTATTGAACAAGGGCTGTCAAATAACAATATCGTAAGCATAGTACAGGATAGAAAGGGCTTTTTGTGGATTGGAACCCGTTCGGGACTTAACCGCTTTGATGGCAATAAGTTCAAGGTGTTTAAGCACTCCGGATTGGTTGAAAATAGCATTAATAGCAACGAATTAAACCCTGTTTTTGCTGATAAAAACGACAATATTATATGGGTAGCCACAGAACGCGATGGCGTAAATGCATACAATTATGACGAAAATCTATTCCGTTATTATAGCAACGATAATAGCGCCAATTGCATTAGCAGCAACGGTGTCACCGGAGTGTCCGACGACAAAGACGGCAACCTTTGGCTGGCGACTTACAACGCCGGGGTCGATCATTTGAATAAAAAAACCGGACTTATTACACATTACAGAACCACAAATGTAAAAGGGCTGGGGAGCGACTATAACTGGTGTGCGCTCGACGATAGAAGCGGGCATTTATATGTAGGCCATGTCAACGATGGCTTAAGTGTAATCAACCTGAAAGAACATACGGCTATTAATTACAAACCCAATCCGGCTGATCCGTTTTCCATTCCCGATTCGCGCGTCAACTGCGTCACCATAGATAGCCGCAAGCGGGTGTGGATTGGCACGAATAATGGCCTCGCACTTTTTAGTCCGCGCACAGGGAAGTTTATCTCTTTTCGTCAGCAGAAGAACAATCCCAACTCCATTCGGGGAAATCTGATTCGTTGTATTACCGAAATCAATGAAAACAGTTTGTGGATAGGCACCACCACCGGCGGAGTGAACATCCTGAACTGCGAAGAAGAAATGTTCAACAATCCCGAGAGCGTTACTTTTCAGCACATTCCCGTATCCGATAGCCCCAATGGGCTTTCGAATGCCTATATCGAAGCCATTATGCAGGACAACTTTGGCAATATATGGGTGGGAACAGCCGGAGGCGGACTCAACTTCATCCAGAATCGACCAGACTTTTTCAATAGGATTTCTTACTTACCGGTGGCCGGCAATACGGCCAGCCTGAGTAATAAGCTGGTATCCGGCGTATGTATGGACAAAGCAGGAGGATTGTGGGTGAGTACCGAAGAGCGAGGTATTGATGTGTTTCGCAATGGTGTGAAGGTGCGAAATTTTAATCATGATAACAGCGAAGTGAGCAATAACATCAGCTGCGCTTATGCCGATTCGGAAAATAAACTTTGGTTTGGTGGGGTCGATGGTGCCATTTATTGCATCAACCCACTGAATGGTCAAATTAAAAACATCACAGGTTTTTCTATCGGACCTGCCAGAGTGCGTTCAATTTACGAAGATTCGAAAAAAAATGTATGGTTTTGTACCGACTTTGGTATAGCTTCCCTCAACCTGAAAACGGGCGAAAAGCGGACGTTCCATGTATCGCCTAACGGACTGACCGACGATGTGGTGCGTAGCATTGTGGAAGATGCTGATGGCAACTTATGGGTGGGTAGTTTGAGCGGTGGTTTGTGTGTGTTTACACCCGATTTTCGTAGAATACGCTACTTTTCTCCGGGTAACGAGTTGTATGGGATCAATCATATTTATAAAGATTCTCAAAACCGTATTTGGGTGGGTACACGCTACAATCTTATCTGTTTCAGTTCCTGTAGAGACAAAAGTTATAGTAGTTTTGGGTTGAAAGACGGCTTTGAAGATAATTATTTTCATGCCATCACCGAAGGAGCTACTGCCAATGACATTTGGGTAAGTACCACCAATGGCATTAGTTTTCTGGATGTGAAGCACCGCCGGGTGCGCAATTTCAATAAACTGGATGGCATTCCGCTGGGCGACTATATGAATGCCGCCGTAACAAAATCGGTTGATGGCACCATTTACTTTGGCACTCAAAACGGAGTATGCTGGTTCAATGCCCGCAACCCTTTGCCTGAGCTGAAATTACCGCCGGTGGTGATCAGCAACTTTGCCATTTCGGACAAAAAATCTTCTTATTCGGGAGCACTGGCCGATATCCCTGTGGCCGAAACCGTGAAACTGAATTACGACGAAAATACCTTTACCGTATCGTTTAATATTCCCGATTATTCGCTCAACGAAAAGGTAGAATTCTCGTATCAGCTAAAAGGATTGGACGACGATTGGTACAATATTCTCAACAATCGGGAGTTGACTTTTCGCAACCTGCGTCCGGGAACTTATGTACTGAACATCCGCTCGCGCCTTCGCAACAGCGAATGGTCCGATCAGTACGGAACGATGACCATTGTGATTGATCCGCCTTTTTGGTTCTCGTGGTGGGCTAAAATGCTGTACCTGATAGCCGCCATGGTGAGTGCATTTTATGTGTCCCGTTTTTACAAACGCAAACTCGATCTGGAAAATTCATTGTACCTGGAAAAGAAGAACCACTTGCAGGAACAGGAAATGAACGACGAGCGGATGCGGTTTTTTACCAATATCACCCACGAATTGCGCACGCCACTTACGCTGATTATCGGTCCGTTGGAAGATTTGAAAGCCGACGAAACGCTGCACGGATTGCAGCAGAAAAAGATCAACTCCATTCATCGGAGTGCCAAGCGTCTGCTCGATTTGATTAATCAGATTCTGGAATTCCGCAAATCGGAGACCCGCAACCGCAAGCTGAGTGTTCGTAGGGCCGATTTGGCAATGCTGGTGCGCGACATTGGTCAAAAATACCTGGATTTAAATCAAAATCCGAAAATCAGTTTTCAGATACAATTGCCTTTGGAAGACCGGGAGATGTATTATGATACCGAAGTGCTCACCATTGTGCTGGACAATCTGATTTCGAATGCCATGAAATATACGCTGAAAGGCAGAATCAATGTGGAACTGAAATACCTGCAGGAAGATGGGAATCATTTGGCGGAAATACTGGTGGCCGATACCGGATTTGGGATTGCCACTGAGCAATTGCCACGCATTTTCGACCGCTATTATCAGGTAAAAGGCGAGCATCAGGTGTCGGGTACGGGCATCGGATTGGCATTGGTCAAGAATATGGTAGACCTGCACGAAGGAGAAATATCCGTACATAGTTTGCCCGAAAAAGGGACGCGTTTCAGCATTCGCCTGGACATGGACAATACCTATCCCGAAGCCATACATGCTGATGCACAAGAGCCGGAAATGGAAGTGGCTGAACTGGAAATTCATACCGAAAACCGACAATTGATGCTGGTGGTGGAGGACAATGCCGAAATCAGCGACTACATACGCGATACCTTTGCCGAAATGTTTGAGGTACTGATTGCCGAAAACGGAAAGGCGGGACTTGATATTGCCTTGCGGAAAATCCCGGACATCATTATCAGCGACATTATGATGCCCGTGATGGATGGAATTGAGCTTTGCCGCCGCCTGAAAGAAGATGTGCATACCTGCCATATACCGGTGGTGCTGCTTACAGCCAAAGACTCGCTCGAAGATAAAACCGAAGGCTACACCGTGGGAGCCGATTCGTATATCACCAAACCCTTTAGCGGCAATCTGTTGCGCAGCCGGGTGAGCAATTTGCTGGAAGCGCGAAAGAAAATTACTCAGCTGTTTTCATCCTCCATCGTAAGCAAACAATCGATGGTGCAGGACTCCATCAGCAAGCTCGACAACGAATTTATTGATAAACTCACCCGTATTATTGAAGAAAATCTGGAAATTGAGCAACTCAATATCGCTCAGATTGCCGAGCAGATGAATATGAGTCACTCCAGCCTGTATCGCAAAATAAAGACGCTCACCGGCTTGTCGGCCAATGAGTTTATCCGCAAAATACGGATGCGCAATG
Organism: Bacteroidota bacterium; assembly: GCA_046051105.1. Lineage (GTDB taxonomy): Bacteria > Bacteroidota > Bacteroidia > Bacteroidales > Paludibacteraceae > Paludibacter. The sequence goes on from JBJOOU010000073.1 coordinate 14,700, forward strand.
CCGAACGACTGTTGCTAAGCTGCAAGTACAGTATTGCCGAGATCATTTATAAAGTAGGGATCAGTACGCCCGCCTATTTCCGTCAGTGCTTCAAAGACGAATTTGGCGTTACACCTACCGATTATATGAAAAACATGAAAGGGGAATAAATCTTTCATTCATACGATGACTCACAGTCATCGTATGAATAAATCAATAATTATACAACAATGAACTTACAGCGCATCTTCCTACTGACTATCTGCATCATTATCAACTTCACTAGCAGTTGGGCATTTGACAAAACCGCATTTTATCAAACCTATACCCGCGGCAAGGCAGCCGAAGTAGCTAAATTATTGGAACAACTTAACGCAGAAAACAACGGCGGTAATCTCAATGCCTACGTTGGCGCGCTTACCATCAAAAAGGCCACTCAGGCAAAAGGGGTGGTACAAAAGCTGGCTCTGTTTCGCGATGGCTACAGCTACCTCGAAACGGCCATTGGCAACGAACCCGCCAATGCCGAATATCGCTTTCTTCGCCTTACTATTCAGGAACATGCTCCCGCCATTCTGAAATACAACCAAAACATAGCCGAAGACAAAAAGTTGATACTATCATCCTACCGCCGTTTCCCTGCGCTTATCCAGCAGCAACTCCGGCAGTATTCCCGCATTTCGAAAGTGTTGAAAGTATCAGAGCTGAAGTGAGGCTTTCTGCCTGTATGATCGGTTGATGCCTGTTTGCATAGTAATATCCCCCTTGTCTTATCCCGGCTGCCCAACAGACCGAAGGCCTGTCCGAATACGCCCCACAAAGGAGAAGCGACTTCCAGGTTGCTTAAAAAATGTACTGACGTATCCTACAAAGTTATTGGCACACCTTACAAACGTGCGCCAGCGAGGGGAGGGGGGGGGAACCGACGCTTCCGTGCTGGGTTTTCCGACCACAGGAAGCCTAAGTATTAGCACCAGTAGTTTTATTCGTCTTCAAATTTCTCTCCTTTAGCATAGATATTAAAAGTTAACTCGAAATCAAATTTTGAGAGTCTATTTATTATTTCTTTCTCAAGCCATAGTCCTGTAAAATTTCCATTTCCAACATGATATGAAATGGTTACAAATAGATTCCGGCATTCTGTCTGAGTTGAAAGCTCTTTTATTCCAATTATATCTGTTTCTAGTAAGTCAAGTAACGAGTTCATTTTAAACGTTATGTTCCCCGGACCTTTAGCTGATAAAAATTCAAGTCCATTATAATTATATTGCAATTTCCCGTTTGAGGAAAATTCTTCTTTATTAATTGTCCGATGAGGTTGAACTTTTGTCAGTTTTTGTAATTCATCAACAGTCAAAGTTTCGGAAGTTGGAAAAAAACTTATGTCAATAAAAGGCTTTGTGTCAACACTATATAGTTCAATTGAGTCAGCGAGATTAAATATGAATTCAAGATAGAAGCCAGTTTCTCGTATAATTACATAAGCTACAACCTCTTTCTTTAGATCGTCAATTTCAATTCTCTCAATCATAAATGAGTCCTCGAATATCTCTGTTTGTAGCACGTCAAGGATTTGTTTTGTCATATCAAGAGTCGGATTACTTAACTCTCGAGCTACTAATTGCGCTATCTTTTCATTCATTTTTTTACTATTGGTGCTAACACCCATATATGCGAACCTCTCCTTCGCATATATGGCTTGTGTAATTCAAATTGGTTCGCATATCGCACCAATAGGAAGGGTATGCGAACCTGATTCTTTTTACATTTCTGCAAATATACAGCAAATCTTCAAACTTTAACTGTATTCTGCTAAAAAGTAAAGGGTAAAGTGCTGGATAGCATAAATGAGCGGCTAATGAGGCAGTATCATCGGGTGGGAGGGAAGCAGCGGTACTGCGTTTTCTTTTTCGCCTAAGCAGTGTTTCTATTCTTTGTTACTTTGCGATAGCTACCTGAGGGTTGCAATATACCCGTCAAGCCAGCGCACAGTTCCCCCCGCCGAATCTCCAATCCACCATTCGCCTTGCGATTCAATGGCCGATGCCACTTCTATTTGAGTAGATAAGCCATCCATTGCCTCGTCATGATAGTCTGCATGCAGCTATATGCGGTTCTTTTTTCCTAAACAAGCATTAATAAACCCTCAGAATGTGCTGTAAATGGTAAAAGTATGTTATAAAGCAGCATTTTTCTCTAATTTATATTCAAAACGCTTGCAAGTGTAGAAAATACGCTTTACCTTTGTGACGTGATTTTTTCATAGTATTAGATTTAAGGTTAACA
>JBJOOU010000074.1:0-3628 GCA_046051105.1 Bacteroidota bacterium
GTATTTCACAATAATATCTATTTGTATGGCTGAAAAAGAAAGAATTGAGAAGGTAATGCAGCATGAGAATATGAATTCTGCATTATTTGCGAGCGCTATAGGAATTCAGGGCTCTACTCTATCTCATATTTTGAATGGAAGAAATAATCCGAGCTTATCTGTTTTGCAGGCGATCCTTAATCGCTTCCCTAATATTAGTCCAGAGTGGCTTATAATGGGGCAAGGCTCGATGGAAAGGAATACAAAGCAATCTCAGGCACCCACTTTATTCGATTCATTTGCGGAAAATATCAGTAAACCAGCTACTTTAGAACAAATACCACCTCAAAATATAGTTCGTGAGGCGGAACCCATACAGACAAAATCGTTAAATACTGTTGAGATTCCTGTTTCTTTGCCAGTAGTTGAGCAAATTTTAGCACCTGTGCAGTTGGCTCCGACCGAACCACCCCGGAGTGTGAAGAAAATTATTATTTATTATACCGATAATACATTTCAGGAGTTCCAGACCTGAGTTTATATGTGGGAATCAATTCTATTTTGGGAAGTGCAGATATTTTCGTACTTTTGCACCCGATATTTTCGATATCATTATCATCTGTATTTTCGTATTAAATAATTGATACATAATAATATATAATTGATGAAGAAATTCATGTCAGATTTGATTGTTCGGAAAAATGAGGTACTGAACAATCAATATTCCTTACTGATCCTTACTTCTCCCGAAAAACTACCCGAAATGCTTCCCGGTCAATTTGCCGAAGTACGTGTTGACAACTCTTCCACTACATTTCTCAGACGCCCTATTTCAATCAATTTCGTTGATTATGAGAAGAATGAGCTGTGGCTTTTGGTGCAAAAGGTAGGCGATGGTACCCGCAAAATGTGCGAAGCAAAAGAGGGTGATGTAATGAACCTAGTCTATCCTTTGGGTAATACCTTTACTTTACCTGAAACGAAAGACTCTAAAATCCTGTTAGTCGGCGGTGGCGTAGGAATAGCGCCTATGCTGTTTTGGGGCTCGTATTTGAAAGAACGTGGTTATAGCTGTAACTTTGTATTAGGTGGTCGTTCTCAAGAGAATTTATTGCAGCTATGTGAATTTGAGCGATACGGCGAAGTTTACACCACTACAGAAGATGGTTCACATGGCGAACGCGGTTTTGTTACTCAGCATTCGTTGTTACAAAGCGAAAATTTCGATTATATTTATACTTGTGGACCTACTCCTATGATGAAGGCTGTGGCTGCTTATGCGGCCAAAACAGGCGCATCTTGTGAGGTGTCGTTAGAAAACACCATGGCATGTGGTGTGGGTGCTTGTTTATGTTGTGTTACCGATACAACTGAAGGGCATTTGTGTGTGTGTACTGAAGGACCTGTTTTTAATATTACAAAGCTGAAATGGCAAATCTGAATATAAATATTGGCAAATTACAACTGAAAAATCCGGTGATGACCGCTTCCGGTACATTTGGCTATGGGCCCGAGTTTTCAGACTTTATTGACCTGTCGCGAATTGGTGGTATATTTGTGAAGGGTACAACGCTTCGCGATCGTCAGGGAAACCCTTATCCACGCATGGCGGAAACTCCTTCAGGTATGCTAAATGCTGTAGGACTGCAAAATAAGGGAGTTCATTACTTTATTGATCATATTTATCCAACTGTAAAGGACATTGATACAAATATACTTGTGAATTTGTCCGGATCTACTATCGAAGACTATGTTGAGGCGGCGGAATACCTCAATGAGTTGGAAAATATACCCGGAATTGAGCTAAATATTTCCTGTCCCAATGTAAAAGAGGGTGGAATGGCCTTTGGAACAAGCTGTATGTCTGCTGCTCAGGTGGTTAAAGAAGTGCGAAGAGTGTATGAAAAAGATCTTATTGTAAAGCTTTCGCCTAATGTAACTGATATTTGCGAGATTGCAAGAGCGGTTGAGGCTGAAGGTGCCGACTCAGTTTCACTTATTAATACCTTATTGGGCATGGCTATCGATGCTGAAAAGCGCAAGCCTGTTTTGTCAACTATCACAGGTGGTTTGTCAGGGCCGGCAGTGAAGCCAATAGCACTTCGGATGGTATGGCAGGTTTCGAAGGCAGTAAGTGTTCCTGTAATTGGTTTGGGTGGAATTATGAATGCAACAGACGCCATCGAATTTATGCTGGCGGGTGCTTCTGCCATTCAGGTGGGAACTGCCAATTTTGTAGATCCTACTGTATCAGTAAAAATTGTTGATGGTATTAATGAATACCTGGATAGACATGGGTTCGAATCGGTAAAAGACATTATTGGAGCTCTGGAGATTTAAATTATTTCTTCGCTTGAAAATATAAAGGCACATCCCGGGATTTTTTCCGAATGTGCCTTTTTTATTAGCTTTACCTTCGATTTTTATATAATAACTATATGGACAGACTACAAGATGTTTTAGAGGCAATCAGGTTTTTGGCCACGGAAGATCATTACAATAAATTGTCGCGCTTTGGAATTAATGATTCTAAAGCTTTTGGTGTGAAAATTCCATTACTTCGACAGTTGGCAAAAGAAGTTGGGAGGGATCATACTTTGGCTATGGAGTTGTGGAATACCGGTTATCACGAGGCTCGGATTTTAGCTTCGTTTATTGAAAATCCTAAAGAAATTTCACCCGGACAGATGGATAGCTGGGTTGCCGATTTTGACTCGTGGGATGTGTGCGATCAGTGTTGTAATTTATTTGTGTTAACTCCATTCGTGTATAGTAAAATCCGTCAATATATTTCAGGAAATGAGGAGTTTGTGAGACGTACAGGTTTTGTGTTGATGTGCGAAATTGCAATGCACGATAAAAATGCAAATCTGGAACTGTTTGTAAGCTTTTTTGAGCTCATCGAGCAGCATGCCGGAGACGAACGGAACTTTGTAAAGAAGGCAGTGAATTGGGCTTTGCGACAAATTGGAAAACGAAATGAAGAATTGCGCCTGTTGGCAATTGAATGTGCCGACAGGGTGCAAAAGCAGGACTCAAGATCGGCAAAATGGATAGCTTCGGATGCGATAAGGGAGCTTCGAAGCGAAAAGACAATAGAAATTGTGCGCCGTAAAACAATAAAAAAGGGAACATCCCAATGAGATGCCCCCTTTTTCAAACAAATAATATCAATTTTCTTTACTTAACGTTGTTTTGAGTAAGAAGTAGCTCTTCGTTTTTGTTGTTTACGGTCAAGTTGATAAGAGTCAGGTACTTCTTATATTGGTAATCTGAAAGTGTATTTTTCGCATTTGCCAGATTGAATGTCATAGCTTTTTCTGCTTTGGTATCGTCACCTTCGGTTAATGCCACTTTCATTTTTTTCTCTGTAAGATCGCAGATATATTTAAGATGCTCAGCTTGTTCGCTGTCAGCATCAATATATTTCATGATTCCTGTAAATGCAACTGAGTCATTTAACTTGCAAAATACATCACAGTCTACCGGGTTGATTGCTTTGGTTGAAGTAGTTGCTGCAACTACTAATACGATGGCTAATACTATCTTTTTCATAATTTGTTTCCTTTCTTAATAACTAATACACAATCTTTTTTCTAATACCTTATTTTAATGAACTAAGAGAAGCAAAGTTGTTCTCGTCTCTTAG
>JBJOOU010000075.1:0-6389 GCA_046051105.1 Bacteroidota bacterium
TATTTTGAATAACTAAAATTAGTAGAAAACAAAGCAGATGATGTTTACGAAAACTTCTTGATCGATTTATTTGAAAATCAGAAAGACGCGATTGAAATCATCAAACTGAAAGAAATTATGAGCGAGCTTGAAAAAGCGACCGATGCTGCTGAGCATGTTGGTAAAATCATCAAAACTATCATCGTTAAGTACGCATAATAATTTCTAATAAAAATGACGCTATTAATAACGGTTATCGCCCTTGCATTGATATTCGACTATATCAACGGGTTTCACGATGCTGCCAACTCTATAGCCACCATTGTATCAACTAAGGTTCTTACGCCTTTCAAAGCGGTACTTTGGGCAGCAGCATTCAATTTTGTCGCATTCTTTATTGCAAAGTATTTTAGTGGTTTTGGTATTGCTAATACAGTATCAAAAGCAGTAATCGAAGAGTACATTACTTTACCGGTTATCTTCTCTGGTATTGTGGCTGCCATTATGTGGAACTTAGCTACCTGGTGGTTAGGTATTCCATCCTCTTCTTCTCACACGTTGATTGGCGGCTTTGCAGGTTCAGCAATTATGAGTACGATGGTTGCGAATGGCTTCACCACTGCTGGTTTTGAAGCTATTAAGTCCGACGTAATCATTAAAATTGCCTCATTTATTGTATTGGCGCCACTCGTTGGTATGCTTATATCTACACTGATTACCATACTTATATTGTATATCTGCAAAAAAGCGAATCCGCACAAAGCCAATCAATGGTTTAAAAAGTTACAGCTCGTTTCCTCAGGACTTTTCAGCATCGGTCATGGTTTGAACGATTCGCAAAAAGTAATGGGTATCATTGCCGCTGCATTATACGCCGCTTACCACAAAAACGGCTTAGACGTAGGCATCCACGATATCAAGCAAATTCCTGATTGGGTAGCATTTGCCTGTTTTGCAGCCATCTCACTTGGAACAATGTCTGGTGGATGGAGAATTATCAAAACCATGGGATCAAGAATTACAAAAGTAACTCCTCTGGAAGGTGTTGCCGCTGAAACGGCAGGAGCTTTAACTCTGTATCTGACTGAGATTCTAAAGATTCCGGTAAGTACCACTCATACTATCACCGGATCAATTATTGGTGTTGGGGCAGTAAAACGTCTTTCGGCAGTACGCTGGGGGGTAACCCGTAGCCTGTTGGTAGCATGGATTCTTACCATTCCGGTAAGTGCAGTGCTGGCGGCGATAGTATACTTTATTTTTGGTCAGATGTTTTTATAATCAAAACAAAAACACTCTTATTGGAGCGGCGGATGATTCAGTTCATCCGCCGCTTTCTTTTGTAGCCATATGAACTGACAAAACCCGTAATACAAGTATCAAAAAAGAGAGATTTTCAACTTCATTTATCGATACTTTTGCGTACTCTAATTACTACTCATCTAATAAAAATGAAAAAAACAGCACTGTTTTTGCTTGCAATCTTTATTGCAGGTACTGCGAATTTGTACAGTAAAAACAAACCATCCAACAACAAATTCTACTCTACAGCCATCCATTTTGCCGATTCGGAAATGAAACGATTTCCTAAAGCATGGCAATTAGATCACGGCAAACGGCCATTTTTTGGATATGCGCAAGGCGTAGGAGCATCAGCCATCTTACAGGTATGGAAAGCTACAGACGATATCAGATATTACAAGTATGTTGAAGACTGGGTAGATAGCCTGATTGACACCCAGGGGAAAATTTATCTATATGAAAAAGATACCTACAATCTCGATTATGTAGAATCGGGCAAGGTACTCTTCGATATTTATCGGAAAAGTGGAAATGAGAAATACCATTTGGCCATGAATAATCTGATCGATCAGTTGGAAAACCAGCCACGCACATCAGAAGGCGGTTATTGGCACAAAAGAATATACGAACACCAAATATGGCTGGATGGCATCTACATGGCTTCGCCATTCATGGCACAATATGGACAAACTTTTGGCCAGGAAAGATGGATTAATGAAGCAGCTCAGCAAATTACTCTCTGCGACAAGCATTGTCACGATAGCATTACCGGCCTTTATTATCATGCCTGGGACGAAAGCAAATCGCAAAAATGGGCCAACCCAACAACAGGAAACTCTCCAAATTTCTGGGGACGAAGTATTGGCTGGTATTTTATGGCGGTGGTAGATGCACTGGATTACATTCCCGCCAACCATCCACAGCGAGCAAAACTAATCACAATCATTCAGGGACTGGCAGACGCATTACCAAAATATCAACGACAGGGTCTCTGGTATCAGGTAATCGACCAACCGGAGCGTAAAGGCAATTTCCCTGAAGCGTCGGTTACTACGCAATGCATGTATGCCTATGCAAAAGCAGCTAATAAGGGTTACATAAAACCATCTTACCGAAAATATGCCCTGAAAGCCTATAATGGAATCAACAAAAAATTATTGATCAAAAATGCAGACAATTCACTTACACTCACACGCTGTTGTGCAGTAGGTGGATTGGGTGGAAATCCGTACAGAGATGGTAGTTTTGAGTACTACATCAGCGAAAAAATGAGAGATAATGACTCCAAAGCCACTGGTCCATTCATTATGGGCTGTCTGGAATTAAGCAGATAAAGTACTATTTATCAACTCTCATACTTGGGAAGAATGGAATCGACTCCTTAAATACATTTACAAAAAATCAAAAAAGCGAGTGTTACCATCAAATCAGATACTCTGTGAGGTTCGGTTAATCGCTTTATTTGCATACCATTGAAAATTTCTAATACTAATTATATTCATCATGAAAAAAACTACTTTCTTGTTTGCAGCCGTTGCGCTGCTGGCAACTGTTGCCATTGGAGGTAATCCAAGACTGTACTGGTATGGCGGTCCCAATGCCAGTGTCCCCAAAAACTATCAAAACTGGAATGCAAGTACCGACAGCTCGTTCTGGTTTGATCCTGCCGTTCAAATTCCTGATTTTCCGGTAAATCTGTACAGCTCCTATACAGGCGGGGCCACAGCTATCTTTGATGAAACCGCTGCTGCAGGAAGTGATACTGTGAGAATTGATGGCAAAATCTCTGTCGACAGCCTGCTTTTCAACAATACAAGAACCTATGTATTGAGAAGCAAAACAAGCTATATGGCCGATTCAATTGTGGGCTCGGGATCCCTCATCAAAGATGGAGCGGGAACACTTACAATTGACTTAAAAAACAAGCTAACTGGCGGAACAATTCTGAAAAGCGGCCGTATCTACCTTGAAAAAGCAGATAGTGCAAATGTCTTCGGTGACAAATTGAGAATTGAAAATGGTACAGTTAGTGTCAATACTTTAAACAATTCTTCGCCTTCAAGATATGCCAGAATCCGAGTTCCAATTGAAATACCAGCAGGCGCTACTGCTAAAATTGAAATGGGTCGTTATTCCTATTTCTATGGGAATGTATCTGGTGATGGCGATCTTGAACTTTCAACCGCTGGAGACAGAACCTTCGTTTGCGCTAAAAAAGACGCAGGAACAGCTATGAACTTCAAAGGATTTAATGGAAATCTGGTTGTAAGCAAATGTGCTTCAAGCGGTGTAACTCCGGGTTATTACGCTCTCTATTTTAGTACAAACAAAACTTTCAGAGCCACCAGTATGTCATTCACTACTTTAGCAGACTCTATATTGGCAAAAAACACCGTTGATTCAACATTTTGGAACAAAAAAGTAACATTAAAAGCCGGAGCTGGCCTTACCAGTATTTCGGGAACCCGATGTTATGGAATTGGTGAATTAAATGCTGAAAACGATGAATCATTCTTAGGAGGTTACGGTGCAGGCAGCTCAACAAGTCCAATTATTTATTGGATGTTCGGTATGTCAAATACAGATGTTGTATTCCCCGGTACCATTAAAGATGTAAGTGGAGCAGCTAAGAACCTGGTTGGTCTGATCAAAACAGGTACAGGCAAATATACATTTACAAGTACAAAAAGTTACGCAAGCACTTCTTTAGGCGTATTAGTAGATCAGGGTTCATTCCTCATAAACATCCCTGTAACGACACCTGCAACGACTACAGCTTTGGGACGCGCTAAAACCAACGGAGTGATCATGAAGATCAGAACAGGAGCTACCGGCGGTGGAAATGGTCGTCTGACAGGAGCAGTGCTTGTTGACAGTTTAGCGACTTTACAAGTTGGTTATGATGGTATCGGACAAATCGACTTAGCCGATACATTGAGTGGTACCATTGCATCACCACTTAAAGTACATCATAATGGTAAAGTAATCATGAAAGTTGCGTCGAAAACAAATCATGACCTGATTACAGGCAACAATACTGTTACTTTCAATGGAGGTACTTTATTAGTAAAAGGCACATCTGATGTTAGCCTGAATGTAGGTGACACTGTTCGCTTATTGACTTACAAAAAAGCAGGTACTACTAAAGATTCGATTTCGCTGCAAACTGTAGGATTGCCTACCGGCTTAAAATATACTTTAAAAGGCGACACGCTGAAAACAGTGACTTCTACCGTTGTAAAAGATGCCAATAATGTTCCTTTAGTTTCGGTTCTGACTGGTGGGGATTCAATTAAGGTTACCACTACAATTACCGAATACAGAATTAATCTGATCGTTGGCGTAATTTCGGGCGTGAACAATGTAATCAGCAACCGTGTATCGGTTTATCCTAGTCTGACTTCAGGTGTAATCAATATCGACTCGAAAGATGCTGATATCACCAAAGTTGATATTTTCAACATCAACGGACAGCAGGTAATGACTCAGGCAATTGGTGCCAGAAGCGCAGTATTGCACCTCGATAAATTATCATCAGGACTGTATTACACCAGAGTAACCATTGGCAACAAAGTGGAAACACACAAAGTATTATTGAAATAACCGTATTGGACGGACACTAAAAAAGGCGCTTAGAAAATAATCTGAGCGCCTTTTTTCATATTCATTGAAATTATATCATCCCTTCCGGCCAGAAATAACTACCCGGTTTGATGGTTAGAAAAGTACCTGCACTATTGTTTACTTTCATTCGCAGCACGCCGGGAGCAAACTCTGCAAGCGGTGTGAGTGAATGCAATTGCAAGGCCGACAACAAGCTATAAGTCGTTGCTCCGCCTTCGATCAGCAATTCTTTTACTTCGCAAGATTCTAACAACCGGGAAGCGACAGCACTCAGACGAGCTTTCAGAATGGCATTACTATCTGGAAAAGCGACGGGGCGATCGGACAAGCCAACCGACATTTTTTCAGTTACATTCCATTGGGTTACCAAAGTATCCATCCAAACTTCAAATGCATCTTCATCGATAATTTCGGTGAGGAATTCTTCAGGAAATTTAATGACCGGACAGTTATTCTTCTGTAACTTTTCGGCAAATCGCTTACTTTCGGGGTGTGTGGTTCCGGCAATGAGCAAAAAGTCAGTGCTAAGGGTAAATGCAGCATCCGTATTCATCTCTTCGCTAAAAACACCTTTATAAAGCATCATTTGCTCAAAAAAGACGGCACTTCCACAGAGCAAAGTTTGCTCGTCGGCCAGGCGACAGATGTACTTCAACTCATCCATCGACTCACAATCGGGTACAGAGAGCGCATTGCATTCCATGCTTTGAAGCTTGCCCACCTGAATGTTCGTGATGCTTTTGTGTGAGCGGGAACGCTTGATCAGCATGTTCTGTACCGATGGATCGATGGCAGGGAAATCGGGATCGATAGCAAAACCCGTTTCGTGAATGAGCTGCCCACCCACCGTGTACATGCCATCAGCAATGCAACGACCGGTAGAAGGATTGGCAGGCTCCAGCAAAATCTTCGAATACGAACTTTGCTCCAGTGTAGCCGCCAACTCAGCCAAAACAAAGCCACGTAACACCGAATCGCATTTCTTGAATATCAAAGAAGGTTGTTGGCGGAAAACTTCGAATGCAATTTTAGAATGAATGGCCGCAGCTTCGTCCTCGGTAAGAGAACGGGTATCGGTTGCAATAATGCAGATATCAGCCAAAACATCAGGGATGGCATCTATACCAAAAGAAACGGTGCGACCGTAGCGGAGGCAAACGCCTGCTATCTCGGCTGCACCGGTAATATCGTCGGCAATGACGAAGATAGGACCCCTATCAACCCCTAGCCCCTGAAGGGGAACTAAATTAGTTTCGTCTGCTATATTCTCAATATTCATTTCGTCTGAATTTCATATCATCATTCTCCGACAAAGGATAAACCTATTTGTCCTCAAGCCGGACGGGCTTTTACTTTTTGGCTTCAGCCCCAAAAAGTAAACAAAAAAGGCCGCCGCTGTCGATAAAAAGCTAAAAATTGTCTGCGTTTCGCTGAAAGCGTTCAAACTCCTCCCGTTGGTCGTCAAACAAGAACGCTTTTTAACC
>JBJOOU010000076.1:0-4791 GCA_046051105.1 Bacteroidota bacterium
TTTTTCTAGTTTTTGACATATAAAAAAAGTTTATTGAAACGAATTTCAATAAACTTCTTGTATCTGACAAATAATCAGTGTTTTACGCGGGGTTTTGCCAACTATTTTTGTCCATTATACCCATTTTTATATCTTGATTATTAGAGTTCTATTGATACAGATAAATTCAATCTAAATGGCAATGTCTTCGAAATGATCGTCGGCAAAATCGAATTCCGAATCGTCGCATATTTGAGCTGCAATTCTTTCTGCTGTAACATAAAACATTTCTTCTTTTAGTGAAATGTCCTCTCCTGGTTCATTCGAACTGTTTTTGTATAACTGTTTGCAGATAAATTCCTCTATCTCAGCTTTAGAATATCTCATGATGAAACGTCTTTCTTATTCAAATACCTTGTCCTTTGTAAATGCGTTTGCAAAAATAGAATTTAAAGAGCATGTATTATGCGAAGAAAGCTGAATTTCATTGAATTGTAATCTGATATTTAGGGAACTATCAAGTTGGCCGAGACGATAAATCCAAAGCAAAAACTTCCCATTTGTAATTTATCATTTGTAGAAAGTCTGTTGTGCCCCGAATAAACGTATGGACTATCGCTTAGTTTGATATTGTAGTCGCCAAATATGCCATAGGTGTAGAAAAAATCAGTTGGACAGGATTTTTTATCGAAAATCTTATATTCTATTTTGAATCCAGGGTTGAGGGTTAATTGGTTGAACTTTAGATCGATATAATCGTCGTGGTTTTGGACGTAATCTTCGAGTTTGGCTTTATAATTCATAGGCCCGTTGATGAGGTGGTATCGGCTCCACTTAAAATCTATTTTTGAAGTAATGCGCCAATACTTGCTATCAACCAGATAGTATCCGCCGGAAATTCCCCAAACCGATTTGTTGAATTCAATGTTCAATGAATCGGCAGCCTTTTTACCAGAAAAATAGAAACCCCACATCAGCCCCAGAGTAAAACGGTTGATATCTGTGTTGATACCGATAGTTGTAGCAAGCGGTTTATACATAATGTCGATGTTGTAGGGCTGTAAAACATCTTTAAATCCATCGAAATTGATATAGTTGTAATCGCCTCTGTAGAAGATCCCGCCCCCCCATTTTATGCCTTTGCCAGCTGTTGGTGCAGGAGTGATTTTGATGGAGGTGGAGTCCTGCGAATAAGCATTTATTCCGAATAAAAGGAAAATTAAAAATATAATAGTGGTTTTCATAATCGTGACAATTTTGGGGTGAAGAACTGAGTAGGAGCAAAGATAATTTTAAAATAGAACAAAATGTCTTTTTGTAACAAAAAATAAAGCGATGCTTTACAAAATGGAGGTGTTTGCAAATTGAAATATTTGACTAATTAGCCCGCAATATCTACTCCTGTCATTCAATCTTTTTTCTTACATTTGTGATCTTAATATTGCATATCCACGTTAAAATGTCATTATGGCTGTTATTAAACCTTTCAGGGGCGTAAGGCCTCCCGCACATCTTGTCGAAAAAGTGGCTTCGCGCCCTTATGATGTTCTGAATTCGGATGAAGCGCGTACTGAAGCTGCTGGTAATCCGATGTCTTTGTATCATATTATCAAGCCGGAGATTGACTTTGACCCGGATATGGATGAGCATGACGAAAAGGTGTATGAAAAGGCGGCTCAAAATTTTTTCAGATTCAAAGAAAACGGATGGCTGATTCAGGATGAGACCGAAAGATATTACGTGTATGCTCAAACCATGAATGGTAAAACGCAGTATGGTTTGGTTGTATGTGCTTCGGTTGACGACTATCTGAATGAGAACATCAAAAAGCATGAATTGACACGTAGGGATAAGGAAGAAGACCGGATGAAACACGTGAGAGTTAGTAATGCGAATATTGAGCCGGTTTTTTTTGCGTACCCCAGTCATCCCGAGTTGGATGAGATAGTGGCAGAGGTAGTAACAGATAAGCCTGAGTATGATTTTGTAGCTCAGGGAGATGGGTTTGGACATCATTTTTGGGTGATAGACGACGAACATAAGGTCAATCGCATTTCGGAATTATTTGCCACCATTCCGGCATTATACATCGCAGATGGGCATCATCGAAGCGCAGCAGCTGCATTGGTGGGCGACGAAAAGCGTAAACAAAATCCCGACCATCGTGGCGACGAAGAGTATAATTATTTTATGGCAGTTTGCTTTCCTGACAATCAGTTGAATATTATCGATTACAATCGCTTGGTAAAGGATTTGAACGGCTATAGTGATGAGGAATTTATCGAAAAACTGAAAGTCAGTTTTGATGTGGAATGTAAGGGGATGGAAACGTATAAACCCAATAAATTGCATAATTTTTCGTTATATCTTTCAGGCTTGTGGTATTCGTTGACGGCTAAACAGGAAACATATGATGATTCTGATCCGATCGGGGTGTTGGATGTTACTATTTCGTCGAATTTTATTTTAAATGAAATATTGGGTATCAAAGATTTGCGTACAGACAAAAGGATTGATTTTGTAGGCGGGATTCGTGGATTAGACGAGTTGAAGAGGAGAGTTGATAGTGGCGAAATGCGTGTGGCTTTAGCTCTGTATCCTGTCTCGATGAAACAATTGATCGACATTGCTGATTCTGGCAATATTATGCCTCCTAAAACAACATGGTTTGAACCGAAGCTCAGATCGGGCTTAATTATACATGAATTGTGCTGATTTTTATACCAGCTGATAAAATACATTATTCGGTCGTTTTGATAGATTTAAAAACGATTTGATTCATAAAAATATGAGACTAAAACTTTCAACCGTAGGGTTAATATGTATTGCAGCTCTCCTCGTGCAGGGTTGTAGTTTGAAATATCGATTAAAAAAAACGGATAAGAAATTTGCTCAAGGCGAATATTATTCGGCTGGCAACAGGTATAAAAATCTTTATGGGAGAATACCGTATTCGGACAAAGCCTTGCGTGCACGTGTTTCGTTTAATCAGGCTGAATGTTTTCGTTTAATCAATAATAATAGCCGTGCCGAAATGGCATATCAGAATGCTATTCGCAACAAAACCACTGATACTTTGGTGTATTTGCGGTATGCACAGGTATTGCAACGTTCAGGAAAATATGCCGATGCTGCCCGAAATTATGCCATCTTTTTGCAAAAATACCCGACTCACCAGCAAGCCCGGAACGAGATGAAAGCTTGTCAGTTGGTGGCTGACTGGAAAAAAACTCCTACAAGATATACGGTACAGAAGAATACAGTGTTCAACGAAAGAGGCAGTTCTAGCTTTTCCCCTGCATTTATTGGGGATGATGAAGATGCCTTAATTTTTAGTTCGTCACGTCAATTCAATAAGAAAACCCCGATGAAAGTAAACACTATTACGGGAGTACCCAGCAACAATCTGTTTATGAGTCGCAAAGATGCTGTGGGCAAATGGGAAAAGCCATCTGTAATAGGTTCTGAAATCAATACTGTTGAAAGCGACGAAGGAGTATGTACATTTAGCCCTGATGGAAAAATTATGTATTTCACGAAGGCTCGTCAGGTAGCAGACGCTCAGGTAGGTGCTGAGATTTTTTATTCAAACAGAGCTGGTACCACCTGGAGTGAACCTAAAAAAATAAAGATTTTTGCAGATACAACTATTTCTGTTGCTCACCCTGCTATATCCACTGATGGTCAGACGCTTTATTTCGTGTCGGATGCTAAAAACGGACAGGGTGGAAAAGATATTTGGAAGGCAAAAATCGATGGCGCAGCGTGTAAGTATATTGAAAATTTAGGGCCTCAAATCAATACGCCCGGCGATGAAATGTTTCCGAGCATAAAAGCCGACGGTACTTTGTATTTTGCTTCGGATGGATGGTCGGGTTACGGAGGATTGGATATTTTTAAGGCCACTCAGGCTAATGATACCACCTGGCTCGTTCAGAATATGGGTGAGCCAATTAACTCATCTGCTGATGATTTTGGTATAACGTTCGCCGGAAAAGCAGAAAGGGGCTTTTTTTCATCAACCCGCGGTGATTTGAAAGGTTATGACGCCATCTGGAATTTCGAATTGCCGGAATTGGCTTATACGGTTGAGGGGAAAGTGACCGATGAAAAAGGAAGTCCTATTTCAGAGGCCACTGTGAAAATGATTAGTAATACGGGTGTGAATGCTCGTGTACAAACCAAAAAGGACGGTAGCTATAAGCTAAAACTCGATAAGGACATCGAGTGCGTTATGCTGGCTACTTCCCGAGGCTATTTGAATCAGCAGAACAAAGTATCGACTATGGGGCTAACGAATAGTAAAACATTTACAGTTGATTTTAAATTATCATCTATATCAAAACCGGTGAAAATTGATAATATTTTCTACGAATTCGGGAAGTGGGATTTGACTCCGGCCTCAACAGCAGGATTGCAGGTGTTGGTGAAATTGCTGAAAGATAATCCCAATATTACGATTGAATTGAGTGCAAATACCGATTTTGTTGGTAATAATGAGGATAACAAAACATTATCCGAGAAACGTGCAAAATCAGTTGTTGATTATTTGATTAAAGCCGGAATAGCCGCTGATCGTTTAACTCCGGTGGGTAATGGTGAAGATAAACCGGTTGTGGTTGATGCTGCTTTAGCTAAAAAATACAGTTTTATGAAAGAGAATGATGTGCTGAATGAAGCCTTTATTATCAAGCTTTCACCCGATCAACAAGAGGTGGTGAATCAAATAAATCGTAGAACAGAGTTCCGGGTGTTGAAAACTACCTACAAATTGTACTAATTTTGTAGCCGGATTCAGATAGAAATAAAACC
>JBJOOU010000077.1:0-3210 GCA_046051105.1 Bacteroidota bacterium
AAATCCCGATGGACAATAACAACTACCAATTTATCCGGGTGCAGGATAATATTGTAGAGATCGTGAAGGATCGTAATATGCGGGAATTCAAGTTGGAATTTTTGAAATCAGAACCGTATGAGTATGCAGCTGTACGGGAGATGTATCGGCGCGGTACTAAAATGTACGCCTCCATATATTATTTTGAAGGACTCGAATTTTATCGACCAAATTTCAAAACGGATACCGAAAAAGAAGCATACATGTATTTTAAAAATTGCTGGCTGAAAATCACCGCCGAAAAGATTGAACGAAAGCCATATTCGGAACTGTCCGGTAATATCTGGCGCAAACAGATAATAGATTTTGAATTGGCTGATACAGAATATAGCAATTGCTACTACGATGCTTTTCTCCAGTGCGCGATCCTGGGGCGAAATGTGGTCAATAATCCGGAAATGACGGATGATGAATTGGCAAAAATGAAATCTGTGATGTCGACCATCGGGTATTTGTTGCATCAGTACAAGGACCCTGCTAATCCAAAATGTGTGATAGGTGTGGATCAGAAGCTGCGCGATGGCAAGGAACATAACGGCGGTACCGGTAAATCATTATTCGCAAAGGCCATTAGCCATATTATTAACACCTTCACAATAGATGGTAAGAATTTTAAGTGGGAAAATCAATGGGCATTTGAACGATTAAATATTGACCATCGGTTGATCAATTTCAATGATGTGAAGAAAAATTTTGATTTCGAACTCCTGTTCGGATTGCTAACAGAAGATTTCACCTATAGTAAAAAGTATATTGAATCAGTCAGTATGCCATTTGATAAATCTCCCAAAATGTACATATCGACCAACACTACAATAAAGGGGGCAGGCAGTAGTATGGAGCGCCGACAACATATCATTGAGTTTTCAAGTTACTTTAACAAAAACCGAACTCCGCAGAGCGAATTCGGCCATCTTTTTTTTAACCATTGGGACCAGGCAGAATATACTCAGTTTTATCTCTTCATGATCAACTGCATTAGATTCTATCTCCAACACGGTCTGATTGAATTCCCACTGGAGAATTATGGTTTGAACAAACTGATTGATACGGCCGGCGAAGAATTTATCGACTATATGAACGAAACTGTCCTCGATCACATCGCCCATCAGCAGGAACACGAAGTGAAAACCATGTTTGAAGGCTATCTGCAGGCCGTGAGGGGGACGTACCGCGAGAAAACCGCCCAGAATACATTCAGCAAGAATGTACGCCAGTGGTGCGAGCTGAACAAACTGCAGATCAATGCGCATAAGAACGGTGAGCGCGACCGTCGCAATGGGAAGGATTTTTACACATTCACCAAAGTAATTGAAATTGACTGATATGAGCAAGATAAAAAACATACCCAACAGCGTGGCCAACGGATGCCCAAAATATTGTCCTAAGTGCCGAAAGAAGTGCATTGCAGTATTTCGTACCTGGAAAGGTAAAACCGGAAAAGTAACTGTAAGGTTTCACCACCTCGATGAATCACGAAGTTGCTCTGTTACTTACAAATATTAATCATTCACTATAAAAAAAATCAAAATGGAATCAAAAATTAAGACAGTTGCCGATGCATTTGCATACACCAACAGAGACATTTATGTATTGCAACACCTGGAATCATTACCTCAGCAAGATGTGTTGTACATGAGTGCATGGTATCAAAGGATGGTGGTTACTGAGGCGTTAAACAAGGAAGCCAACGGCGGCGTAGAATGGAATCCAAAGTGGGGATCCAGCGATTTTAAATATGAACCGGCTATATGGGTATCACAAGATCCCACAGTAGAATCCAAAAGCATTAGATATTACACCATTACTAATGCCAGCACAGGTTGCGGCGAACGTCATTGCTTCAAGTCGAAAGAATTGGTGCTGTACTTCAATAGTCAATTCTCAGACTTGTTAATGGATACAATGATACCATCGGTCGAGGGAATTAAACCTACCGGCCTGTACAAAATTTAGATTAAAAACTGATACAAAGCCACTCTCCGGAGTGGCTTTTTTAGTATATTTGCTAAGCATGAGGAAATTATTGAACAACATCTGTTTGGAAGCATACAACAGTAAACAACGGTTTACGCTGGCCAAACATTTGAAGCAGCTGGAGGCGCATAATACCGAGCCGGCTACTTTCTATTTTCTCCGTTCTTCTATCTATTCCTCTTTGATAGAAGGCAGCACCATTGATATAGATCGATATTTCGGCAACCTGGATGCCGGGTACAGCAGCCGGGAGATGAAACAAGTGCAGGATCTGGTGGAATCCTACAGGTTTGCCCGGTCGCATGCACTGACATACGCCAATCTGATGAAGGCTCACGAGATACTGAGCCGCAATTTTGAAATGCCGGATCATTACAAAGGTCACCTCAGAGACAAGGAGGTACGTGTCGGCAATTTTCTGACAACGGTATATGTTGGACTGGAAGTAAAAAGACTGGCCGCCGAATTCGAACTGTTCTTTTCTGAGCTCAACGAGCTGAAGCAAAGAAAAAACTATACGCTGAATGAGGCATTCTACTACGCATCGCTCACACACCTGGTGTTTGTCAAAATTCATCCGTTCGCAGATGGCAACGGTCGTCTTGCCCGGTTGCTCGAGAAATGGTTTTTAGCGCAAATAATAGGCGATAGAGCCTGGAAAATTCCCAGTGAGGCTACTTACTACCTCAGACGGGAACAATACTATAAAAACCTGCAAATCGGGAAAAACTATGATGAAATAAAATACACCATGGCCATCCCGTTCTTACTGATGCTCCCCGGCGCGTTTTCCGTATCCAAGAAGTTCTACAAGTAACCACTCCCATGCTTTCCTCCGGCGGTAGCCGGATAATCAAAATTTCGCGGCGCTAGCCGCCTCCTTTCAAACTATTTCCTTTGTGCCCCATCACTGGCCGTCCGGCTCCAGGTTTCCCGCCGGTGCCGCCCGTCCGATTTTCTCCGGAAATCCTATTCTCTTATTTTTTATTTTTCCTTTTACCTTTAGCTAAGCTATAAGAATGAATATTTTGGACTTTCGGACTAAAAAGGGTAAACTATCCGTAATATATGGAGTTTCCGACAGTCCAATACAAGTCCTTTAGCAGTCCAATACAGTCCAAAAACAACGGATTTTTACAGTCCAAAAACATATTTGGACTAGTCCACTGGAAATACGCCCCTAATTGGACTGAT
>JBJOOU010000078.1:0-7539 GCA_046051105.1 Bacteroidota bacterium
ATCGAAGCCGGTGAGCAGCATATCCACCACAATCACGATATCGATCTTGTTGCGGTGCGGATAATCCTTGTTGCTGTATTTCTGGTATTTGATACGTTGCTGCACATCCTGATAATACAAATCGAACTCACTGATGGTATGGTTCGTGCCGTATTGCTGATTGTAATCGGCCAGAATGGCAATAAGCGCCTGTTTCTTTCCTTCGGGGTCCTGTTTGTTATCCTCCTTTTCCTGTGTCAGGTCTTCCTGCAGCTGCTGTACATCTTTGTTGCCTTCGGCCGGAGGCGAAAACACGCAGGCAATGTTCAGGGGGATATAATCCTCGTCTTCAGTCAGTCGCTTTGCCTGTGCGGCTTTAAAGCGTTGGTAATAATCTATCGCATCGTTGATGGATTGGGTGGCAAACACCGCATTGAATCGTCGGCTATTCGTCGCTCCATCGTGTTTTTGCAATATGGCATCCACAATGGCCTGTTTGGCCAGTGGTTCGCCTGCTTTGGGTGCATTGGTACCTTCGGGTTTAAAGTAGTCGATATGAAAACGCAATACGTTTTTATCGTCGATGGCATGGGTGATGGTGTACGAATGCAACAGCTTCTCGAATACGTCTTCGGTCAGCTTATACGATGCGGTTTCTCCCTCCCTTATAATCTGAGTGGAATTTTCTTCAAATATGGGTGTTCCCGTAAAGCCAAACAACTGCGAGTTGGGGAAAAATTCCTTGATGGCTTTGTGATTTTCGCCAAACTGCGAACGGTGGCACTCGTCGAAGATAAACACAATGCGGCTATCGCGCAGCGGTTCCAGTCGTTCCTTGTAATTGGAGCGGTGTTCGGCGTCGAGTGCTATGCCCAGCTTCTGTATAGTAGTGACTATCACCTTGTCGGCATAATCGTCGGACAGCATGCGGCGCACCAGCGTTTCGGTATTGGTATTGGCTTCCACACAACCGTCCTGAAACTTATTAAACTCTTCGCGGGTCTGGCGGTCGAGATCCTTCCTGTCTACCACAAACAAACATTTCTCAATATCGGGATTGTCTTTGAGCAGGGTAGAAGCCTTAAACGAAGTCAGCGTTTTGCCGCTCCCCGTGGTGTGCCAGATAAAGCCGTTGCCCCGGTTTTCGTGGATGCAATCCACAATGGCTTTCACCGCATAAATCTGATACGGGCGCATCACCAGCAGCTTTTGTTCGCTGGCCACCAACACCATGTAGCGGTTAATCATCTCGCCCAGGGTACATTTCGCCAGAAATTTTTCGGCGAACTCATCCAGCAGGGTGATTTTCTTATTCTCTTTGTCGGCCAACCGATACACCGGCAAAAACTGCTCGTCGGCGTTGAACGCAAAATGCTGGTGGTTGTTGTTGGCAAAATATTGGGTGTTGCTGCGGTTGCTTACAATAAACAACTGCATAAAGCAAAGCAGCGTATTGGTATATCCATTGCCCGGGTCGGTTTTATAGTCCACAATCTGTTGCATGGCTTTTCGTGGGCTTACGTCCAAAGCCTTTAACTCTATTTGCACCACAGGTAAACCGTTTATCAGCAAAATCACATCATACCGCTGATGACTGTTGTTGGTGTTGATACGCAGTTGATTAATTACCTCATAATCGTTTTTGCACCAGTCTTTGATATTGACCAGCGTATATTGCAGGGGCGTGCCGTCTTCCCGGAAAAAAGTCTCCCGGTTGCGCAGTCGCTTCGACGAAGCAAACACATCCGGGCTTACAATTTCTTCCAGCAGCCGTTTGAATTCGTTGTCGGTCAGCTTCACGCGGTTCAGCGCCTGAAACTTTTCCCGAAAGTTCAGCTCCAAACCATTGCGGTCGCGAATATCAGGCCGATAGGTATATTTAAGGTCTTTGAGTTTCTCAATCAGACCGAGTTCAATTTCGTTTTCTTTGGTCATTGCAGCAATCAGTGGTGACTTAATTGTTTCAATTAAATGGTTTTTCAATCATTTGATTACCAGTATAAAATGCATTATTAGCAACTATTTACAAATATACTAAGGATTTCTTGTATTTCTGTTTTTTAGTAAGCCCCAAATTTACAAATTCAATTCGGGATTATCACTTTGGTTGTTGGTAATTTTTTCAGTAAAAAACACATTTTCAAATGATGTTCTCCAGCTGATATTCTGCTATCAGTTTGGCCCATCGTTGCGGTACTTGCTGCCTGAAGAGCGTACTTTCCTCATTGGCTACCTGTTGATTTTCGTTTTTTCCAAAGGATAGAAAATTAAAACTGCCCGAAATGTAGTAATCATTGTCTTTGATCATCAATTTTCGGTGGGTACCCGTCAACCGTGATCCTTTTTCCCAAAAATATGAAGGTAGATGGAGTAGTAGAAACTGCTTGTCGTACCGTCTTTGCAGTTCCTCCACTTTTTTGAGGGTGGGGTAGTCGTGCTCGTCGTGTTCGCCAATGCCATACAGAATGATCAGTTGTTTCCCGTCTTTCAGCAATTGCTCAAATAGGGGCAGGTATTCCTGTGTGGCGCGTTTTATCCACGGACTTTCTATCAGTACGCGCTGTTTCACTTCCTGCAGGGCTTTTACAAATTGTTGTTTGGTTTCCCAAATAGTCAGGGTGTCAAAGCCTGCCTGGTTGCTTTCGGCCTGTGGTGCCGGCTGACTACTGATAGAGGGTATAATGGCTTCCGATTGCGAACGCTCAGAAGTGGTCAACCCGTACACCATCTCTTTGTATTCGGCATTGAAACGCTCGGTTAGTGGCTTGTTTTTTTGCAAATCCTGAAAGTTCCGAACTTCCAGAAACGAAACCGTATCAGTTTTCTTTACGGGCACATACTCTATGAGCCACAGGTGGATATACTCTTCAAAATCCTTTTTTATTTCATCCTCTTCGTACCCCAACAGATAGGCCTTTTGTTGATGATCTTTTTTGAAAACATCGGCCAGTGGCTGGTATTTACCTTTTAGCAGGTCAGTACTTTTATGGAGAGCGGTGACACGCGGTTGAACGGACTTTGCTAATTTCTGTCTTCCGGTTTTCCAATCCTCTTTCGACCATACCTCGCCCGATAGACCGTCTATCAGAAATTCGTATTCTTCTTTTTCCTCTACGCGGAGCACTTCGTTGTTTTGTATGAATAGTTCTCCCTCGGCGGTGATAAACCATTGGTCGGACACTAAATCAAGATAGCCCTTTTCGCGCAGGCTGAATAATTCTCTAAGCATAAACTCATCGGTAGTGCTTATTCCTAAAAAGGCAAATAACTCATCCGCCTGGTGCATACCCATGCGTATAGCCCGCAACAAGACTGTATAGACCTTGAGCAACGAACTGTCCGGTTGTTTGTTTACCACCACATCCATTATCAGGCGCCGCACCGGATAACTAAACGGAATGATTTCATTTATTTTATATCCTTTGGCTGCCTTGTCGTTCAGCGCGCTATATACTTCCTGTTCTGTCATACAAATAACTGTTTAATGTCTGTTGATTTAATTCTCCACGCGGGCTTTATCTTTTCCAGATACAGTTGCAGGGCTGCTTTGTTTTGTTTCAGCCTGTCGGAAGTGGTCGCATTTACCAAACTGTGGTAATCGCCAACGATAATCAGCAAGCGCTTTTGGCGGGATAAGGCTACATTTATCCGGTTGGGCACTTCCAGAAAGCCCAGTTTTAGCCCGGGGCCACTCTTTACCAAATCCACTATCACGATATCACGCTCCAGCCCCTGAAACCGATCCACGACAGATACTGTTAGCTTTTCTTCACGCTTATCCCATTGCGTAATGTTGGTTAGTGGCTTTTTAATATGTAGTTTTTCGATGCTGCGTTTCAGCAGTTTTTGTTGTGCCGAGTATCCCGTAATCACCCCTATCGAATAGTTTTTTACGGCTTCGTATTTGTTCAGTTCTTCAAGCACTCGTGGTATCAGTTCCGCACTGCGGGTATTTTTGGCTGATTTGTCGTCCATTTCGCTTTTGTAATCAGCGCCAATATCGATAAAAAACACCGACGAAGGGATGGCCAAAGGCAGGTTGTGTTCTTTCTCCACTCCCCGGTCGATGGGCACGATTTCATCATCACCTTCGGGTTCGTAAAAACATTCCGACGTCAGTTTTACCTGTTCTTTCGATGATCTGCGGCACTCGGTGAGCTGTGTTTTAAAGCGAAGATCGATAGCATTGATCACGTTTTCAAACAAACTGGGTCTGTTGAAATAGTCGTCCTGATTTTCCAGTTCGTCAGCCTCTTTTTTATATTTCTCGCGCAGCCAGCTTTCTACTTCGCGGGTGGTGGTGAGCATAGGTCGCAATTGTCGGTGATCCCCCACAAACACCAGGTTATTTCCCAATACGATTGGCACTAGTGCTTCTGCCAGAGTAGCTTTGCCCGATTCGTCCATGATGACATAATCAAACTCGAAATTGAATTTACTGTAGCTTTTGGACGCAATATGGTTGCAGGTAGCACCTATTACACGAATACTATCGATTAGTTTTTGATTCAGAGCGCTTTTTTCGTCGAGTCCGGTAATAGTGCTTATCCAGTCTTTGTGTAAAGCAGCTAATTCCATAAATGCACATAACTGAATATTCAATGTCTTTTCCAGCAGCTCAATAGCCCTTTGTTGCTCGTTGGGCAACTGACGGATGGCTTCCAGCGATTGGATACGCGAAGCTATGTTCTCAATTTTTTGTTTCGCAGGTTTCCACTCAGCCTCTTCCAGCAGGATAGATACAATCGATTCCTTGATACTGTCGTTTAGCGAGGCCATCAATTTTTGTTGCTCTTTCCGAAACTGGCTCTTTGCCGATTTCATTACCTGCTCTTTCCAGCCGCTTAATTTGGCTTCTACTGTATGCTTCTGTATAAGTGGATTTCGGGGTTTGGTAACTCCCGACAACCGTAGCACCGGAATGGCGTTATTGATCAGGTTTTCGAGTACCTGATCTACTGCATTGTTGGTTTGCGATGTAATGAGTATTTTGGCTTCGGGTTGCTGCTTCAGTAGCTGGAATACAATTTCGGTTATCACAGTTGTTTTTCCTGTTCCCGGAGGACCCTGTATTACCGTTACCGGTTTTCGTTGCAGGGCGTTGATAATGGCTTTGCGTTGGTGGTAGGAGTATGACAATGCCTGTCCGCTTCCATCTTTCTGAAATACATTCAGTTCTTCAGTTTCATAATCAATGAACCGACCGTTGAGCTCAAGAGGTTTAAACAGGTAGTAAATTAAATCCGGATTTTGCACCTCATTTTTATTCACCTTTCGGATGGCATCCAGTTGGCGGTTTTTTTCTTCTTCCTTTTTCGCCGTATTTTCAAACAGATATCCACTCCGTGGAATGGCATCTTTGTTCAGGTGTTCAAAATCTTTGATTCTGAGTTTATTGTTATCGAACGAAAATGGCTTTCCTGAGAATACAACAGCATTTTTGTTCTGCTTTTTGTCGCCAGTTGCCGACAGCATATACTCAAACCCTTCCGACAGGATGCTGTTGCCTTCGTCTATGTGTTTCCATACAAAGCCTATACTGCTCAGGTTGGAGCCCTCGTTATCGGCGTTGTCATGGATGCGGATATCAAATTCAATATCGTTGCGGTTGATCCTGTAATTGGAGTACTGAAGCCGTAGCGAGTTTCTGGCGATAACGTCTTTCTCTTTTTTTAAAAGTTCTTCATAAAAATCCAGTTCCTTTTTCCCGGCCTCTTTCCAGCGGTT
This sequence comes from Bacteroidota bacterium, assembly GCA_046051105.1. Classification (GTDB taxonomy): domain Bacteria; phylum Bacteroidota; class Bacteroidia; order Bacteroidales; family Paludibacteraceae; genus Paludibacter. The sequence continues at coordinate 5,707 of JBJOOU010000078.1, forward strand.
CTTACTTTGTTTTTCCAATTGCCACTTTTCAAAATAAGTTGTCAGATTTACTCTGTCCGAACTGAATGCTATACTGAACCGATAGCTTTCTTTTAGCTTTTTTCCTTCTTTGGCAATATACCGAACTCTTTTTTCGTCGCATTCGGCCAGTGGTACGATGGTATTGATTAGTAGCTTTTGCTCATTCTTAATCCAAAGTACGCCTTCGCATAGATAGTCTGCTACAAGGAGGTTCATCAATATGTTGGCCCCTGCTTGGGGAGACACATCAAAAACGGGAGCATAAGTATTCAGCTTTTCGATCAATTGTTCATGATACCTGTTTCTGAAGGATATACCGACTTCCTGCGAGCCCTTGTTTCGCATAAATCCTGAAAGAATTTCCAACAACCGATCCCATCCGGGGCGCTGGGCGGGTTCGTCATGAAGTACCGATTGGAGTGCTAACGATTGTTCCTCGGAAATCTCGATTTGTTTTTCGGCGTAAAACCATTCTATGATTTTACCCACCGAATAAATGTCTGATTGATAAGGAAATCCTTTATTCCCGGTTTTTTGTAATTTTTCAGGAGCAGTAAAAGCCCGTGCAAATATCTCGAGATCTTTTTGCTGACTGAGTGTCTGAGTAATATCCGAAAGGCCAAAATCAATCAGGTAAAATTGCCCGTCGCCATCTATCAGTATATTGCCCGGGTGAAGATCGCCATGATTGATCCGGTGTTTCAGGTGCAACTCTTTCAGGCAGTCAATAACATCTATCACTCCTCTTACAAAAGCCTGCTCATTGATTTCTGCCACTTGTTGCTCCAATGATTTTGCATGACTTATCTCTTTGAAAACAATAGCATAGGTTTGTTGCTCTTCATCAAAACCAAATTCTAGCAATTCAGGTAGCGTGCTATGCCGCACCTTTTGCAAATGCCGTAGTTTATCGGCCAATATTTTCGATTTGATACTATCTTTATCAATCCCGAGTATCCATTTTACCCAAAAAGAGCTGTCTGTTTCATCCTGTGCTATACAGGTTTGAGAATATCCGCGCTTTTGAATGGCAGACTCCCGATATTGATACTTATTAAAGAGCATAGATGGTGAATTGTGTTTTTATTTCAGTGGTGCCCAAATTTACAAATAACATTTTAAACAGCCTACCATACAGTTAATTATTTTCTGCCATAGATCAAAAAAACAGCCCCCAGACCTAACAGCTTTCCAAAACCTGTTAGGTCTTATAGTCCCAGGTATATATGCAAGTGGGAGTGCGACTTTGAGTCGCACCCCCACTACAAATCACTCAGGACGACAGAATTCCAATTCTGTCTAAACAACCCATCCAAATTACTTATCTTTAATCGTTTCTCACTTACCACTCTTATTAAGAGCCGATAGTAATTTAGTTCCCCTTTAGGGGTTAGGGGCAAAATAACAAAGCGCCAACGTTTTAGTGAACGGGTGAACCTAAGTCACCCCCTCACAGATGGCCATCGGGCTTTTGCAGAATAATTCGAATGATTTTGCCCCAAGCCCCTAAAGGGGATGTTAGCGGTATTATAATAAAGTGATTATCAGATATGAATAAGATTTTCTTCGATTTTACAATCGGAATATAGGAGACGAAGGTAATCTCATTCCCCTTTAGGGGCTAGGGGCAGATACGAAGGTAACTTCATTCCCCGCCATTTATCCCGTGTAACGGGAGGGGCTAGGGGCAGATACCACCCATCATTGATACGCAATATATTGCGTCTCTACCAACTACACTTATCATTAATCGTTAATCATTGAGACGCAATAAATTGCGTCTCTACTACCCACTACTAACTACCCACTACA
>JBJOOU010000079.1:0-3818 GCA_046051105.1 Bacteroidota bacterium
ATCAGGAGGCGCTGAAAGCATTGCAGGCAGGCGCGCAGGCTATACTGTTTGATGTTGAGCATCAGGCGATATCGGCGGCAGATGCGGCGGCATTGACGAAAGACATTTTGCTGGAGGTGGCGCCCGTACATTTGTTGCATGTCCGACCGGAAGATCGTTCCGCGATAGAACAGCAGTTGCCGGGAACTTGTCCGCAGTTCATCGAAGTGCCGCTGCTGACTTCAACGGCAGAGGAGTTGGTGTATATTCTGCAGCAAATGCAGCAAACAACGGCGATGGAAGTGCAGGTATTGTGGAAAGCAGGTTCGCATTATTTTATGGAAATTGCCAAGTTGCGCGCCCTGCGCTGGCTGTGGCTGCAGGCCGGAAATGTGCTGGAGAAGCAGGTCGCCCTGACGATAGTGTCCGAAACGGGCTTACAGCGACGAGATGCCGGCGATGAATATACCAATATGTTGCGCAATACCACCGAGGCTATGAGTGCGGTTGCCGGTGGCTGCGATGCCCTGATTATCGGTAGTCACGATATCAGCAAAGAAAATTCGGAATTTGGCAAGCGTATCGCGAGAAACATACACCATATCCTGCAGTTTGAATCTTATTTTAACGAACTGGCAGACGCTGCCAAAGGCAGTTACTATATCGAATATCTCACGTATCAGCTGGCGCAGAGAGCCTGGGAGAGCTGGAGGAAATAATCAGCTAATTAGCTAATTATGTTTTACACCTATTCGGAATCACACCCTTTTTTATAAAAAAAAACCTGCTTAACACTATAAGCAGGTGTGAATGATGAAAATTATTTTATTCGCAATTATAGCCAAATTTGAGGAATGGCCCAATATTATCATTGCTGACGGATACTAATTTTCCATTTTCAGTTGTATAAGTGTACTCTATTGTATATGTGTCAACTAAGGTGTTTTCATTGTCATATTCCTTGTATATGACACGGGATACCAATAGGTCTGTGTTTTTAAAGTCTTCAAAAGAAGTTGGTGTGAAATATAAGATATCTGTAGACTGATCAATGATGTTGAATATATTATTAGGGGTGTTTGAGTATATATACTCATATATTTCTTTGCCTTTAAAATTGTTATTTTTGTCGTATATTGATTTTGTTTCTTTTTGTTTTCTGTTGTTTGAATACTCTATGCTTCCAACATAGATTCTATAATCAAATTCAGCAAGAGTAGAGTCTCTGTACGATATAAGTTGATTCATCTCATTGTAAGTCCTTCTTGATTGATATTCTAAGTCTCTTTTTCCATCCTCATCAACAGAATACCAGTTGAAAATGCTGACTTGTTTGTTGGAATTGTATATAAATGAATCAACGTCTACGATTCTATTTGTTGGAATGTCAATCAGATATTTGTGTGAAAGTAAATTGTCATTATTGTAGTAGAAGGTCATCTTGTAATCAGGGTTGTCAATTGATTGAATCATAGAAACTATTTTATTTCCGCTGTAAGTAATATCAAATTTCAGATAAGGATCAGCGTCGTATGTGATACTCGATAGTTTACAATCGGAGTTAGAATTTATATCGTTAGTTTCTTTGGTACATGCTATCATGAATAATGATACAATGATTGTAAATAATTTGTGATTGTTTTTCATGTTTTTTATTTATTATGCTTACTTTATTGTGCTTTTATTTTCCCACATGGTAGTTTTTGTCTTAAAATAAATTCAACTGAATTCCCTGTTAGAGAGAATAGCGATGATTAAATAATGATGCAAATATAGATAAAATAATTTAGTTTGGGTTGTACGCTTATATTTTTTTTACGCAGTAATTTTAATTTTATTGTTGTATGAAGTAATTAGAGGTTTGTATTTTATGTAAATACAATATTTTATCATTTTAATAAACACGGTGTGACTCAGTTTGGGTTTACAGAAAGTGCTGATTGAAAGTAATAAATGACTCTTGTAAGTTTTCAACGATGCCGGCGGCTTCACTGTCGTTAGTTGTTTTTGATAATTCATTGACCAGATCAATATAGGGCAACAGCCATTTGTGCAGTTCGTCGTGTGCTTTTCCTTTCATGGTGCAGTTGGAGGTCAGCAAATCCGTGTTGGTTTGTAACTTCTTTGCTAATGTCCGGTAGTCTTTAGCGCCGGATCCGACATATTCCGCCACGTCTTTTTCCATATTTCGGATATGCACCAGCATGTTGTCATCCACTTTCCATTTCTGTCCCTTGTTGAGTGTTATGGACTCGCCTGCATGGTGCTGGTGTCCATCTTGAGAAGCATTGTTTGCACAACTGAAAAGTAACAGTGTGATGGTTGCGAGGGCAATAATTTGTATTTTCATGCGGTGTATTAAGTGAGTAGGAGTGGTTGATTTCGGCGTTTTTATCCGCTTTTTTTATTTTCGATAGGTTATAAAGTCAATGCGTAAATAATCATGAATAGTTGGGTCTATGGCTATGATTTCTCCTGTTTTTTTATTCTCCATTGTCACAAAGTCGTGGTCTTTATAAAACGAGGATTTACAATACTGGTGGATGTTTGTTCCCAGAAAATAGATTTGTCCAATTTGTGGTTTTGCAATCCATTCGTTACTCAAGTTGTATTTCTTTAATAGATAGTTGCAAATTGTAGCAAAGAATGAGGAATAACCCACGCAATGTGCAGTTTTGGAATACACGAGTTTGTTTGGGTCGATATCATTTTTGCTGATGGTATAGTTTAGATGTGCGGAGGTTATTGAAAGTCCAAGTTTGATAACTTCCTTAATGTCATGTGTTGTTTGTTTGTTAATGTTTGTTTCAATATAGTCAATTAATTCCTTTTCTGTTGCTGAATAATTTGTTCGAAGTCCGACTGATTTGTATGTCACTAAATGTCTGTAACACCATCCGCGAAACAAAAGTCCAGCTGTTATTAGCATCAGGATTGTTAGCAATGTTTGTTTAATGAATTTCATTTTTTACGATCTTCGTTATTGCCGTAGGTGGATATAAATACTTTTTCTTTTTGTATTATGGTTTAATTTCAATTTTCGTCCCGATTTCCACAGTGTTATAAAGTTCTTCAACTTCTTGGTCTGTCAAAGCAATACAACCTGCTGTCCAGTCAAACCAACGTTGAAACTTACCAATAAAACCAGCTCCGTTTGTGAGTCCGTGAATTTTTATGTTTCCACCTGGCGGCTTGCCAAGATTTTTTGAAACTTCTATGTCTTGTTTGTTAGGATAGGAAATACCCAGGTTTTTGTAACACACACTATTGGGATTTTTGGCGTTAATAAAATAAACACCTTCGGGCGTTTTTTTATCTCCTTCAAAGGCTTTGTCACCCATTGGGTTTCTACCAAGTGAAATCTTATAGGTCTTCACTAATTGTCCTTTTGAATAAGCCATTAATTCTCTCTTTGATTTATAAACAATCAATGAGTCAATTTTAATATTATGGTCTAATTTTTGTTCAGGATAGAGGTAATAAACAACCAAGATGGTTATTGCTAATACGAAAGTCCAGTGTATGATTTTTTTTGTATTCATATCCTTTTGTTAGTACCTCGTTTCCGACCCGCCCTCTACAGATGTTATCATCTGTAGATTTTTTTGTCACATCATGCGTGCAGCAAGTTAATAAATTTAAGAGACAAATTCCATTATGTAGAATTTAGACTTCATTGGGTGTGGTGCATAGCGCAAAGCCCAATACTTAGTACCACCATCACGTTGGAACGCCTCAGGAAGCGAGGACATGAATCGATGTTGGAAATGTATTACAAACTGAACCCATTACTAAACGAACCGCCGTATACGAGACCCGTACGTACGGTGGTGTGAGAG
>JBJOOU010000080.1:0-3088 GCA_046051105.1 Bacteroidota bacterium
GTTAACTTTGAAACACCTCTATTGTAATCCATTAATTTATAATTTACCTCTACAGTGTCTCCTTTTTGGCTAATGGTGAGATATTCAAAGTCGGAAAACGAGGAAGCACCACTTGGTCTAAGAAAACAGTTTTGTGCCAAAACCGCCTGTGCTACTTTATCATCTGGAAAATACTTTTTGATTAAATTTTTATGGGCGTCAGAGTGGATATTTCGGTGTAATTGAGCACCCCATTTCGGAGTAAATTGAGCAGTGAAAGTTAACATCTAATTTAGATACGATACTTGTTTGCAAAATTAGTTTAATTATTGATTGTTTCTTTATTTATTTTTACGCTTGTTAATTTTTTTCTGAGTGACTCACCTTTAATTTCTATTCGGTGAGCACTGTGTACAATTCTATCTAAAATAGCATCAGCAATTGTTTGTTCTCCGATAATTTCATACCATTTATTTACTGGAATTTGCGATGTAATTATACTTGCACCCTTTGCGTGCCGGTCTTCTATAATTTCCATAAGCATATTACGGTTAATAGTATCTAAAGGCTGCAAACAAAAATCATCAAGTATAAGCAAGTCCTGTCGTTCGATCTTAGCCATTTCTTTTGCATAAATTCCATTTGCTTTTGCCATTTTTAATCGTGAGAAGAGTTTATTAGTATTCGCATACATTACTTTGTAACCAAGCATGCAAGCCTGATAACCAAGAGCAGTGGCAATATAACTTTTACCAATACCTGTACTTCCTGTGATGAGGATGTTCTCATTTTCTTTGATATAAGAACAATCAGCATAACGTAGAATTTGGTTTTTATCCAAATTTCTATTGTTGTCATAATACAACGATTCAACACTTGCATTGTAACGGAAACGGGCATTTGTAATGAGGCGATTAATAGCTCTGTTCTGCCGCTCGTCCCATTCTGACTGGATTAAAAAACTTACCATTTCATCAGCCGTGTAGTTGTTTTGCTGTTCATTTTCTAAACTTGTTGTAAAGGCACGAACCATCCCTGATAGTTTCATTGCTTTCATTTTTTCAATTGTTTCTTTGTTCATTTTTTTTGTTTTTAGTTAAATTTAATTGTTTGTTTTTTATTGATAATATTCTTCTCCTCTGATATTTTCGTGCATAGGAATAGCAAGGGACTGCTGCTTTTCATCATCTTGAAACTGGTCCATTTTTTTATCCAGTATATTCTGAATGATTTTGTAACTATAAATTCCATATTCTAATGCCCGTTGACAAGCCCTAATAAGACGATCTTTTCCTACTTTCTTTTCAAAACTCAAAACTCCGATACAGGATTTATAACTTTGTTCTGGATGTTTTTTCTTTTCCAATATGTTAGTTATAAATGTTTTCACATCGGGGTGAATGGCTTGAGCCCAGTCAATAAATTTTTCAGGCGTCCATTCGCTTACAAACTTATGAGCCGAGGCTAAATGCTCTGTTACAGTGGTATAATTGTAAGGGCTTTTGATTCGAGTATGTGAAGCAATCATCTCAAAACGATAGAATATTTCAACCTTTGTCGGAGAGTAAATCACCTTTACTTTTTTGCTGATATACTTGTAAGGCACACTATAGTAATGTTTATCTATGCTCAAACAAATGTGTCCATTTTTCATTACCGTTAAAATTTGCTGCTTCTTAAATTCGTAACGGAACGTTGGAAGTGGCATCAATGCAGCTTTTTCAACTTCATCAAACTGCTGTCTACGTGAAAAATTTCTTCCTTTCATAAACCTATTATTGTGTAATTCTAATTCCTGCCAGATGGCATTGTTGAGTTCTTCCAAAGAGAAAAATGTTTTATTGTGAAGGGCTGTATAGATTCTATTATACATAATCTTTACTGCTCCTTCCACTAAAGATTTATCACGCGGGCGATAAGCCCTGGCCGGTAACAAAGCTGTTTGATAGTGCTCTGCAAAGTCTGCAAAAGTTTCATTCAAGGTGGGTTCGTACTTGCTACTTTTAGTTACTGCTGATTTTAAATTGTCTGGTACAATTGCCGATGGAACACCTTGAAAATAATGAAGTGCATTTTCACAAGCGATGATAAAATCTTCTTTCTTTTGGCTCGGTGTGGCTTCTACATAGGTTAATTGGCTTGCCCCGAGTATTGCTACAAATACTTCTACTGATAATAATTCACCCGTTTCTTTATCTACTGTATATAATCGTTCGCCTGCATAATCAACATACATCTTATCACCAGCTTTATGTATCATATGCATCAGTGGTGATGTTTTCTTTACCCATTTGTTGTAATGATGGTAGAACTGAGTGATTCCATAACCTGATGGATGTTGTTTCTTGTAAATCTCCCACATCATCTGTAAGGTAACTCCTGTACGCTTTATTTCTCTTTCTACTTTTGGTAGAAAAAGTTGCAGGTCTTTTTCCCTTTGGCTTGGTACAACAAGAGGTTCATTTCTAAACAGTTTGTTTAAATCGTAATCATTTAACTGATTTAGAGCATCTCCTGTAAGCCGCAAATGTTGAAATTGCTGGAGATATTTGCTTACTGTATTACGAGCTACTCCTGTTTGCTGGCTAATTAACAGCTTGCTTTTGCCTTGAGTGTGCATCCGCAGCACTTGACGAATTTTATTCATATCGATAGTTTTGTTTGCCATAATTATTACTTTTGTCTTGTGGATTTATTCCTACAAGGTAAAAATTATGTCTACTATCGTAACTTTTTTTAGATTATTTACAGGTGCTCAATTTGCTCCGAAATGGGGTGCTCAATTTGCTCCGAAATGTACTGCTCACTTTAAACCGAAATACTATGCTCAATTTGTCCGAAATCTCCACCTGATGCAGAAATTTCTGCTCCGGGAAACAGAAATAATTTTCTGTAACCTGTCGGCTTCGGGTCTGAAATTTCCATTGCAGCCAATGCCGCTTTTAAAGTGTCAATCCATTCTCCTGAATTGTGGTCGGTTATAGCAATACAATCAATTCCTGCGGTCATATACATAAGCAACCAGTCCTCGGGTGAGATTGCCATGTGAGTGGTATCACCCTTTCCAAAGTCGTTTGACTTTGGTGTGTGGTTGTGGAAATCAAACTTC
>JBJOOU010000081.1:0-6260 GCA_046051105.1 Bacteroidota bacterium
GTTTACTGACTTAAATGAAGAGCAGGCTCAGGAATTGTTAGACCAGTTGAATGGGGTTAGGGTATTAAAACAGTGGATTACAGTAGATCAGCGACCTGATCGACAAGAAAAATGGCTGAATTTACTTTGGAAAAAACATGCCTGATTTTATTCTTACAGCTCAAAAAAATTGAAATTCCTAAAAAATATCAAACTGGTTCTATAGTCGGAGAGTTTTAGTGGTCATTATAAATTTTCACTATTGATTATTCTCAAACGATTAGCTATTGAAAAATGGCAGGACACAAGGATTACATAACTGATTGGGTGTGGCATTCGAATCATGAAAGACCACACCAAGCTAACAAAGGAAGATCACCTTTAATGGCTGCTTAACCTCTACTTATAACTTCGGTTATTTATAGGCTACCGAGGATTCCATGGTTTAATCCGCATCTGTTTATGAAGTCATTTTACTGTACAAGTTTCCAAGTTATATAGAAAATTATGGTTATCAATATGATTTAATTACTCCCATAATATCAAGATATGTGTGGCGATTTAAGAAATCTCTAAATAACTTATATTTACATTCTTAATTAAAAAAAATATGATCAAAGTTCAGACAGAGGATTTTGATATTTAATAAATATAAAAATACCTCTTAGTGCCAACTTTGTCATGGATAAAACTTAATGCAATTAAATAACAATGGTTCTAGTACTGAACTAAGTACACTCGCACCTAAAATAATTCTTTCCCCTTTATTAAAAGCTATGGTGGGGACTCTTAAAAACCATCAATCAGATCATTTCTTCAATTATTATGGGCCTTCTCATAATTTGCATTTTGATGCCACCGCTTTTGTGTCTGCAGTATTTAAGCAGATCGGGACTAAAAACGATTCAAAGCCAATTTATAACATCATCAAAGATATTCAATTATTACCTGAAGATTCAAAACTCAGAATAAGCACTTTATTTGATAAGGAATCTGAAGCTAAAACTGCCCAGACCTATCGTGATTTAGACCAAGTGATGTCTGAAATTGTTCAGCAAGTACTTCAAAATGCTCCGACAGGTATGGCACTGAATTTTCTCAACCAATTCTTAGGCGATCTCAAATATTCTGATCCAGTGATTGCCAAAAATTCTCAGTATCCTATGCAAGTCAAAGGACAATCTAAAGTAGCTTCTTTGCAATATACAAACGACTTAAAAGCAAAAGATGGCGAATTACGACTTTTCACTGTTACTGAAGAAATCAGCAAACCTCAATGGGTGAAAGAGGTTTGCGAGGCAATCAAAGCCATTGTGAAGCAGTCCTACTCAGCTAGTGAAAAGATGCCATTAGAGGTTGCTGAACGTATGCAGGAAATTCTTGATGATGAATGTTCTGCTGAAAATAATGATATCCAAAATCTACTTCATTTCGTAGAAATCAAAGCACTATCACGAGCTCGTATCCGAAATTGCTTCAAAATTATGGAGATCATTGCGGATCACATTGAGAAGACTGAGCGTAACGATTTCAAGCGTGAGTCCGCTGTTTCCTATATCCGTAAAGCAATTGCTTTCTTTGAGATTTTTGGTAATCGAATTGCTCCATGGAATGAGGAGACAACGGAAACCATTAAGGACTATGGTATTGACTTTAGTGCTATCTATGGCGCTGTAGGTAAAGTTGATTTTAATGGTTTGCTGGCCTATGTTGGAGCAACAGATGCTTTGCCAATCTGGGTAAAACCAAAAATTGAAATGAATGATATTCGTCATGAGGATAAGGAAGGGCTATCTCTAAAACGTGAAGTCACTTATGCCTTTCGAGTGAATGGGGAGTTTGTTAAAGAGGAAAAAGTAAGTTCATTTAACTCTAAGTTGCAGATCAATTATAAGACAAGCAAAGGCAACCGTTCGGGTACAGATACCATGCTGACTGCTTATGAAGCTCGTCTGCATACTATCAATAAAGCATTGCTGCTGAAGGATATTGTGGATGATAAAGGTCAGCCGATTTCTGAAGAGCGATTAAGCAAAGAGTGCTCAGATCGCGTTGCTCAAGTAGAGATGTTCCAGCTCATTATGATGTACTTCGTTCTATCTGGGGCAGACATGAAGATTTCAGATTTTGAAGGGGCATTCAATAAACTGGTTGATGCATTCAAGAATCCTCAAAAAATCCGACTTAACCTTACTCGTATCTTAGACGAAAAGCTCAATACCGAAAAAATGCATGAGCGAATGGAGGCGATCACGTCTACGATCACTACAGCGCTAAAAGCGAATCTGGATTCCATCATTAGTGAGATGGAAAAGGATAGTAGTCTTAAAACTGTACTCTACATCCTTCCAAGTATTGTGAATCTAGATGTATTCAAGAGTTCAATTGGTGAAGATGCGGAACAGTTCTTTAGTATATTTAAGGGTAAAGAATCGAACTTTTACAGCTACATCTCGATGGTGGATGCTAGCCGTAAAAAATTGGCGAAAATGAGCCAAGACGAAATCATTCGAAAGAATGATTATGCTCGTAAAGCCCTAAGCGAGATTGAGTTTAATTCCACACTGAAAATTCGAACGTTGGTACCGATTGAGAATCCTAATACCGACCTAGATCAATTTGATGTCGCTCGTAATCTGAATATTCCTTGTTTACCAGTATTGATGGTGCCGACCAACAAGAAGGTCAGCGACAATGGGCTGCCACATTTTTATCATCCTGAGAGCTTAAGTTATGACAACTTGTTATCTAAATACAAGGTCATGATTCATTATTCATCTAAGCTATTTCGATTGAGTGACCTAAAAGGCGGCCATGCTCAATTATGTTTGGATGAAAAAGAAAATGCTTTGATCATCAGTACGTCATGTTTTTCGATTGCGATTCATCTATTCCTTAAACATCTGATTAAAGAAGTAAAAAATCAACTGGGTATTGAAGAGCGCTTATATGTACCTGTAATGCGAATTGACTCAGTTGATGAACATGAGAATGAAGAAAAAGCCCAATTTCAAAGGAAATCAAAAAAGATCCAAAAAGGTGGGTTTAATCCTGAGTGTAAACGAGCGTATGCCACCGCTTATACCCTTGAGAAGTTGCTGAACAATGATGATGCTATTGTGAAGGTACAGGGCCTTAAGTATCAACCAGATCCTATGCCTTATGGTAATCAAAATGGTGAGCGAGTTTGTGCCCCGGTGAATCTCGCTATGGATAAAACAGTGACTTACCGTATTCAGGCTGCAATTGAAGCACTGTCAGGATATTCAGAAATCATCATCCCATTTGATGGCACTAAGGATAAAATTGCCTGTATTAGCTATAACTCTCGACCTGAGAATGATGTGGAATTTAAGTATCAGCATCAGAAGGATTTGCTACTTCTTAAACCAGATTATGGCTACATCTGCTACGTCTATACACTTGAGCGTATCAACGATAAACAGGGGCGCTTATCACTACAGAAGGTCAGTCATGCCCCAGTTGCTGAAGACCATCTGAGAACAAGTAAGGCGATGCACCGTATCATCGAAAAACTGCGGTCAGATGGTTTTGAAGATGTTGTATTGCTTTCACACCATTTTGCGCAGCGTAAGATCGGTAAGACTGAAACCAGCAACTTGATTCATGAAAGTGAAAGTGCTTTGGATCAACTTGATCAGTTGTTCCCGAATATGAATTTCTATCCATTCCAGTCTGATACGATCCCAGCACTGAGCTTAAAAACCAGTGATAACAGTCGTGCCTATGAGGTACCGCACCATCATTACCATACGGCGATCATCAATCAAAAAGAATATAAACAATCCTTGTCCGTATATAGCTTTGCGACTAAACGTACTGTGGGTGTTCGTACTCAGAATGGTATTTGTTCGTATTTCTATATGCTAACCAGTCAGGAGCATTCGATTCATAACGATAAGCGAATCAGATTGCACAGTAAAATTATTGATGTGAATGATTCCAATGAAATGAAATCAATTCGCTCTGTATTGCGTGGTCTGCATTACTTTGAGTCTGAACGTCCTACAGCTGGCAAAAACTTCACTCCGGTACTTGAGCCTTCCCATATTCGTGGCACCACTGGCATTCAAGAGCTTGGTGAAGTCATCGTGTCGAGTCGTCTAAATAAAGGCGAAGTCGTCATGAGTCTGCCAGCCTTAATCGGCAAGCTCGAAGAATACGTTATTCTGAAGAATGAAGACTTGATTGATCCAATCGAGCCGATTCCAGAGGGAGCTGAAGAAATTTTAGCGACTGATGTGGAGTAAGCGTCGTGGTGAACAATGAAGCCAAAGTTTGGGGCGAGGTTTATGAGATCGCTGTTAAACGTGGTTCGATTATGGCTTTGCTTGATGCAAAGCTATTATCAGCCAGCCATCCTGTAGTAGCAGAATGGAATAGTAAACAGATTGCTGATGTCTTTCAGGAAATGAAGGAAGCGCTATATAGCGATGTCATTAATGCCGCTATCCATGAAAATATCGAAAGCTATTTTCAGCAATTGATAAAAACTGGATTCGGGCATGGTTATACCAATACTCGTGAGTTTCTAAGAAAGATCAAGCCAAAAGGTATTGCAAGGGCTAAAACGGCGAATGCAAGACCAAATTGGAGCTTATCTGGCATTTGGTGTCCACTGACAATGCCAAATGATATAACCCAGACCATTGTAGATGACTACACAACTGAGGAAGAACATATTGCTATTAAAGCCTTCAAGGAGAAGGCGTTGGAAACATGGAATCAACAATTCAGTCTTACCCACGCTAAAATGTTTGGTAAGGGTATGTTTGGTCGTGCTGATTTCCTGGCGGTAATCAAAGTCAAATCCAACTATCATGTGCTGGTTCAGGAATATTCATTATTTTACGTTTTAGGTGAACCAGAACAATTCAACGCCAAGGATTCTTGTACCTATTTGCAAGAGTACAAGCGTTACATCAAACATTCTGAATCCCAAAGTGTTTTCTCATACGTGAATGCAGAAGCTCAAGAGATCCCATTTAAGTTCTCAAAAAAACTACGTGAATACTTGAGAGCCTATGTCCGTAAGGAAAAAGTCCTATTTAAGATGGCGCAAGGCTGTTCGTATGCAACCACTTTTGTTGATTCTTTTAAATGGAAGTTTGAACAAGATGACATGCCAAATATTCGTCTGAGTGTGATGGCGATCACCAGCCGGGGAAGTGAGTACATCTCTGCTGAATTTGCGGATAAAGATAAATCACCAGAACTGGAAATTATGTATCAGCTGGGCAAGGAGTATCAGGATAACGTTCTGAGTCTGGACGATATGGATGAACGTACGAAACTGCAAGTTGAGATTCTGAATTATCTGGTGAATGAACCTGTCAAAAACATCTCGGAAATCGTGTCCAAAAATATTAGCGATATTTCCTACGGTCAGGATCTTACTTTCACTATTACTGAAAGGCTTAAGGATTTTGTGAATCCTAACCAGCCACTGGCTTTAGAGTGGGTTTTTGACTTGATAGATCGGCAAGTCGATGACGAAGACCATAACCAAAAACTTAAAGAGATGGTGCAGGCTGAGTTTAAAACAATTCGTAAGGGAAAAATTGAGAATAAAACTTCATTCACCTTACGTGATTTGCATAAATGCGCCGTAGTACTGGCACTGAAGGAAAGTAAACAAGGTCGGGTGAATTTCATCTGTTTGACTGGTACGCCGGGGATTGGGAAAACATCGAGCGTTAAGACCTTGTTGGTCGATTTGGAAGGTTTTTTCTTCTTTTACGCCAGTCCACGAGTGTTGATTAACGATGATGTGGTCAGTGATTTATCTAAAATCTCAGCTACGATTACCAGTAACAGTGATGTGGTGACACAGGCACAGCAAATCTATTCGAAGATTCACAATACGGATTGTAAGGTGAATGCTCGTGGTGCCGCTATTGTGGGTGGTGTTGAAAATCTGAAGATAGATCATGGCTCAAGTGTTCTATTGTTCAAACAAGATGAATACCGGAAGCTCAAAGACCTGGAACAGAATGCAAATGCCAATAGACGCTATGCCAATACCTCAGAATCTAAAATTACGGCAACCAATAAGAAGTTTGCCAGAGTGTTTGATTCATTAGGGGAAGCGACCCAGCAATTGCTTGGGTTCCATCCAGAGCTCAATAAGCTGACGATGACTGTAGCAAGTCAGGCATTCATGCCATATAACACCACACCAGCTGGACCACGAAACCCAAGGGAAACCCAAAATAAAACTGTGGCAGCTTCCAGTTTGGATGGGCTGGAAAAAATGTTCC
>JBJOOU010000082.1:0-7410 GCA_046051105.1 Bacteroidota bacterium
TTCAGACAAACATTTCAAAGCTATGTTTTTTGAAAAAGAAAAAAGGTTTACCGAGTGATCGATAAACCTTTTTTCTGTCGGGGTAGCGGGATTCGAACCCACGACCCCCTGCTCCCAAAGCAGGTGCGCTAACCGGACTGCGCTACACCCCGAATGCTCATTTTAAAACTCTGTGGCTGTATTTTTCAGCAGCTGCGTTGTTTCTCAATTGCGAGTGCAAAGATAGAGGGTTTTTTCGATATAACAAAGGATTTGTTGTATTTTTGTATCAAAAAAATGAACTTTTTTTCAATCAAGACATAATAAACTGAGAAACAAAACCTTAAAAATGGCAGGAATTTATATACATATCCCCTTTTGCAAGCGCAAATGCACTTATTGCGACTTTTACACCGAAGTTTCGTTGCAATTTATCCCTCAAATAGTAGATTCTATCGTAAAAGAAATTGAAATTCGACAAGAATATCTGCAAAAACAGCCGGTAAAAACCATTTATTTTGGTGGAGGCACACCCAGCGTACTCAACAAAGAGCAATTTTCATTGATCTTTGAAAGCATTTACAAACACTTTGAAGTAAATGATGATGCCGAAATCAGTTTTGAAGCCAATCCGGACGATCTGTCTGCCGAATATCTTGCGAGCTTGCAGGAACTCCCCTTCAATCGAATCAGCATGGGTATCCAGTCGTTCGACGATGAAGATTTAAAACGCATCAACCGTCGCCATTCTGCCGACGAAGCCAGAATGGCCGTACGAAACGCACAAAACGCCGGTTTTCATAATATATCTGTAGATTTAATCTATGGCCTTCCCTTTCAGTCATTGGAAGCGTGGAAGAGGCAAC
Organism: Bacteroidota bacterium; assembly: GCA_046051105.1. GTDB lineage: Bacteria > Bacteroidota > Bacteroidia > Bacteroidales > Paludibacteraceae > Paludibacter. The sequence continues at coordinate 846 of JBJOOU010000082.1, forward strand.
TGGAGATGGCCCTCAGCTTAAATGTACAGCACATATCAGCCTATGGATTGACCTACGAAGAAGGGACAGCGCTTTGGAAACAGCGGGAAAAAGGACGTGTACAGCCAGTTGACGACGAAATAATGAACAGTATGTATCTTCATCTGGTAGAAACTGTCACCCAAAATGGATTTGAAGCATACGAAATTTCAAATTTCGCAAAATCAGGTTTCAGATCAAGGCACAACACCTCTTACTGGCGGCAGGAAGCCTACCTTGGACTGGGTCCTTCAGCCCATTCATACGATTTGCAATCCCGCCAGTGGAATGTTTCATCGATAAAAAACTATATAAATGCGATAGAAAATGGCAACAGTTTTTTCGAGAAAGAAGAACTTAGCCAGCGGGAAAAATTCAATGATTACGTCATGGTATCGCTACGTACGCTGGAAGGAATAGATTTGAAGTATGTTGAAAATGAATTTGGCAAGGGATTCGTTATATATTGCTTCGACATTTTAAATCCATTCATCGAAAATAAGAAAGTAATTCAGAAAAATCAGCATCTTGCTCTAACCCCGGCAGGCGTGATGATTTCGAACGTTATATTAATAGAACTGATGAAGGTTTAGATTGAAAAAAAAGTAGTAATTTTGTACCCCTTGTATTGCTAACAAAAAATAATGGATAAAACTGCACAAAAAAGCGATTTACGCTCAAAATTCAGACGCATTTTCTGGCGCCTGTTTGCACTAGGATTGTTCCTGATGGTACTCATGTTTGTAGGTATCAGTATGGGCTGGATTGGCTACCTACCACCACTCGAAGAACTCCAAAACCCCAAAAACAAATATGCCACCGAAATTATATCGTCTGATCAACAGTTGCTGGGACGTTATTTTTACAGCCGTGAAAACCGTGTAGGGGTTCATTACGATGAAATTTCGGATAATGTTCTGAAAGCACTGGTTGCCACAGAAGATATTCGATTCTACGATCACTCAGGTATCGATGGTCGCGCTTTGACACGTGCGGTAATTCTAACGGGTATTCTTCGTCACAAAAGCTCGGGAGGGGGTAGTACCATCACTCAGCAGTTGGCAAAACTTCTGTATTCGCAACAAGCCGAAAATAAAGTACAACGCTTGTTTCAGAAACCGATCGAATGGGTAATTGCTGTTAAGCTTGAAAAACTTTATACTAAAGAAGAGATTTTGGCCATGTACCTGAACCAATATGATTTTGGTAACAATGCAGTTGGCATCAAATCGGCCTCACAAATTTATTTCAGCAAAACACCTGACAAACTGAAAATTGAAGAAGCTGCTATGCTAATAGGCATGTGCAAAAACTCGTCGTATTTCAATCCGGTCCGTCGTCCCGAACTAACCTTAGGACGTAGAAATACCGTTTTGAATCAAATGCGTAAAGCTGACTTTATCAACGACAAGCAATGCGATTCGCTACAAAAAATTCCACTAAATCTAAAATATCAGAAAGTAGATCACAGAATGGGCACAGCCACCTATTTCCGTGAATATCTGCGCACTATCCTTACAGCCGACAAACCAGACAAAAGCGATTACGCCAGCTGGCAAACTGCTAAATATGAAAGTGATTTGTATCAATGGGAACACAATCCATTATACGGATTTTGCAACAAGAATAAAAAGCCGGACGGCACTCCCTACAATATCTACACAGATGGATTGAAAATTTATACAACCATCGATTCACGTATGCAACGCTATGCAGAAGAAGCTGTGGAAGATCATATTCAGGATCTGCAGAAAACCTTCTTCAAGGAAAAAAGACGTCGTAGTTATGGTCCATTCTCAAAAAATCTGAATCCGGATCAAATCCAAACAATCATGAATCGCTCGATGAAACAATCGGAACGATACATTAAAATGAAATCAAACGGATTTAGTGATTCTGAAATAAAAGAAGCATTCAGAAAACCTGTAGAAATGCAGGTATTCACCTACAACGGCTATCGCGACACCTTGCTATCTCCTATCGATTCAATTCGCTACCAGAAATTCTTCCTGCGTTGTGGATTTATGTCGATGGATCCACATACCGGTTTTGTCAAAGCGTATGTCGGAGGGCCTGATTTCGGGCAATTTCAATACGATATGGTTAATGTAGGTCGTCGTCAGGTGGGCTCTACCGTTAAACCATTTTTATACTCACTGGCTATGAGTGAAGGCATGTGGCCTTGCGATAAAACTTCCTGGCGTCCTATCTCCTTCCCCAACGGAACAGGAGGCGTCTGGACACCTAAAACGACCACAAAAGGCAAGAATGTAGGTGACATTGTTACATTACGTTGGGGACTTTCGAATTCTGATAACTGGATTTCGGCCTATTTGATGAGCCTTTTTACTCCTAATGCACTCGTCAAACTGATGCGCTCCTTTGGTATTACCGGCCACATCGATCCCGTAGTTTCGCTCTGCCTCGGACCATGCGAAATCTCAGTAGCAGAAATGGTGGATGCCTATACAGCATTTCCCAACAAAGGTATTCGGGTGGAACCTCTGTATGTGACCCGTATTGAAGATGCTAACGGAAATGTGATTGCTCGATTTACTCCACAGATGCACGAAATATTCGACGAAACTACTTCTTATAAAATGATTTATATGCTTCAGGGAGTTGTAGATGGTGGTACCGGTAGCCGCATTCGCAGTAAATACGGACTTACCATGCCAATGGGAGGTAAAACAGGTACCACACAAAACAACTCCGACGGTTGGTTTATGGGCTTCACCCCTAACCTCGTTTCAGGATGCTGGGTTGGTGGCGAAGATCGGGATATCCATTTCGACAACATTGCCGAAGGACAAGGTGCCAGCATGGCCTTGCCAATTTGGGCATTGTATATGAAGAAAGTGTTGAATGATCATGAATTGGGCTACTCAGCTTCAGACAGGTTTGAAATTCCCGGAACATTCAGTGCCAATGCTGGTTGTGATGGCTCGACTGCGGCTGCATCAGCAACGCCCACACCGCAAACAGCCCAGTAGCATTAACACATATACAGCTTTCTTGTACAAAAAGTTACTAAAGGCTCTAAATGTATTTAAAAGCTGATCTGAAAACGTTTTAGTTTGCTTACTTTTGTTCATAAATCAAATAACGGCATACTTTTGAAACGAATTTACATTATATCAATCGGATTATTGTGCAACCTATTCACCTTTGCACAGCTTGATACTGAACGCATTCTGGCCATTGGTCGGAATGCGTTGTATTTTGAAGACTACGTACTTTCCATTCAATACTTCAACGAAGTAATCAGACTCAAGCCCTACCTTCCAGAACCCTATTTATTCCGTGGTATTGCCAAAATTCAGCTTGGAGACTTTCAGGGAGCAGATTTAGATTGTTCGGAAGCCATTGAGCGCAATCCATTTTTAACTCAGGCATACTATGCACGCGGATTTGCCCGCCGTAGTTTGAAATTCTATAAAGAATCGGTAGCCGACTTCACGAAAGCTTTAGAATTCAATCCGAGTGCTGCCTACCTCTATCTCAACCGCATGGACTCCAAACAACGACTGGAAGATTATACAGGCGCCATGTCCGATCTGGATGAATATATAAAATTAAGCGCAAAAAGCGCCAACATGTACTATGAAAAAGGTTGTTTGCAGTTAGCAATGAAAGACACACTGGGTGCCGAAAAATCATTTGATGAATGTATCCGCAAAGACAGCACGAATGCTATGGGCTGGAGTGCCAGAGCGATGCTCAGAATGCAGAGAAATGATAACAAAGGGGCATTAGCGGACTATAATCAGGCGATTAAACGAAATTCAACTTATGCTGGCGATTATGTCAACCGCGGTATATTAAACGTACAAAACAAAAACTACCGACAAGCATTATCCGACTATGACAATGCCATAAAATACGACAAAACCTCTCCCCTGGCCTACTACAACCGTGGATTGTTACGCACAAATCTGGGAGATAAAAACAATGCTCTTACCGATTTAGCAACTGTAGTTCGCATGGATTCCTCCAACACTGAGGCATTATTAAGCAAAGCCGAGCTCGAGCACGATTTGGGCGATCACAGGGGAGCCATCCGTGACTATAAAATTATTATCAAGCGATATCCATATTTCATTCCGGCCTATTGGGGAATAGCACAATCAGAACAGGCATTGGGTGATATTAAAACTGCCTACGAATATCGGTTAAAGGCTGATAATATCGAAAAGAACAAAGACAATATCAGCCGAAAACAAAAGCAACTAAAAGCTGCCAATAAAATGCTGGCAAAAACCCAACCCGGAAACAGCAGCCGTAAAACCGAATTTTTCAATCGCTTTGCCGATCAAAATCAGGATAATACGAATGACACTGACAACAAATACGCTGAAGATAAATCTAGGGGAAATGTTCAGGACAAACGATCTGAAGTGACAAACGAAAAGAACTTTGTGCTGACTTATTATGCCAAATCGGACGAAATGAGAAGAACCAATCTTTTTCATCCATTAATCAACAACTACAATAAACAAAAGAAGCTAAGCACTGCTCTTAAAATCACGAATAATGAGCTGGCATTAACCGCCGAGTTGGTCAATAATCATTTCGAAGCCATCAATCAGATTTCGGATAAGCTTGCGAAAGATAATGAGAATGCAGATACCTATTTCAACAGAGCGTTGGAGTTTTCGATGGTTCAGGATTTCAAGAGCGCTGTAGAAGATTTAAACAAAGCACTATCCATTCGACCTGATTTTGTAATAGCTTACTTTTGCCGGGCTAACATCAGATACAAACTAATTGAATATCAGCGAAACAATGCGACGGCGGGAACAGATAATGCAAAAAAACTTCAGGCCGATAAGCAAATGATGTTTGATGTGGAAATGTGTATGCGCGACTACGACAAAGTGATAGAACTAGCTCCTGACTTTAGCTTTGCCTACTTCAACAAAGCCAACATACTTTGTACACAAAAAGACTTTAAAACGGCACTGAATTACTACAATAAAGCCATAGATATAGATCCTGACTTTGCCGAAGCGTATTTCAACCGCGGTCTGACATACTTATTTACAGGTAATGACAATAAAGGACTTACCGATTTGAGCAAGTCCGGCGAGTTAGGGATTTATTCAGCTTACAATTTAATTAAGCGCTACAAATCTAATTAATCATAATCGAATGGCAAATTTCTTAAGTCGCGCATCGAGCATGTGCGACGGAATTATTTGCTTAATACACTCTGCTACAGCATTCAGAATCCCTTCGCGAACAAAGTCGTGACGAATAACGATAGAAATTTCGCGGGTAGCTTCTGGTTGTACAATTTGTCTCAGGTTTTTCTTTTGCTCATCGTCCAGTAGATCTACGTGCAACTCAGGAATAACCGTATAACCTCCGTTTAAGTCTACAATTTTCACCAAAGTACCGATACTTCCGGCTTCGTACGTGGAGCTTTGAATCGGCTTTTCACGACAAAAATTAAATACCTGATTGCGCAGACAATGCCCTTCTTCCAGCATCCATAATTTATCCAGTGGCATATCCGTTGCCGATAGCTCCATCCGCTCATAAATAGGCTCAGATGGCGAAATATAAGCCACAAAGCGCTCATAATACAAGGGCACTTCCAATATTTTAGGATCATCAAGCGGAGTCGATAATATGGCCATATCAATTTCGGCCACACGTAGTTTTTCAATAATTGTAGCTGTATGCATTTCACTCACTTTCAATGCAATAGTAGGATGCAAATTGCGGAATGCTCCGATAAATTGTGGCAACAAATAGGGGGCAATGGTGGGGATGATAGCCAGATTAAGCGATCCGGACAAGGTATCTTTTTCATTCTTCACACTTTCTTTCAACTGATTAGCCTGATAAGTAATCACTTGTGCCTGCTGAATGATCCGATGTCCGATTTCGGTAATTTCGATGGGCTGACGCGACCGATCAAAAATCTTACAGTCTAGCTCATCTTCCAGCTTCTGAATCATTGCACTAAGTGTAGGCTGTGTAACGCCACACATCTCGGCGGCACGTACAAAGTGGCGGGTTTTTTCCAGCGCCAATACATATTCTAATTGTTGTAAAGTCATGAGATATAGTTTTTATCTATGCAAAGATAATAATTATACAAGAATTCTCCTGCTCACATTCATTAAAAATTAAAATAGATGAAAAACAGATGGGTTTTGCCAAAAAGTACTATAAACCAGCCTTATTTTGCGATCAAACTGTTCACGGATTGTATCTTTGCAGCGAAATTAAGATGAAAAAATGAGAAAAATATTTATTTCATGCCTGCTTTTTATTCTGGCATGTAGTGCCACCCAGGCACAGCTACTGTGGAGAATTACCGGAAAAGGATTGAAACATCCCTCCTATTTATTTGCAACACATCATTATATCCCAATCGAATATCTGGATAGTGTGCCCGGACTATACAAAGCCTTTAACGAATGTGAAACCGTTGTAGGCGAAGTGGCTCTGAGCCGCATTGACGCCATTGATCGATTACAGAATGCAGCCAGCATGCCAAACCACACTCGCATTAACGATTTGCTCAAAAACGAAC
>JBJOOU010000083.1:0-8999 GCA_046051105.1 Bacteroidota bacterium
TTATGCTTCTGAATTTCCCGAGAAAATTGTGTATGCAATGAGTAAGAAAATTACCGGACCATGGCAATACAAAGGTATTTTGAATGAATTGGCCGGGAATTCGAATACCAATCATCAGGCCATTGTAAAGTTCAAGGATCAATGGTATTTTGTGTACCACAATGGTGGGGCTGATGTAGGAGGAAGCAGTTTTCACCGTTCGGTATGTATCGACAAATTGTATTACAACAAAGACGGATCGATGAAACGGGTGCAGATGACTACAGAAGGGGTCAATTAGTTTTTTTGAAGATAGTTAGTTATAAAAAAAGTCATGATTCAAAGCTGAATCATGACTTTTTTTGTTGGATTCTTTTTTAAAGAATGACTTTATATACTTTATTCGCAGTTTTTAGCAGATAGACATTTTGGGGTGATAAGTTCAGCTCTTCTTTGGATGAGTTTACTTTTAATGTTTTTACTAAGATGCCGTTGATGGTATAGACGGAAATTTCAGTTCCGGGAGTAAAGTTTTCAATGACGATCTGATGGTTATCTCCATATACTCTTTCTGAATCTAGATTGTCTTCTGATAACTCATTTAAGAATGAAAACTCAACAACAATTTTACTGTTTGTAGTGATTGCGGGGGTTGAATATTTATTGTTGTTAACGTTGGATTTTACTTCTACGCCATTGTATTTTACACTAAATACTTTATAGTTTGCCCCGGGGGTAAGTGTGAGCGTTTTTGATGTTCCTTTGTTCACCTTTAGGATAGTTCCGGATGGGATGGTAGTATTGTTCCAGCTTACCGTTCCGTTTCCTATGGTCGAAACTGTAAGGTCAACGGGATTGATGACTGATCCACTGCAACTAATGTTTTGCGTAGCTACTCCTGTTGATATCAATGATATGGATTCATTATAATCGGCAATGGCAAGTCCGGCTTTAAGTCGGATGTAAATAGTGGTAGGACTAGCCGTCGCATTCGAAACCGAAATCAGAATATAGCTGGTAGCGCTAAATGAGCTGCCGGATGACGTGGAAAGCTCAAAATTCTCAGGGGCTACTACAAGAATAGCTGAACTTAATGAACTGCCGCTAATAATGACTGATTTTTCCGCAGAAGGACCCTGGCCAACATTGTAATCCAGTCCGCTGAGCGATGATACTGAAGCGTTGATATTGGGTTGAGAACTAACATTTCCGCTCAAACTAACGAATTTGGTCGTTGCGTAGGCCGAGTTCAGAATAATATTACCACTGTAATTCCCATTGGCAAGACTTGATTTCATTCGGGCATAAATCGTTTGATTATTGATCGTCTTGGTACCATTGGTGGATCTGAATGTGAGTTGAGTACTGTAGTTACCTCCTGGTTGGTCTGAAATCTCAAAGTTTTGAGGAGCAATTACATTCATACTGTCTATCAGATTGGTTGCGCTTACGCTGAAACTTTGTGGGGTAGAAGGGCCGTTGTTGTAGTTATAATCGAGCGACGTGATGCTGCTCTTCGAAACGGTGATGGAGGGTTGAAGCAGTCCTTCGCCGCTTACAGCTATATTTACCGAAGCAGCTCCCGGTGATGAAAGCGTAATGTTCCCCGTAAACTCCATTAATTTAGGAATGTAGGTGATAATGTATAGTTTAGCCGGAAGAGCTGATTTTGGTATCGTTAAACTGCTTCCGTAAGAATAAGTTACATTGTCAGTAGATACAGCAAAGGCAGAAGGTACAGATACAGTAACATCTCCTTGCAGGTTGTTCCCATAAATATTCACAGTTTTCCTGATTTGTATTCCGGTATCCATGAAATTGTAGATTCCGGTGACCGTATTGGACGATACGCTCAATTCGGGTGTACCTGAAACGATTCCGGAAAGACCGATGGTTTTAGTTGTACCTCCGGTAGTTGCTACGCTTAAGTTGCCATTGTAAGTGTTTGGGCTGAGGCCTGATTTTAACCGGATGTAGATAGTAGTCGGGCTTAATGTGCCATTAGATGGTGTAATTCTTATTGACCCCATACTTACAAACATTCCACTGCCAAATGGGGAAATTTCATAATTGGTGGGTGCTGTTACAACTACGTCTGAACTAAGGCTGATACCACTAACGGTGCACGAAAATATGGCAGAAGGACCAGCTCCCTGCACATATTTAAAGCCAGAAATGCTGTTGGTGCTAACAGTTAGGACGGGTTTTAAATTGACGGTTCCTTTGAGCAATATTGTCTTTGAATTTGCTCCGCCCGAGCTTAACAACAGGCTGCCTTGATAGGTACTATCTGCCAAGCCACTTCTCATTCTCACATATATAGTTACATTGCTCACATTGCCCGAGCTGGGTGAAACAGTGATGGGCGTGGAAATAAAACCCGAAGAGGGGAGAGGTGATATTTCGAAGTTGGCCGGTGGAGTTACAATCAGATTATTCGTTAGTGAAGAGCCATTTATTGTAACCGATTGTACTGCCGACGGACCGGCACCATTGTAATTCAGGTTGATGATGGAATCCACAGAACTACTGATGATTCCGTTGGAGGTTGTTCTTCTGGCACTGCTATGCGCCGAAGATACGATGCATAAAAGTGCTGCCAGGAGCAACCCATATCGAATGTGTCGGAGAATCAGATTTTTAAATTGTATCATAAATATATGTCTTGATAAATAAACGAACATTTTACAGGGAAGAATTAGAAGAATTTGCTGACAGATATATTTGTAAATATATTACGAATACCACCGTTAGGCATATGATTATTTACATCTACGAGACTACGTCCTGTCAGAAAATTGATCTGTATTTTATTTATGCAGAAGCCCACACTCAATCTGTAGCCCAAATCATAAGGATTTAGTTGGTCGTCGAAATTAAACTCACCGGATTTTGCAGTAGCAGCAAAGTTGTATCGGTAATATAGTCCGCCAGCTATGTAGGCAAACGCATTTTGTGGCGATTTTGTCGTTAGTAACAAATCAAGTGAGGGACTGGCCGCATGTATTCTGAGCAGACCGTAATCGCTGTTACTTCCGTAAGATTCATAAACAACTGAGGGTTGCAATCTTATGAATTTATTCAATCGAATCTGACTTGTTACTCCCAATTGATAAGCAAGGATTTCTTTTCCGTAGAAGTAGGTGTCTGTATAATCAAATTGCGATGAACCTATTCCCAGAAGATAACCTATCCTGAATTTTGAGCTTGATTTCTTAGCGATGTTCTCAGGTATTTCTATTTTGGTTTTGCTTTCGATGGTTGGCTGAGTGGCTAAGATCTGTGCAAAGTTGGTTGTCATTTCTACTACCTTTGCAATGCCATTATAATCCAGCAAATTGCTGTCATCCTCGGGTTTGTGGTAGGGCGATACTTCGCCGGTAAAAATATGCATGGCTGGAATGCCGATATTCCCGAAGGGTTGTGTATCGGTGCGGTTTTCGAGTTTACTCTGGTTTTTGTTGATGATGATTTGCAAGCTATCGCTCACTTGTTTTAGTAGAGTATTTCCATTGGTCAACATGTGAAATCCGCTTACATCCAAACCTTTGTTTTTTTCGTACATGCCCACCATATCCAGACTAAACATGGCTTTTACGTTGGCAATATCTATCACTTTGTTTTCCACAATATCTTTCGAACCCAGGAGCCCGGCTTCTTCGCCATCAAAAGCAATAATGATGATACTACGTTTCAGCTGTCCCTTCATGGCCATCAGTTTTTGTGCGATAGACAGCACGGCTGAAGTTCCCGAGGCATTATCATCGGCACCGTTAAAGATTACCTTTGTTGTATCGACCATTTTCCAACCTACATGGTCGTAATGTCCGCCAATGACGATGTATTCCTTTTTCAAGATACTGTCCGAACCCTCGATAACGCCAATAAGATTTGTTCCTTGTGTAGCAGCCAGGTAGCCAAAATCCCAAAATGTATGCTTATAAGTGCCTTTGTAAGGTGTTAGACCAATCTGAGCGAATCGACGGTTGAGATAATCGACTGATAATGATTTGCTTGCACAACGAAAGCCACGACCCTCCAAAGAGTCGGATGCGAGAATTTCTACATCCTGTCTGATCGTTTTTACTAAAGCGGAATCCTGACAATAAGCACCTACAGCCATCGCTAGTGAACAAAGAAATAGAAGTGTCTTTTTCATCTGATTTTGGGAATTAGTCTGGTAAATAATATGTTTAGAAAATGATTTGGCAAAAATAATTGTTTTATTTGAAATGTAAATACATTTCGGGGTAAAATATTTATATAAATTTCAAATATGCATTTTTAAATCAACTTTGGGCACAAAAAAAGATCAGTAAGCGGGTTTTATAAACAACTTCGCTTACTGATCTTTTTTCAATTTATTGAAACTGAAGCTTTCCGTTTCAGATCTTTTTATACACTTCGTCGAACGGTAGGCGGAAGCGTTCGCCCCAAATGCCTTTGTTGCCTTTGCGAATACCGCAGGGGATGACCATGTTGATTTCAGCTCCTCGGGGAAGCTGTAGTAGCTTCTTGATACGGCGACTATCAAATCCTTCGAGCGGACAGGTATCATAGCCTTCGTTGGCCATGGCAATCATAAAGGTTTGAGCTGCCAGTGCACAACTTTTGTGTACCACAACGCGGGTATCACTTTCGGATGCTTCCAGAAAGATAGGACGAAACAACGATATCGTGTTGACGAGTGCCAAGCGTAACAGTCCCAGCAAGCCGAAGAACCGACTGTACACGAAGGGTAGCACTTTGCCGTAGTACATTTCGCGGTCTTTAATGCGTTTTTCCTGTCGATCAGCCGGACTGTTGCGACGGATATTGCCTCGCTCGAATTCGATAATGGCTTTGGCGTGTTGCTTGTACAAATCGCGGCGGGTGACAAATACAACGGCTTGTGGAGCAGTAGAAGTGGCCGTTTGATCCAGGCAGGCGTGCGATAATTGTTTCATCACTTCCGGATCGGTGATGTGATAAAATTCCCACAGCTGCATATTGGAACTATTGGGAGCCAGGGTGGCAAGTTCGATACAATGTTTTACCTTATCGGTGTCCAATGGCTGTTCGGCATCGTAGTAGCGCACCGAGCGCCGAAAGTTGAGTACTTCTTCCAGATTCATATCGTTGTAAAGTTCATAAAGTTCATAAAGTTTATCAAGTTCATCAAGTTGTCAAGTTTATCAGGTTATAACTCAATCATAACTATTTTCTACTTTCAAATTTCTATTCGACTGTAACTTAAGTCCGAACAATGCCGGTATAACCTTTTTCCGAAGGGACGAGTTCAAAAATATGGCTGGGCTTCAAATCCTCTTCGTCTCGATGCGATACGTATACAATGGCAATTTGTTTTTCGGCAGCGATGGCATTTACCATGTCGATAAACAACCGACTGTTTTCTTCGTCGAGCTCAATGGTTGGTTCGTCCAGAATTAAAAGTGGCGGGTGCTTTACCATGGCCCGGGCTACCATCACCATGCGCTGCTGACCGATTGACAGACTTTGAAATGATTTGTTTTTGAACTTAGGCCCGAGCATTTCGAGCCATTCCTGCGCCATGTCTTTTTGCAAATCGGTGGGGTAGGTGTAGAGCCCTATCGAATCGTTGAATCCTGAAATAATCATGTTCAGCACCGACTCGTCACGGGTAAAGCGGGTGGTCATATTGGGAGTGAAATAGCCAATTTGCTTGCGAACATCCCAAATGGTTTCGCCCGAACCTTTTTTTCGGCCAAACAAATACAATTCTTGTCCATATCCGCGTGGATTGTCGCCGGTGATGAGTGTGACCATCGTACTTTTACCCGAACCATTTGGCCCGACCAGTTGCCAGAACTCTCCTTTACGAATATCCCAGTTTACATTGTCCAACACATTTTTGTCGCCATAATGTACCGATATATTTTTTAGCGAAATCAACGGATCGGCATCGCACTGGCTGTTGGCCGGTACTTTGGGCAGTCGAAACTGATGTTCTTTTGATTTTGTCTGTTCATTGCGGCTCAAAAAGTCATTCAGCGTTTCAGCCAGCACAATTGTATGCTTTTCGTCGACCGAAAGCACCAGCTGCGTATTCGGAAGGATATCAGCTTTGCGGAATACGATCTGGATCAGCTGAATTTCGTCCGATAAATGAATCAGGCGTTCTTTGATCTCGGCTTGCGTTGCTTTATCCACATTGCTATACACATCATCCAGTACCAGATAGTCGGGGTGCTGCCCGATCAGATAAAGGAGCAAATTCTTTTTTTGTTGTCCGCTGGACATCGACTCCAGGCTGCTGTTTTCGGCTGTTTGAATGGGAAATCTGTCCAGACGGAATTCTTCGTCAATGATTTTATCGATGGTGATGGTGGAGTGAAGCAGTCCTTTCTTGTTCGCCAGATCGAGATATTCCTTCAGCAGTTGCTGTTCCATGATTTGGCGAATCAGGTGTTTTTTGTTTGCCGTATTTGTTAGATAGAGAGCAAGTATCATAAGTGAAATGGTTTCCTTCAAATTTGTGGACAAAGGTACTTAACTCAGACCAAAAATAAACGGGAATGGGCGATTATTCTTCCATTTTATAAAACTTATCCTCATGCCATTTTCGGGGATTTTCAGCGATATAATTCGATATTCGAATGTCATCTTCCCAATCCCTGATGATGTGATCGTAATAATTGCGTTGCCACAATTTTGCATCATATCGCCTCCAGTTCATCTCTTTTACCCCACGGATATATGCGTTGGTGGTCATGGTTTTGAACCAGTCCATTACATCGCCAATGGTTGCACCGTATTTTTTATTGTGTATTCCATATTTATCATCCGTTGTGAAATGAATGATTGATTCATTCGTTGCGGTGCATTCGGTTGTTTCAATTTGGGTGATAACGTTATTGTCGGAATTATCGATTTTGTCGGCATTGTCGATTTTGTCGGAACGCCCACGTAGGGGCGCCCCTACGTGGGCGCCCGATAATTGTTCACCCGATAATTTTTCGCCCGATAATTGCGTATCCAATAATTGGGCGTCCGCATTGTGTTCCACAATTTCAATGATGCAATGAAAATGATTCGGCATTACCACCATTTCCCTGCATCGTTTGTCGGGATATTTGTGTTCAATTTCATGATACCATTTTTCTATCATTCTTCCGGCATCATTCAATATCATTTCGCCATTTTCGATCCGTCCAAATAAATACCAGCGTCGTTGGATAACGATGGTTAGAAAATACAATCCCGCCCGAGAATAATCATAACCCTTTAATCGAATGTTTTTGCGTTTATGCAACATATCGTTTGTATTTTAAATTACCATTTTATATTTACGGTCACCTAAAATGTACACCCATGCCTATAGCCCAGCAGCAACTTTTATTTGTTTGCTTTTACCACAAAAATGTTAGGCTTGGGGGCCGGTTGCATATCGTCGCCGATGTAGTAACTGGTGGTGGGCGGCTGATTGTAACCCACATTTTGCCACGCAATACCCAATCGGTACACCGGATCGTGCATCAGAGTTACCAGGCGGTGTTCGGTAGGAATCGTGCTGGAGTAAATGCGCAAAGCCGTTTGGTCGGCTGTTTTCCAAATTACTTCTTCACGCCAGTCGCCCAGCAAATCGGCACTTAAAACAGGAGTCGACTTTGTACCGTTGTTCCACCGACAGTTGTTGTCCTGCAAGAGGGTTATCAGACTGTCTTTTTTCCAGTTGTATTTGGCAATGTAGTTGCGGTCGAGCAGCTCTTGTTGCAAATCGCCGTCCCAATACACCGTAAAGTTGCAACAACGCGGAGCTTTTTCGGAGAGCAATTTGCCCTGGGCAGAATAAAGCCCGTGCATTCCGGGTCCGAAAGCCCAACACTCGTATCCGGGGTGGGTAGGGTCGATATTAGCTGTAAGCGCACGTCCCACATCGCCTTCGGAGGGGAATCCCCAAAGAAGTTTACCCGTTTTGGCATCGCGAAACTCACAACCGGCAATATTGCTTTGCGGTTCGTGTCCCATCCATACTTCCAGACCGGGATGTTTCGGATCCAAATCGGAAAGATGTAGTGCGTCGCCATGCCCCAGACGGGTGGAATAGATTCCTTTTCCATTGTCATCGATGGCACAGGCGCCGTAGATAATTTCGTCTTTTCCATCTCCGTCGATGTCGCCAACAGCCAGATTATGGGCGCCCTGACTGCGGTATTGGTCATTACCGGGCGTTTTGTCGTCGCTGTCGAACACCCAATGTTGAGTGAGGCGATTATTTTTAAAGTCCCAGGCAGCCAACACCGATCGGGTGTAGTAGCCGCGACACATTACCAGGCTTGGGTGAACGCCGTCCAGATAAGCAACACAGGCCAGGTAACGTTCGGAACGATTGTAATTATCGTCGCCCCAAATGCTTTTCACTTCGGCGGGCGTTGCATCCTGTTTGCCGGGATAGCGTCCCGGAACGTAATTAATAGTACAGCGTTCGGCACCGGTAGCTCCATCGAAAACAGTTAGCCATTCCGGTCCTTTACATATTTTCCCGATGGCGTTGCGATGATCCTGTGTGGAGTCTCCCAGCACTTTTCCTTGTCCGTCGATGGTTCCGTCGGAAGTTTTACAGGCAATTTCTGCTTTGCCATCGCCGTCCAAATCATATACAATGAAAGGAATATAGTGTGCACCTTCGCGGATGTTGCGTCCTAAATCGATACGCCACAAAAAAGTACCGTCCAGTTTGTACGCTTCGAGTTTGGTTTGTCCCGTTACTCCCGGATGAGAGTTGTCGCGGGGTTTCGATTCGCGTTTCACAATAATTTCGTACTGCCCGTCGCCATCGAGGTCGGCAGCCGATCCATCGCCAATCTGATAACCTGGAATAGGCTTCACCGGAATAATCAGGTAGTTTCTAACCGCTGTATTGGCAGGAAGCATATAGCTCCCTTCTTCGGCAGTGTGCTTGCTTAGGGGTTTTACTGTATAAGTGATGTCTTGACTGAAATCTGCTTTTCCATCGGCAAACTGAGTAGATTGGGTGATGGGGTGTGAGTTGAGTTTCA
>JBJOOU010000084.1:0-8627 GCA_046051105.1 Bacteroidota bacterium
CGCATTGATGTTCTTCACATGAATATTGTTTACATAACCACCCATGCGTTCGTTAGTTTTGATAAATACCACATGAAACATTTTAGCATCGGGCGACACCTTGCAATCGTGGATATATACGTTTTCGATACCGCCGGAAAGTTCACTTCCCACCGCCAGCAGCTGATGTCCGTTCTTCACCCAACAGTTCTGAATCACCAGATTCTTGGTTGGCGTTTTGGTACGCCAGCCCTCCTGATTTCGTCCCGATTTGATAGCAAACGCATCGTCGCCCTGATCGAACGTACAGTTTTCGACCAGAATATTCTGACTCATTTCCGGATCATAACCGTCGTTGTTGTGTCCATGAGCATATACATCCAGTTTGCGAAGCAAAATATTTTTGCTCAGGTAAGTATGAATGGTCCAAAACGGACTGTTGCGGATGGAAAAACCTTCGAGACGTATATTCTCGCAGCGGTTGAACTGAATCAAATGCGGACGTAAATGCGCTGAATCGTTCACCATCAGGCGCTGAGCAGTTGGTACATTCTTATACGACATGTTGTACAATCGTTTCAGGCTATTCATGTGCGCACGAGGCCGACCCGACCACGATTTCCACAAATCCATTTTCGCTTTGATGGTGCCTTCGCCGGTAATTCCCACGTTTTTGCATTGGTAAGCATAAATCAGAGGTGAATAATTCATACATTCCATGCCTTCCCAAGTGGTGCTCACCGCAGGTAGATAATCCGCCGGCACATCATCGAAGAGCAACACCGCACCTTTGCTCAGGTTCAGACACACATTGCTTTTCAGGTGCACTTTGCCTGTCAACCATTCTCCGGCAGGTATATTCACTACTCCTCCACCTGCTTTGTTAGCTGCCGAAATAGCAGCCGCAATGGCTTTGGTGGTTTTGGCTTTATTACCGACAATTGCTCCGTATTTTTCGATAGAAAAAACCGGACAAGCAGAGAAATCAGGCACTGAAAACGCCGGCATCGGAAAAGGAGCTTCGGCTACGATTTTTTCGGTTTTGAGTTGAGTGGAGACTGGTTTAAAAGACCACAAAAGGACAGGCAGTGCACCCAGCAACAACCAAAGAGAATATTGGATGGGATGTTTTTTCATTATTTATTTAGCTATAAGCGGTTTATCCGAATTCTGAAGAACCACAGACTTTGCTTTATTATAAACAGGGATTTCTAAAGATGATAATTTTGTCCCTTTCACATCATTTAAAATAATCGAAGGTCTGAAATCCGGCTGCATAAAACTCACCTCCACATTGCTTAGCTTAATATTCCGCACATGACGAATATAAAATGCCGAAGCCGGGATGGTTCCAAACATGGCTGGCTCGGGGTAGCCTTTTTCATTTTCGGGAACAATTGCTTTTGCATCAGCAGCTGTTCCACCGCCTTTGTACACAATGCGCAGATTGCTGATGCTCACATCTTCGATACAATGATCGGGCAAACCGGTAATCAGACAAGCAAAACGTGAATCGACATTATAAACATTTACATTATCGATGCTAACACGTTTGAGAGTACCCACCGGGGTATTTTTCGGACTGCGTTGACGAGCTCCCAGGCGAAGAAAAATAGGGGAATTGAAAATATCGCGCATGGTAATGTTCGAGATGACGATATCCTCAAGCGCTCCACCATCCACAGTTTCCAAAGCCAGTCCGCGGCAATTTTGGAACACACAATTGGAAATGGCGATGTTTTTGAAACCGCCGCTGGATTCAGTTCCCAGCTTGATGCGACCGGTAGGCGGTTCTTTGTCTGGCACCGTTTCGTAATCTTTGTTTTGGTAGGTACCATTCAGCAATGTTCCTTTATCGTAACCACTCACGAAACAATTGGTAATCGTCACATTCTCGGTATCTCTAAAAAATCCGAGTCCGTAAGACGCTTTCAGGACAATAGCATCGTCCCAGGGTGAGTTGACCGAACAATCTGAAATGCGAACATTTCGGCAACAATCAATATCCATTCCATCCCGATTAGTATCAATCGTCAGATTGTTTATGGTCAGATTATCCACACCGGTAGCCAGCAACGCGAAATGGCCTCCCATCCACATTTTGAAATTGCGCAAAACCACATTCTTACACAATTTCAGTGCAATGGCCTTGTTACCAATTCCATCCTTCAGTTTGTGTCCATCACCGCGATGTAGCCCCGTGCCATTAATCATCCCCTGTCCGCAAATCGTTACATTTTCCAGATTTTCGCCCCAAATCAGACTGTTGTGCCAATGGCTATGGCCAAAATCCTGATACTGATCAGTGGCATTCGGTTCGGCAGGATCGTAGCCATCCGTTTCGGTAGGTGAAGCAGCCAGCAACACAGCTCCGGCTTCCAGTTGGAGGGTAATATTACTTTTAAGATGAATGCTGTATGAAAGATAGGTACCGGACGAAAAAACAACAGTTCCCCCACCCGACTGAGCGGCAGCATCAATCGTTGCGTTGATGGCAGGAGTATCAACGGTTTTTCCGTCGCCCTTTGCGCCAAAATCGCGAATATTGAACAAGCTACCCGCAAACAAATGACCCGAAAGGGCTACAAATAGCAGTATGAGGTGATTTTTCATTTAGTATTTCTGTGATAAATAAAGAAATGAAACAGGACTAAGCAAAGCGCATACAGACCTGTTTCAAAAATGTCTACAGTTGACTCAACAAACTACGATCAGCGAATTGCTTTTTTAAGCTTTTTTAGTTGTTTATCCTTCGATGCCTTGATGGCTTCTGCAATGGTTTTCGCATTTAGTTGAGCTCCAGCCAGCGATGTATGCGTATGGTCCCCATAATACAAACCCTGAATGGCATCTTTGCCCAGCTTATCCAGTTTGTCGGCAATCACTTTATTGGCATCAATATACGGAACTTTTTCGGACAGAGCAACTTCTTTGCACCAAGCGCCATAGCCTTTATCGTTACGAATAACAGCAGTACTATCTTTGGTCGTAAACATATTGCGCGGAATATGCGACATAATAATTGGTGTGGCTCCTTTGGCTTTTACATCCTGAGCATATTTGCGCATGTACCAGCCAAAAGTATGAACAGTTTCCTGTTTTCCGGTCAGTTCCATTACCACGGTTGTGTCTTTATCGCTGTTTCCGGGAATAGTTGCGCGGGCACGACCCATGTTGTACGATCCGGCATCATTGTGCCCAAATTGAATTACCACATAGTCGCCTTTCTGAACTCCGGCCAATACTTTATCCCATAACCCTTCGGTGATGTAGGTACGGCTACTGCGTCCGCCTAACGCATGATTTTCGACCGACACTTTTGTGGTATCGCACGATTCCCAGAAGAAATGTCCCCAGCCCCATTGTTTGTTGCTGCCATCGTCTTTGCCATTTTTCATGGTTGAATCGCCACATAAGAAGACCACCGGCCGACCTTTTTTACGGCTGCTTCCGGGAGCACGACCTCTGAGTGCTTTGGCAGGATCGGCACCGGATTTAAGTCCAAGTAAATCTTCACCAGTTATTTTTGTGGGAGTTTGTACTGCATTCTGAGCAGATAAAGTGATAGTAAATGCCAGCAACAGTACCGTTGCCAATGTGTTTTTAATCAATCTCATGTTATTAAATTCTTGAATATCTTTCTTTGACTTTTGCCAAACCTTAAAGTTTAAACGAAGAGATTGATCCAGACTAAACATTATATTCTGAAACAATCTTTTCTACCATAAAAAACAATATCTATTTAAAGCTACTCTTTCACAGTGTACCGTATGCAAAGTTGCTCAATAACCCCTGAAATCAGAATAGAAAAATGTACATTTTTATTGAAATACATACATCAGAATATAACGTAAGACAAATCTCACAGTGCTTTTGAATGATGGCAACATAGTGTATAATGGATATTTTTCCATTAGATTGAATTTCTGTCTATGCATATTTAGGGTTTAAATCAGTTATTTTGTATGTTGAACAACAACTGTTCTAATCAATCATGAAAACAAAACAATCAATCAACTAAATAAATCATGAAAATTCACAAGTTAATCAACTCATTTTGGGTAGTACTGCTTTTGCTCATAGCTCAAACAGGCATGGCACAACGCCCGATGGAGAAACTGGACAGAGGACTTTATGCCCAGAAACTGTCCAACGGAGTGTACGTCAACTGGCGCATCAACTCAGACGAATGGTACAACACTTACTACAAAGTTTACCGAAATGGGAGTTTAATCTACACTACTCAAGCTACCGAAGCTTCCAATTATCTTGATGCTTCGGGTACAATTAATTCGAAATATACCGTTTCATGCGTAAAAAACGGAGTTGAATCAGCTCAGTCGGCTCAAGTTAGTGTCAACACCAAAAACTATCTCGAAATTCCTGTAAGAAATATCAAATCGCTGGGCAAAACAGACTACTATCTGAACGATGCAACCGCCGCTGATCTGGATGGAGATGGACAGTATGAGATTATTATCAAAAGAATGAATCGTGACTGGAGCGTGGATAATACGAATTTCACCTATTTCGAAGCGTACAAAATGGATGGTACTTTCATGTGGGCCATCGATGTGGGACCCAACATCACCATGGATGTAGAAATCAATATTGCAGCATATGATTTTGATGGAGATGGCAAAGCTGAAGTGTTTATGCGTTCGTCCGACAACACCATCTTTGGACTGGACATCAACAACCAAAACGGAACTTCCGTAGGCGATCGAGACAAAGACGGTGTAACCAATTACCGCTATTCAATTGGTGGTGATGGATTTATGAACGCCGGACCAGAATATCTTTCGCTGATTGATGGGCAAACAGGAAAAGAACTCGACTGGGCCAACTTTATCCCTCGTGGTCAAACTTCGGACTGGGGCGACAGTTATGGTCACCGTTGCAACAAATTTTTCTTTGGAGCTCCCTACCTTGATGGTAAACATCCAAGCCTGTTTACAGGCCGAGGTATCTACACGATGACCAAAATGCAAACCTATGATATCGTCAACAAAAAACTGGTAAAACGCTGGTATTGGGAGTGTACATCGTGGGGCAACAAGCAACAAGGGAAATATGACACTACCGCAAAATCATATTTTGGACAGGGATATCACAATTACACCGTTGCAGATGTAGACGATGATGGAAAAGACGAAATCAACTGGGGCTCCATGACCATTGATGATGACGGAAAACCACTGTATTCCTCGGAGCTGGGACACGGCGATGCTCAACATTATGGTGATTTTGATCCATATCGAAAAGGTCAGGAAATGTTTGCCTGCAACGAAGATAATCCAGGAACAAATATGCGCGATGCCAAAACCGGTCAGTTACTGTTCCGAAAAGTGGCTGCAAGCGATGTAGGTCGGGCATGTGCTGGTAATATATCCGACTCATTTAAAGGAGCAGAAGCCTGGGGAGGCGGCGTAGGTATCTCTTGTACCGACAGAAATGAATTGACTCATTTTGGCGCAGCCGAAAGTTATTGCATCTACTGGGATGGCGATTTGTTACAGGAAATGGATTATCACTCAGGGTTTTCAACTGCCACCGGAGTGGGGTATGGTGAAATTACCAAGTTCAATGGTTACGGCAACATTTCTACGCTTTTATCGGCAGATGCCTACTCGTGTAACTACACCAAAGGTACACCTTGCCTTCAGGCCGATTTGTTTGGCGACTGGCGCGAAGAGGTTATCTGGTGGAGAACAGACAGTATGGCTTTAAGAATATATAGTACACCCTATCCAACCACCAACCGTGTATATTCTCTGCTGGCCGATCATCAATATCGTCAGGCCATTTGCTGGCAAATGTGTGGCTACAACCAACCACCTCATACCAGCTTTTACTTAGGCAGCGATTTCCCTACACCTATTCCACCTAAAAGCACCAACGGAAAACTGGTTTGGAAAGGAACTTCTTCAAGCTGGGACAACTCGTCCGCAAACTGGATAGATGGCGATGATGCAGCAAATTTACTGGCAGGCACCAGTACATCTACCACCTTTAGCGACGGTAAAAATGTATTATTTGATACCCATTCTTCAACCAGAAATGTAACAATCAGTGGCACATTGAGTCCTGCTACAATGACTGTAGCCGGAGTTTACAACTACAACATCGGTGGCACCGGAGTACTTGCGGGAACAATGCATTTTGACAAGATGGGTGACAGCACTTTAGTTATGTCAGGAAATCACACTTACTCTGGCACTACAGAAGTATGGGAAGGAAATATGTGGTTAAACGGCAGCCTTTCGGCATCTCCGGTTGTAGTGCGTCGGCATGCAAATTTTGGAGGAAAGTGTTTACTTGGTAACGGCCTTACTACCGAATACAATGCCGGAATTCAAATCGGTGGTATCGGAGTGGCAGACACCACCACTGTCGCAGGAACGATTAACCTCGCTACTGGTGCAAAACTTATTTTCGATCTGTCAGATAATCCTACAATACAAACTACTGCTAATAAGGTAGGTGGTTCTACATTCAAAAACGATTATCTGAAAGCTACAGGAACTTTGAAAATTAGCTCAGGGGCTATTTTTCTCATCAATGAATTGGCCGATTCTGTTTCGGTAGGGAAATATCTGCTGGGAAATATCAATGCTGTAAACGGTGATCTTACTACCGTAAAGATTCAGGGCACATCCGGCAAATCGGTTGAACTTTCTTACGAAACGGACACCAAAAATCTATACCTGATTGTAAAAGGCACACGAAGTGCAAGTAACATTGTATGGACGGGAAAAACCAATGGCAACTGGAATATTGCCAAAACGATCAACTGGGACAACAATGGCTTCGCTGATATCTTTGTGGCCAATGATAGCGTTACATTCAACAGCAATGCTATTATAAAAATTGTAAATATCGCAGACAGCATCCCGGCCGCTTATATGGAAGTTAATTCTACTCTCCCATACACTGTATACGGCACAGGAGCATTAACCGGCCCAATGTCTCTTTACAAGACCAACACAGGTAGCCTTACAATCAATAACAGAAACACCTATACGGGCAAAACAATTGTAGATGGTGGAACACTTATCCTTAAGTATTTGCCTTCGCCAACCAACAACGGTGGTATCGGAACTAACCTGAGCAGTCCTGCCTATTTTGTATTAAAAGACAGCGCCCAGCTTCAGGTGACTACTGCGAATGAAATCACAGGCAGGGGATTGACATTAGCTGGCACGAGCGGTGGAGTATTAAATGTAGCCAACGCATTATATTGGAACGGCTCAATAACCGGAACTAAGCTCACAAAGCTAGGCACAAATACTTTATATATAGGAGCCAGCAATAGCACCTTAAATGAAACAGTACTCAGATCAGGTACAATCAAATTAAATAGCGACGCTTCTGTAGGCTATGGAGTTGGTAAAAAAATCACTTTACTGGGCGGTACTCTGGATACCGAAAATGCAATTGGAACATACCTGACAAGCGGTCATTCCTTCAACGTTCCCACCGGGGCGAGCGCAACAGTCATAGCTGCCGCCCGATGCGATTACAACGGGGCACTTACCGGAGATGGCACGCTCAACTGGTATTGTGATTACATTCGTTGCTATATGAATGGCGACTGGTCGGCATACACCGGCATTTTGAATATTGTTGCCAAC
Organism: Bacteroidota bacterium; assembly: GCA_046051105.1. Lineage (GTDB taxonomy): Bacteria > Bacteroidota > Bacteroidia > Bacteroidales > Paludibacteraceae > Paludibacter. Next base: position 7,614 of record JBJOOU010000084.1, read on the forward strand.
TCAGCCAATTCAACGTACGAAAATCACTTTATTGTAAACAACAGCTATGGCTATCCAAATGCAACTGTGAGCATTGGTACCGGAGTAAAAATGTGTTATAAAAACGGCACATCTGACAATGGCACCAACACAATTAAAATTGGAATGCTGACAGGCACCGGAGAATTCTACAATGCAGGTCTGGAAATTGGCAATAACAATGACAACGGAACATTTGGTGGAACAATTACCGGAGTTACCAGCGTAAAAAAAGTTGGATCAGGCGTTTGGACGCTAACCGGGGCTAATACTTACTCCGGCACAACCACAGTATCCTCGGGTGCTCTGGTGGTCACTGGCAGTTTGGGAACATCAAGCGTTACAGTTGCCAATGGAGGCAGTTACAATCTTTCCGGAACGCAAAACAGTTCATTGGTTATTTCCAGTGGTGGTGTAGCCAATATTAGTGGCACCGTTGGATTACAACTTTCAAACTCGGGAACACTTCGAGGTACAGGAACAATCACAGGCAATGCTGCTTTGGCAAACGGATCGCTTACTCAACCTGCTTTTACAGCCATAGGCACACTCACCTTTGGAGGAAATGTAACTATGGGAGCATCAGCCACTCTTAGCATGCAAGTAACCGGCGGAGCAAACACCTGCGATAAAATTGCAGTAACGGGCACCTTGACCTGCAATGGTACGCTTACTGTCTCTCAACTTTCAGGAACATTTGCGGCAGGAAACACCTACCAACTGTTTACTGCTGGCACGATTACCGGTACTTTTGTGGTAGTCAACTTACCAACACTTGATGCGGGATTGCAATGGGACACCAACGAATTGTATACAACAGGAAAAATAAAAGTGATTCAAAGCACAGGAATCAACACTCCTACAATTAAAACAGGCGTACTTCAAAATCCTACTCAGGGTATTTTCAAAGTAACGGTTGAAAATGTATCAGGCAGTTACAAGATGCTAATCTCTGACTTGAACGGTAAAATACTTCGTGAATCTGATGAGGTAGAT
>JBJOOU010000085.1:0-3126 GCA_046051105.1 Bacteroidota bacterium
ATAGTTCCTGCGGAATTTGATGGCTCTCACTTGTTCAGATTGTTGGTGAAGCGATTCAATGACGTCCCATGAACGATCTGTGCTACCATCATTTACGAAAATCACTTCGTAAGTGTAGTTATTTTCTTTCATCACGCGCTGTATCCACTCATAGAGTTTGGGCAGCGATTCATCTTCGTTGTATAAAGGTACAATTATCGAAATGTCCATTGTGTTCGGATCTGTTTTTTAGTTTTATTAAGCCTCAAATACGTTTTTGTCTTTTTTTACGATAGCAGCAATAATGAGCGACCAAAATGCTGATACAAAGAGGCTGGAGAATATGTAGATGATGGCAAATGAAGATGGTTTGAAAATGAGCTGCATGTAATTATACATGTCATCATTTATTTTTACGCCAAATGCTTCATATGCTTTAAGTCCTTGATCAATCATAATTTCTAAATAATCTTTGTTGATGAATCCTGTGTAGATGAAGATAATCAAAGAAGATATTACTGCTCCGAAAGCATATAATCTGAATGAGAAATAGAATGCGCTACCAAAACTTATTTTTCCATCGCAATCATGATCCCTGTGTAATGCAGTAGCGCGATATAAAAAATAAATAATTGCAATGGATGCAATGATAGATAATATTGAAAGAATGGGATTTTGAATTGTAGAAAAAAGAAATTTAATCGATAATAAACCTCCAATTAAAAGTATGCCGTTTACTAATCTTGACTGTTTGAGCTTTTCTATCATGTTATTTGATTTTTTGAGACTTACAAAAGTACAAAAAAACTGCGAAAAGCTAATTGTCGTTTTTTATTTAGAGGGTGGATAATTGTATTTATTTGAATGAAAAAGCCCTAAATTGTATGAAAACAATTTAGGGCTGATCTGTTTTTTATGCTATTATCGTTTTTTTGTACTTATACAAAGTGGCAACAGCAATCAGAAAGGCAATGAAATAGTTTGCGTCACCAAGTGGTAGAGAACCCAGAGGAGTGCCACCACCACTACCACCAGGGTCGGGCGTATCAATAGCCTGCCTTTTGCTCACAGCACTGGTAGCTGAAGATGGGGTGTTGCTTGCCACCTGCTGAATTACTTTATCGTTGTTCCCGGATTTAGATGCTGCAATCAGTGGAGAATATCCCAGAGTAGCTGTCGGATTATTTTGTTTTGAAAGATCTGAAGTACTGTTATTGCCCGTTGTATTAGAAAAATTGTCAGATTTTACAACGTATGAAATATAGACTAACTTTTCTGAATTTTTGTCAGAACCTGCATTGCTTTTATTTGCTGCAATCATCACCATTTGGTTGGACGGATCGTTGAGTGCAATTCCTAAAACGTTGAATAATTGAATGTTCTTTTTATTGTTGTCTTTGCTGTCCTGAGTTATTTTCGATAGCGGTTTTGATAACTCTGTGTCCAGGTTCTTGCGAAATCCGGCAAATGGCAAAGCCAAAATCAGCCCGCATACTAACATCAACGTAATAAATACATATCGTATAATTTTTCTCATAAGCGAGTTTCTTTTATTGAATGATAATTTTTTTTGTTTGAGAGTAAATGTTGTTCGTGAATTTCAATATATAAACGCCCTGATCAAAATCGGATGTGGATAATATAAGATTAGCAAAAGCTGCTACCTTTGCCGATTTCATTAAAGTGCCGTTTAAATTGTAGATATTTGCCGTGGCATTCACGGTGGAATTATTCGAAAGTTCAACAGAATTTCCGGATTGTTTGATATCTAATGATTGTTCTGACAGATTCTTTGTATCTGTTACTATCGCAGTGGTCGAAAGTTTAAACCTGGTGTATGAATCGGTAGTTGCACCAGTGAAGCTGTAAATTGTACTATCGTTGTTGATATTCGTTGATGTGTTGAGTTTGGTGTCAATCAAATATAGATTGCCGGAAAGGTTTGTGCTGTAGAATCGAAATTTATAGGTGCCGTTGGAGTAGACTTTAAATTTTAAAGTTGCAGCGTCAAAGTTGTTTATTGCCCCAATTTGGTATTCAACTCCTCCTTGGTCTACATAAAGTTGGGAAGAATTTGAAATCATCATTTTCTGTCCATCGTACCCTGCATCATACGAATTAGAAAAAGACGGGCTACTGAATAGCCAGACTTTATCATATTGTTTTGTGCCAGAAACTTCAATTCTCACTCCCTGCATTGAGGCGGCTGTTTTTACTTTTTGACGTTCAGTCTGTTGTTTGAGTGCCGAATAGGGTACTGTAAATGTTGTTGCAGAGGTTGTATAAATCACAAAGCCCTGCATAGATGGAATCTCAGAGGGTACTCCCAGATTGCCTGCAATGTTGTAGCTTGAAGTGGTGTAGCATCCCGGGATTCCGGGGTCACTGCTGTCGAACTTCTTAGTCCATTCGTTATATCCCCCCGAATTGTATAGGTATACTTCCGGAAATGCAGCACCAAAGTTGGAGGCTGATAGTTTACTAATATCAATTGAGGCGGTATATGGGTTTGATAAAATATTAAAGCCTTTGTAAGGTGCGCCGTTTGTACAGGCTACAGTGAAGGTGGTTCCGTTATCAGTAAAAAGATTGCCGGAGAACGTATAGGTTGCAAAAGCCGGTTGTACAATTTCATACCCTATTTTGGCATAAAGAGTTTGTGTGCCTGTCATATAGGTTGAAGGAGTCCATATCGTAGAACTGGTTCCGCTTTCGTTGAATTGTCGTATGCGGGTTGCAGATGTCCCGACGTTTGTAAATGTAGTGCTGACCAACTGCGAATGTACAGGAATACCGAAAAACTGCCACATATAGCTGTTTGCATTGTAGGAAGTATAGCCGTCAGAAAACATTTGTACTGATGCCGGGATAGTCGGATTTAGTGTAGGCGAACTAAATACGAGTGAACCATTGGAACTGGATGAGTTGGCCTGAATAACAAGCCCGCTTGTACCTGCATTATTTGTAAGCGTACCATTTACTTTAAGGTAGGCACCGGGTGCGATGGTCAGAATTTTTGAGGAATTGATAGTTAGGTTGTTGCAAATAAAACTACCTGTGATTGTACAGTTGGCATCAATCGTAATGTTGATAGTGTCTGAGTTGGGAACTGTTGAATTGCTCCAGTTTGAAGCTGTATTCCAGTTG
>JBJOOU010000086.1:0-3620 GCA_046051105.1 Bacteroidota bacterium
GGATGATATTAAAATAAAGAATAAGGAAGACGAACAAAAAACAAAAATCATTCGTCGGGAAGTGCAGTTGGCGAGTAAGGAGCTGCGCGCGAAATATCCTGTTTTGCAACATCAGAATGCCATTGGTTTCGCCATTTTTGCCATTTCCATCGCGATGATAATACTCTCCGCGGTGTTGTATCTGCAAGGCGTTATCGGCGCGGTGGCGGTGGTGATTTCTGTTGCGTTCTGGACTTCTTTCTTGCACGAACTGGAGCACGATTTGATTCATTTCATGTATTTCAAGAAAAATAAATTCATGCACGACCTCATGATGCTGGGTGTCTGGGTATTCCGCCCGATGACCATCAATCCGTGGTTGCGCAGGATTTTGCATTTTCACCACCATCGCGTATCCGGCACCAAAACCGACCTTGAGGAGCGCGGACTCACCAACGGCGAGGCGTGGAGCCTGAAGCGATTGCTGACGATGACCGATTTGCTGTTTGGCGGCGTTGTGCGTGCCCATCAGATCCGCAAGGATGTGATAGAAGCGGTGAAAAACGGGGAACTGCCGAAAGAACAGGCATTGCAATTCAAGAAAGTGAAAGTGTATGGCATGCTGCCGTTTTCGCTGGCATTATATTTTATCTGGTATTTTTTCCTTCTGCACCATACGGTTCATTTTGTGGCGCAGCTCGCAGGATGGAAATACCAGAGTCCGGCCTTTATCGAGGCGCAATTCAGCTGGAGTAATCCACTGGTGATTATCCTGATTCTGCCAAATTTTCTGCGCATGTTTTGTCTGCATTTCATCACCTCCAATATGCACTACTACGGCGACGTGGAGGCCGGCAATGTGATGCAGCAGACACAGGTGCTGAACAAATGGTATTTCGTGCCGTTTCAGGTGTTTTGTTTCAATTTCGGCAGCACCCACGCCATTCATCATTTTGTGGTGAATGAAACATTTTATGTCCGTCAGCTGACGGCCGCGCGGGCGCATAAAGTGATGAAGGAACAAGGTGTCCGCTTCAATGATCTGGGTAGTTTCCGCAGAGCCAACCGCTTCTTTGAGCAGCAGCCGAAAATGGCGTAGTTTTTTGCCGGGATTTCCGACTTTCGCTTATTGATTTTTTTCTAAGAATACAGTGTCCTGCTTGTCGGCAAGAGAACTTACATAGCCTGTATATCCCGTTTTTTCAAGGAGGAAAGTCGTATGCTTGCTTCGCTTTTCCGTGATATGAAAATAGCCGTTTTGGTCGGTCACTACTTTTTCTTTCAGCGAGTCTTTGGCCTGCGCCTTCAGGTATATGTCAACAGAAACGCCTTCCAAAGGTAATCTTGTTGCTTTGTCCACGACATAACCGTTTCTCTCAAAAGTGTTTTCGCAGCCCGATATCGCGAGCATCCACATAATAACAGCTGATGCGAGGGCGATACGAACGTATTTTCCTGATAATGTTTTCATGGTTTTTGGATTCAATATAAAAATAGTCAAAATACGCTAGTTGCGCAACGGCTACCGATGTTAGCTGCTGCCATATTATTTCTTGTTTGTTGTTACTCCAATTATTACTCCAAAGTTTCCGTCAGTTTGTGTCCAACTTTGTTCAGGTAGATATGTTCTTGAAACAAATCCGTCAAGATACAAAGCGTTCTTACAACCTAATTTTTTAAAGTAGTCTGCAAAGTCGTAAAAATTTATTTCCTTTTTGGACATTGCGAAAATCAATTTGTTGTCTGGCAAAATACCAACACCATTTCTAATGTTCAAATTGTTAGAACCTTCTTTAAAAGCTGAATGTATTTGTCCGTCAATAACTAACATTGGTCCTGATTGTGTCGCATATTTTATATGTCCTGTTGATTTGTATTCCGTAGTCTTACAAATTTTAGGTAAGTTGTCAGTAGTAATATAGAAAACACCATTTGGCATTAAGTAAAAATTTCCGTTTCCTTTTGCAGTGTCCAACGGAATAATTTGTTTTTCATTGTCAATAAAAAGTCCTTGTGGTGAGTTGTCTTTTTTAAACATTCCACCATTCATAGCAAAATTCAATTTTTTGTTTTTGGTGTCAAGCCAACTTTTAAGGTTGTCAATGTTTTTGAAAATTTCGTCTTTGTCGTTTTTCCAATAAAATTTTATGTCTTGTGTTTTTGTGTCAACGATGTAAGAAACAAATCTCTCATCGGAATTAACTTTTCTCTGTCTAAACAGAAAATACCCAACTGTCAGAAGGCAATAAAAGTTGTCAATATTATAATTCTGTTTCTATTCATGGACTGTTTCTAATGGTAGCCACTAACGTCAGACTGTGAAAAAACTTCACAGTCTGTTTATAAAAAATAAATATAAAAAATAAGACGAGCAAGTAATTTTGTGTAGAAAATCGGTAAATGCAAATTATTTCACCACATCAACGCCATCAGCTGGAATGCCTCAGGAAACGAGGATTGGTATCTATGTTGGAAATGTATTACGAACTGAACCCATTACTAAACGAATCGCCGTATACGAGACCCGTACGTACGGTGGTGGGAGAAGCGCACCTCATCGCTTTATGCGGAGAGGCGGTCTACTCGATTATGGGCAGCCTTTCTTATTTAAATATACCTATTTGATGTGTTTCAACATGATTGTCGTATTGTAGTAGTACAAAGTATATGTCGTTTTTTATTGAAGATAAATCTAATTCGTAAAACTGTTGTCTGTCGTTTAATTTTTGTTCTTTAACAATATTTCCTACTTTGTCAATAATTTGAATTAAGTTAATTTGTATTTGATTTGTACCTTCACATTTTTCACTTTTTTCCTGAATATTTAATCTATTCGTATTTTTAATCAAAGATACTTCGTATTGTTTGCAGTCAGCAGTTCTAAAATTTCCGCTACATAAAACATTAGTACTTGAAAAGCAATAATATTGTTCTATGCTACCACATGGATTAGATATAGTTGTTTTTAATACTACTGATTGATTTGGGGATTTGAACATAATACTTACATTATTTGAATTGCCAGACCAACTGCCACTCCAAAAATTATAGGTACTTGGTATAGACCACATTTTTTGCCACGTAACATTTGTTGCATTATAAACTGGTTGTGCGCACCACCATTTGTTAATACTAGGTGAGTAGCATTGTGTATTGCAAGGACTACCTTCAATATCTTCAGCGATTGCAGCTTCTGGATATTGACAGCCATTGACATCCCAAAGTGTTGTAGGAAACCCTACATTTATGCTTTTGGTTGCTGTAATGGTGCCATTACATGTAGAAATTGTTGCAGATATAGTAACCAAACTGTTTGAATTTCCATTTCTTGTAACAGTACAAGTGTTCCCATTCGGAACAAGATTTACAGTGTTTGCAGGATTTGCAGTCCAACTTGTAACAGTTGTACCATTTGGTATATTTACAGCCGTTAGTGTTTGAGTTTGAGAAGCACAGACACTACTATTACCATTAATGGCAAACAAATTATTACTACTTGGATCATTAGCACCAACACCAACTGCAAACCACGCTCTAGTAACAGCACGTACTTGTAAACTACCTGAGCCAAATAATGTCTGTGCTGCTTGAATACTCATAGTGCGAGCTTGTGAATAATTTGAACCACTACTTAATAATTG
>JBJOOU010000087.1:0-10760 GCA_046051105.1 Bacteroidota bacterium
AGCATCGGTCTGGTAATATCCATCAGTGGTGTATGTATCTTCAGCCGGACGATTTAAAAAATCGGAACAGGAAGACATCCCGATCATAAAAGCAGAGAGAATCGTCAAACTCTTTATATTCAATATTTTCATTGTATTATTCTTTATTAAAGATTAAAACGATAGATTCAAACCGAAAGAATACACCTGTGGCGAAGGATATCTACCATTGTCCAAACCTTGTACATTGGCACTGGCAGTACTTGCTCCTACTTCAGGATCGAATCCTGAATACTTTGTCAATGTCAGCAAATTCTGGATATTGGCATATACTCTTAAAGATTCAAGATGAAGTGGTCTCAAAAGTTTTTTATCAAAATTGTAACCTAATGCGATATTTTTCAAACGGATATAAGATCCGTCTTCAATGTATCGGCTGGAAATACGTGTATTTTCGTTTGGATCATTAGCAATGGCTCTTGGAACTGTTGTTTTTGAGTTTGCTACTTTTACGTTGTCAATATCATCGTACCAGTTGTAAATAGTTGCTCCGGTAGAGTTTACACGAGGATATGTAATGGAATTGTCAATTTCAGTCAACTTAGCTCTATCAGTAACTACGGCCAACTGATTGTTCCACAACGATTTCATATTGGTAAGATTGATGGCAGAATAATTAAATACTTTATTGCCATAGGAACCATTGATGAAAATGTTCAAATCAAAGTTTTTGTATTTGAATGTATTATTAAATCCGAGCGTAAACAATGGCATTGGAGAACCTAAATTAGTACGGTCCTTTTCGTTGATCACACCATCATTATTCACGTCTTTGTATTTGATATCGCCAACATAAACGGTATTTGTGCGGCTGTATGATTTACCATCAGCTGGAGCATGATCGGATTTTGGGCTGTTTTCAATATCCGCTTTATCCTGATAAATACCTTCTACTACATATCCGTAGAAATTATACAACGATTGTCCTACTTCGGTATGAGTCACAACATCTGTCCATTGTCCGTAACCTTCGATAGATGTAGCTGAGGTTCCCTGCATATCCAGTAATTTGTTTTTATTGAACGAAATCTGGGTTTCAGTAGTCCAATCAAATGATTTTGCTTTTATGTTATGAGTAATAAGGCTAATTTCAAGACCTTTGTTTTCAATCTTACCAATATTACCCCAAGGAGCTGCCAATGCGCTCGACACATTACCATCGGTACCCATATTAGAAGGTAAATCTACCTGCATCAACATATTAGAAGACACTTTATCATAGGCATCCACTGTCAGTTCAATACGATTGTCAAGTACACCTAAATCCAGTCCTAGGTTCCATTGGTTTTGAGTTTCCCATTTTACATAAGGATTGGCAATGTTAGCCGGACGGTAACTCATTCCAAGTCCGGTTTCCATTTGAGATACTTTGGCACCCCATGCATAATCAGGGATAAATTGGTTACCGGTTTGTCCCCAACCAACGCGAAGTTTACCATTGTTCACTGTACTTTTCAAATCAGACATAAACGACTCATTCGTAAATCTCCAGGATCCGGCAAATGAATGAAATGCTCCCCATCGGTTTTTGGGTCCGAATTTAGAAGACCCATCTTCACGAAATGTATAAGTTGCAAAGTATTTGTCGTTGAAGTTATAAGTTCCACGTGCGAAGTATGAAGCCATTGCACTACTACCCATGCCTGAACTAATTGTAGGAGTACCAGCACCTAAGGAAGGATTATGTACGCTATTATCTGCCAGATTGGTCACAGTTGCGCCCAGGTATTTCCAACTTGATTCTGACGCTTCCTGACCCAACATAAAGGTGGTTTTATGTACACCAAAATCTTTATTAAATGTCAGGTAATTTTTCACTTGCCAGAACAGATTGTTATTAAACTGCCATGAATCGCTGTTGATTAAGCGCTTCCAGGTACCATACTGAGCAGTTGGAAGGAATCTTTCTGCATTAGAATTGCCTTTGTCCATTGCAAATTCAGTGTGGAATACCAGTCCTTTCATAATGGTAGCGTCAAAATAAACATTCCCATTCAAAGAAGAACGTTTCAGCAAATTATCTTCTTCTAATGCTTTCGCAATTGGATTCACACGAGAAGCTACACCCTCGCGACTTACACTGGTATAATTTCCATCAATATCATAAATGGGGACATCCGGAGTAGAAAGTAAAGCAATATTCAAAATACCTTCATCGCTATCCACCAATCCAAGGCGCTCATTGGTATTAGAGTATGTCATGTTTACTCCCAGTTTCAACCATTTTTTCAACTGTGCATCCAGGTTGGAACGGAAAGAAAAACGTTCGAACTTGGTTCCTTTTACTGTACCATCCTGTCCCATATAAGATCCGGACACAAAGTATTTTACATTCTCGGTTCCACCCTGAGCGCCGATAGTATGACTCTGCATTGGAGCAATCTGGAATACTGCATCCTGCCAGTTTGTACCATTGCCCAAAAGGGATGGGTCACGGAATTCAACACGTTCATCACGTCCCTGAGTTTCAGAGGCCATTTCGTTGCTGTATTCTGCAAATTGTTTCAGGTTCATTACATCCAACCGTTTAGCCTGACGTTGATAGGCATACATTCCATCATATGTAAATTTAGCTTCACCCGATTTACCTCTTTTTGTAGTGATAAGAATGACACCATTCGATGCTCTTGAACCATAAATGGCAGTAGCTGATGCATCTTTCAACACTTCCATAGATACGATATCCGAAGGGTTGATGGTAGAAAGAGGTGAAATGGTAGAAACACTACCGTTACCCAAAGCATCGCCCAAACCAAAGTCGGCACCCGATTTACCGTTCACTTGTACCGGAACACCATCAATAACATACAGAGGTTCTGCTCCTGCATTGATTGTACCCTGACCACGAACACGAATAGAAACCGAAGAACCGGGTGCTCCTGAAGTTTGAACTGCTGTTACACCAGTTACGCGTCCCTGTAAGGCCTGGTCCATGTTGGTGATTAACGATCCTTTAATCTTGTCTTCGCCTACAGTTACTGAAGCCCCGGAGAGGTCGCTCTTTTTCATGGTTCCATAACCTACAGCTACAACTTCGTTCAACATGTGGCTGTCGGCCTTGAGAGCGACATTCAACGTTTTTGATTTTACAGGAATTTCTTGTTTAGAAAGTCCAACATAGGAAAACACTAAAGTAACACCTTGTTGAACATTGATAGAATACTTTCCATTCAGGTCTGTAATTGTGCCGGTTTTGGTCCCTTTTACTTTTACAGATGCACCTACCACCGGACTTCCGTCGCTGGCATCGGTTACAACTCCCGAAACAGAAATCTGCTGTGCAGAAACTAAACATACTCCGAAAAGGAGTAGCACGGATAGAAAAATAATTTTTCTTTTCATGGAATTAGACTTAATTTATTTATTGGTTATCGTTATCGAAATAATAAATTTCGATGGTGCAAATATAGTTGCAGATAATTTGCAATAATTGTATTATTTTATCCATATCTAATACTTTTATGACAATTGCAGCTAATGCTAAAAGATTCTCGAAATCATAATCCATTCATAACTAATCGAGATATAACCCTTTATATCTAATAGTCAATTGCAAATATATACATTGTTATTTTAATTTCAGCTATACAACTTGTATGCAGATGATGTAATTATTGACCAGCCGTATGGCACAATAATGACTCTACTTTTTCAGAAACACCGCTGTAACGACTGATACTAAAACAACTATCCCCAAAAGCTATCGAAATTCACTTCAATAACCTTTGGGGATAGTCATATTTATATTTTGATGCTTTATAGCTTCACATTCAATGTCTGGTGTTCACTACTCTTTATCCACTTACTTGTTTTAGTGTTTGTATCGGAAATAAGTATCAGCTGTATCTGTCGCACTTTGGTTTTTAGTTTCCCTTCAATACTATTTAAGGTCAGAGTTATATTATCGCCTTTTTGTATTGCCGAAAACTTCGTTTGCAGATACTCTCCTTTTTTGTACCCAAATCCATCGCCTGCATCTTCGTACAATGTTCCAACAGCCTTTCCTTGTGCATCCAGCGACACATAGAGCCTCAATGAATCGGTGCTGTATTCGGTGGTGTTCTGGATAACTTTTCCAACAGGAATGATACTTCCGCCTTTCAGTTTCAGTTCCGCCTGGTATTTATCGGTTGGCGCACCGTTGTTTTCGAGATTGAAACTACGCCAGATGCCCTGTGGCAATGTCGGATTTTTTGCCCAACGGGGAATGACCATTAAAGCATCACCTACCAAAAAGGCCTGCTCTTCTTTGCGGAGCGTGCTGTCTTTTGCATCGGCAAAGAACAAAGGGCGCATCACCGGAAGTCCATTTACCGACGATTCATGAAAAAGCGTATAATAATAAGGTAACAACTGATAGCGACGATTCAATGCAGTGCGGGATACATTCTCAATTTCTTCGCCAAAAGCCCAGGGTTCTTTGTTGTTGACATCGTTGGTGGCATGTCCGCGGACGAAAGGGAAGAAAGTACCAAATGCCACCCATTGACCAAACAGTTCACCCGTTGCGTTTAATCCAAATCCTCCCATATCAGGTCCGTTAAATGGTTGTCCGGATAGTCCAAGATTCAATGTCATTGGGATTGACCATTGCATATGTTCCTCCGAACTGCAATTATCGCCCGTCCAGGTGGCTGCATAGCGGTTGCTGCCCAGGTAGCCCGAGCGTGATAAAATGAACGGACGTTTTTCAGGATTTGCTGCCAGAATACCTTCGCGGGATGCTTTTACCATCAGCATTCCATATACATTATGGTAACGTTGGTGTACATCCGCTTGCAAATCGCCACCACCACGATGATGATTATTTTCGGGCATCGTGCCATCGGGACCATCAAACACCGACGGCTCGTTCATGTCGTTCCAAACGCCATCCACACCGGTAGCCATATAATCTTTATACAATCCACCCCACCAACTGCGGGTTTCAGGACGTGTGAAATCGGGAAATACGCACGGGCCTGGCCACACGCTTCCATGAAATTCCTTCCCATCGGCCGTTTGTACCCAATGATTGCCAGCAGTGCCCGACTCGTAAACCGGATAGTCCTTTTCTATTTTTACGCCCGGGTCAATCATCCATACGGAATGAAAACCTTTGGCATGCAAATAATCGTTCACACCTTTAGGATCGGGAATTTTCGTTTTGTCGAAAGTAAAAATCTTAAAGCGCTCCATATAGTCGATATCCATCCAAATGACATCACAAGGCAGTTTTTTCAGGCGAAAAGTATCGGCAATGCTTTTGATGCGGGTGTCCGGCACATACGAAAAACGACATTGTTGATAACCAAGTGCCCAAAGGGGTGGCATTTGCATTTTGCCGATCAGGCTTGCCAGTTCTTTCACAACTTCCTGAGGTGAGTTACGCTGAATGATGATCACCCGAAAAGCTGGTCCTTCGGAAATAAAACGAATACTGTCCGAAAGATCAATTTGCTGTTTCCAGGTATTGTCGGCTATCACCCCAAAAGCAGAACCATCGGCATTAACACCCAACACCCACGGATGGCTTTGATACAGACGTTTCCCTCCGTCAGCCATGTATTTGAAATTGTCGGTGTTCCAAAGTTTGACTGTTTTCCCATTGCGAAGCAAAGAACCTGTGACCTCGCCGGTACCGTAAAGCGAAGTTCCTTTGGCAAAACCAACGGCAGCTATAGCTTTTCCATCTTTTGTGTAGAAAGAGGGCGTATTTTTCCACCCCGCAGCAAGATTGCCAACGACTTTCGGTTCATGCAACAGAGCAAACGAAGGTTGATGTGGCTTAGGATTGTAATGCGACGGATAAAATACCGCTATATTTTTTCCAATTAATTGGTTGCCGGCAAATATAGTACTTGCCGAAAACAGGATGATTTGAAGAAAGAGTGTAGTGCGTTTCATGATTATTATTTTTTCAAAATTAAATAATTATAAGCTGGTAAAGTGATTTGTGAAGTGAGCGAGACAGATTCTCCTGTTAGTCCATTAGTCCAATTGCTGTTTGAAATAGCAGTAGGAAGTGTGTATGTCACGCTTTTGTTGCGTAGGTTGCTCAATACTAGTACCGTTTCGGAACCGTAAGTTTTTGTAAATGCGCAGACATCGGTAGAGCTGTAGGAAGCGAGCGTTCCCCGACGAATCGCCATGCTGTTGTTATGAAATGCAACCAGCTTTTTGTATTCAGCCTCCATGGCGTAATTAGAAGCCCAGTTGATCACTGTTCCTGTAAATGGAAACGTGATGCGAAAGGTGGTGCCTACTTCCTGACCGTTGTAGATCATCGGAACGCTTTTCATGTAAGCAGCCACCACAAAAGCGGCCATGCTGCCTTGTGTGCCACCAAATAATTCGAGTGGCGTGCCGTCTGATCCGTTTACATCATGGTTTGTAATGTATCGAACCACGCGGTTGTAGGTGCCGGCATTATAATACTCACTCGTGTTGAAGTTGTCGATGGTAAGAACTGATTGTCCGCTGCTGTAGATACTTTTCATCTGGCCATAGAAATTGAACCCGAAGATAAAATCGAAGCCTGAAGTATAGTGGTCGGTTCTACTGCCCTCGGCCATCATTAAAAGCTTGTGTGTTTTGATATTGCGAAGTGTATCAATGGCTTGCTTCCAAAACGTGGCTGGAGGTCCGTCGGCATAATCGCATCTGAACCCGTCGCAATTAGCTGTAAATACCCAGAATTTCATATTTTTAATCATGGCTTTGCGCATATCGGCATTGCTGAAATCAAGTTGAGCAACGTCAGTCCAACCACTTGGGCTAACGATAGTGCCTGAAGTATTGTGTTGATACCAAGCCGGATGAGCAGTTATCCAGGCATTGTCCCACGAAGTATGATTGGCTACCCAGTCCAGAATTACAGCCATGCCTTTGCTGTGGGCAGCATCGATTAGGTTGCGCAAATCCTGCAAAGTACCAAACTCAGTATTAACCGAGCGATAGTCTTTTACACAATAGGGCGAATTGAATGCGTTGAGCGTACCAACAGGGTAAATTGGCATCAAATAAATAACATTGACGCCCAGTGATTTGATGGAGTCAAGCCGATTAGCGACTCCCTGAAAATTACGCGTTGCACTAAATACCCGCATATTTACCTGATAAATAACAGCATCAGGAGCTTCGGGCACTGCGCTATAAGGTGTTCCGTACTGAGCCGGATCTGCTATGGTGTCCGTTTTTATTGCTGTTGTGGGCACATAAGGTGTTTCGTTGCTGCATGAGCTAAAGATGAGTCCGCACAGCAAACAGCTTACTATGGGAATTAATTGTTGAAAGAAAGAGTTTGATTTTTTCATGGCTTATCCATTTTCCTGATGCAAATATAGAGACTGATAAAAGCCAATTATTCATCAGTTTCGGAAAATGTACGGCAAACAAGCCATGATAAAATATATAAATATCTGCAAAACAGCAATTAGCACAAATCATCGCAACGCCCAAAAAGTACGCTGGATATTATTCAGAATAAGAATTATTTAAGATCTGCGGTGCCAATTTCCATGATTTTCTGTTCAAAAAGTTCATTGGGAATGCGCGAGCGATTGCGTGCTTTGGTCTTGTAGTTCTTCACGGTTGATAAAGAAAAATCCAGAAAAGTGGCAATGCGATCGCTGGATGTAATACCTAACCGAATCAATGCAAAAATGCGAAGCTCAGCCGGTAAGATGTTTTGAGTTACTTCAAGACGATTTTCTTCGTTAAACAAATCGTTGTATCGTTCCACAAAATCAGGAAAAAGGCTCAGGAAAATACGGTCGAACAAAGCGAATAATTCTTCGCGCTCCCGCCGGTTTTCGGCAGCTGCCGGCAACTTGAGCAGCTCTTCGTGCTGGCCTGCACGTACTTTGCGAGCTACCATTTTACGCAGTTCGTCCATTTTTTCCACATAGGCAAGATTGTTGTCGAAGAAATACCCTATATATTCCTCCTTAATGCGGTTGGCCTCGTTCAGGCGTTCGTTGGTGTGTTGCAGGTGTTCATTCTTTTCATTCAGTAGCTGTTGGGCTTCCATCAATTGGCTGTTGGAGTTTTGTAACTCGATATTTTGATCCAAAATACGCTTACCCGCTTTATTCAAGCGTTTCTTTTGTCGCTGGATAATGAACACGGCTACACCAAAAGACAGTAAAAGTAGCGAAATGGCAATAAGCGAGAACACTAATTTGTTCCGTTGGTTTTGAATAATTTCAAAGCGACCGGCTTCAATGATGGGAAGAATTTGCCCCACTTCAATTTTTCGCTGGCGAGCATTGTAGAAATTGGCGTCGTTTAGTGCAAAAGTGGCATAAGCATACGCCCGCTGAACATCACCGTGTTTGTAAAGCAGCTCAGCCAACTGACGAATAGCAGAAGTTTCTTTTGTAGCCGATTGAATATCGGCAATTGCCGCCTGAGCGAAACACTGCATGGCTTTCAGTGTATCGCGCTGCACTTCGTAAAAATAACCCAGCGTAGAGAGCACAATGGCCTGATTATGTAGATCGGGATGCGTTGTTCGAAGAAATTTCTCGGATAAAGAGATTGCTTTCGGAAAGTCATTGTCCAGCTGAGCGATGCGGATCTCTGCAAATAATTTTTGGGCCGAATTCTTCTGCAGCCCCGACATCTCGAGTTGACTAAACCTCCGTGAAAGAGCTCTGTAGTGTGTGCGGTAGGGTTCACCGCCCGAAAAATCAGCAAAGTTCAGATTCGAAACAGCCAGGAAGGCATACAAACGGGTTTTGTAATCGGGAGAAAGCGAAGTTGAATCGATGCTAGCCGAAATCTCGGCGGCCTCTTTGTACAGACCAGCAGATATGCAGCTGAATGCCTGTGCCGACTTTGCTTCGGATAATAGATTCTTATTTTTTAGTTGCTCTGCTACAACGACCATCTTATTGGCGTATAAATGAGCTGAGTCGTATTTGTACGACTGGTACTGCTGATAAAGATGTTTGAAAAGTTGATATTGTACAATAACCGTTTTTTTCTGTTCAGCACAAGATCGAAGTCCGGCGATGGACTTTTCTTTTTGCCGGCTAAATTTTCCTGCCTGAGCAATAGTCGAATCCAACTGAAGTAACAAGGTTTCAATCGGCTTTTGAGCATAGTTTTCGATACTCAAACAAAGGAAAATAGCCATAACAATCCACTGTTTCATTTTGAAGCATTTTAAGATACAAATATAACAGTATTCGATATACTTCGTATTTCATGGGCACTGAGAAGCAGGAAAATTTTTATGCCACGGTTTGCAGATGTGATGAGAGCGAAAGAAAAAAGCCATCTTAGTTTACCTAAGACAGCTTTCTCGGATTTTAAGCTGGATATCTTATTTTTTTGAATCTTCCAAAGACAATTTGCGGAATTCTTTCAAAAGTTTTTCAAGATCCAATGAGCTTTTACGCGCACGGGTTCCGGCAGCTTTATTACCTTTTTCAGCTTGAAGTGCAGCATCAGTAGCAAAAGCTTCCAATTCCGCTTTGATTTTTCCAATTAATTCTTCCATGTTCATTAATTTAATTGTGGATAATAAGTAAGTGCAACATTTAAGTTATTGGCAAAGATAATCATAAATATGAACGAGAGACTATTCAGAGCTGTTTTTTTCGGAAAGAATATTCATTTTATCCCATTTTATTCTGATCGGATAAACTTTTAGCATTCTTTCATTTCAATCACTGACATCATCTTACCCTAATATTTAAGCCTGAAATACGGGGTTATGCCGACAATCAAATCAGGTTTTGAAACAGATCTGATTTTTCGTTGATGTATTCGTACACAAAGCCATATTTTTTCATGCGCTCCACAAGACCTTCGAAATCGTGTTTGTCGGTGAGTTCTATTCTCACGGAGGATGGTCCTTTTTCGCAGCTGGTCTTTTTTGTATATTCAAAATGGGTAAAGTCGTCGTACGAACCAGCACTTTTCTACAAAGTCGCCCAAAGCGCGCGGACGGTTAGGGAAACGGATGATGAAATGATGTTTCAGGCCTTCGAAAAGCAGCGAGCGTTCGCGAATTTCTTCGGTACGCGTTATGTCGTTGTTGCTGCCCGAAGTGGCAATAATTTTGAGATACAGCTTTTCGGAGACATTTTCGTTTCGTTGAAAATTCATCTTAGCCAATTGCAGATACTCTTCTCCACTGCTGATACTTTAGGGTGTGACTTAGCGCAAGACTTCCAATCCATATTCCGACTTACCAACCAGCACCCCATGGCATTATTCAGAATATTGGTACTCAAAAACACATCTATCCGAACAGGGCTTTCGCCCAAAACTTCTCAGGCCTTTGCTACAGCCAGGGCTACCGCTGTAGGCTCGGCACAACCGATGGCTTGCGTTACCTCCTTATCCAGAAGGCCCATATTATTGGTCCTGTCCAAAATTGTGTGCATACGAAGCAAGATTGAATACCCTTACGACTTTTCATGACGATTTGTATTGAATCGAAGTATTTGGATTTTTAACAGAGTGTACAGGCGCTGCAAAGCTTATTATCTCCCACTTTGCTAGGGTGGCGGACATCGGCAAATGGCCTGTAAAAACGGAAAAAGTCGGACTGCACATCGCCATCCGACTTTTCAATAGTTTATAGAGTGATTAAACGTACCCTTATAAAACACGAAAGGTAGCTTAGTCTCCCGACTATCTACCAATCTTTTTGTTAACCTTAAATCTAATACTATGAAAAAATCACGTCACAAAGGTAAAGCGTATTTTCTACACTTGCAAGCGTT
>JBJOOU010000088.1:0-3297 GCA_046051105.1 Bacteroidota bacterium
TTGAGCGTCTGATGAAAGAAACCGAACAGAACTGACTCGAGTGATGAATGAATTTCTCACAAACGAAAATTTGCTCAAAGATAGCGAATATATCATTATTATCCCTGAACTGTCAGAAAATTTAGATATATATTGATTGATTATACTGTTTTTTGATGCGATTAAGATGCTTTTGAATTCATTAAAATGTAATATGTTGATATAAAAATGGCTCGCGCGATGGTTATTCAATCACTTCGCCTCTTTTGTTTTTTCTTTTTTTTTGACCGTATCCGTACCCATATCCATATCCGTATCCATAGCCATATTTGCGACGATAGGAATACAGATTCGAATCCAAATCAACATCATTTACAATCAGATACATTTTGCGTAGGTTTTGTTCCTTTTGTATGCGGTTGACAAATTCCATATTTCTGATATCGGTATATTCGGCTCTGCACACATAGAGCGAAATATCAGCCAGGCGATCAATCAGGAATGTATCGGACACAGCTCCCACCGGTGCGGTATCAATCACAATGTAATCGTATTCCTTTTTGGCATCTTCCACCAGTTGATCCAGTCGGTTTTTCAAAATCAACTCGTTTGGATTGGGTGGAATAAAGCCGGCTGGTAAAATATCAATGTTTGGATAGTCTTTAGGAGTGTAAAGCAGCGATTTGTAATTGTCAAGTTGTCCGGAGAGGTAGGATGTGATACCTTCCTGAAACGGGATGTCGAAATGCTTTGCCATCTGTGGCTTACGCAAATCCATACCCATCAGCAATACTTTTTTATCAGCCAATGACAACATCAATGACAAATTGATGCTGACAAAGGTTTTTCCTTCGCCCGACATGGTGGAAGTAACCAGTATGACCTTCTCTTTCGGGTAATCCAATGCGAACTGAAGCTTGGTACGCAGCAGGCGGAACAATTCCGAGTTGGAACTTGCATTGGGACGATGATCGATAATAATACCGTCATGAATATTGTGAGCCAGTTCGGTAAGTACAGGAACGCTGGTTTTTTTCTCTACATCCTCGCGGGTGCGAATGGTGTTATTTAGCAAGTCGAGTACATAAATGAGAACTGCAGGTAACAGCAAGCCCAGTAACAGAAATACGACCATGATCATATTGCGATGTGGTGCCACTACAGCTGCATCGTCAGGGGTATTCAGCACTTTGCCTTTGGGCACAGTGATGGCCATATTGAGCGAAGCCTCTTCACGCTTTTGCAGCAGGAACAGATACAATTGCGCTTTTACCTGTTGCTGACGCTTGATTTCCAACATTTCGCGTTCCTGACGGGGAATATTGCGGATTTTGGACTGAATCAGCGTATTCTGATTATTTAAATCCTTATTGGTAATTTGTAATCCCTTGCGGTTGTTGGTAATGCTGGTCTGGATGGCGCGACGGGCGCTGCTTACCTGCTGATTGATCATTTTCAGCGCAGGGTTATTGTCCGACGAACTTTCGGATATACGCTCGCGTGTGAGTAGCAATTCGTTGTATTTTCCAATCACTCCTGCAATTCCTTCGTCTTTCAATCCAAGGTTAGGGATCACGGTATATTGATTGGACGGGTTGTGTATAAAATCTTCCACAAATTTTACCAGATGCTGCTGCATTTCCAGTTCAATCTGTTGTTGGTCGTACGAACTGTTTTTGGTGATAAACACTTTTGCATCCTCATCGATGTCGGTCAGTTTGTTGGTTTGCTTGTAGTTTTCTACTTCCTTTTCCACACTGCTGAGTTCATCGGCCAGGATGCGAAGGCGGGTGTCGATAAATTTAGCGGTGTTGTTGGCCGACATATTGTTCTGGTCGGTAGCTTCCTGATTGTAAAGAGCTGCCAGAGTATTAAGTACGTCCTGTCCTTTTTGAACATTGTTGGCTCTGAGAGTAAGATCAATTACGTCGACCATTTTTCCTACCTCTGTGCTTAAAGCACTTTTGGCAAATGATTTTGCTACTTTAATAGGGTTGGTAATGGAAACTTCGATTTTATCTTCCGGAAATTTACCGTTGCGTTTTGCATCGGTTGACATTGCCAAATTTCTGGCAGTTTCGGTTGGCTCGCTGATATTCACATCCACTGATGATTGGATGGACTTAGGATCGCGCAAGCGGATATAAACAATGCCGGCAGGAGTACTGATAATGGCCGGAAGTTGCTTTACAATATGGCTAAACTTCTTATTTCGATAGGCTCCATCTACATTGAGGCCTCCGTTTGAAGGCGAAATAGTGAGTTGCAAGGTAGATTTAAGCTGAGTCAGCGACACACTGTCCATGTGTACATAATAGGGCGATGCAGTGTATAATTCGTCCGATTTCAGAAAGTTATGTCGGGTATAAGTAGTGTAAAGCTCCAGTTTATTGACCACTTTTTTCATCAATCCAGTCGATTTAAGTACCTGCTCTTCGTTGTTCACCATCGAGGTAGAGCGGCTACCCATTCCGGCTGCATCGAGTTGGCGCAACACTGACATCTCGTTCATTTGCCCGCTGCGACTTTGGTCGATTATCAACACTGATGATTTCAATTCATAGACATCCTGTTGCATACGACCATAAATGGCACCTGCTGTAAGGGCTACAATCGACGAAAAAACAAACCATTTCCAACGAATGATCAGTTTTTCGTATATCTCGCGCCAGTTGATTGGTTTTTCCTGGAAGTCGGTATCAAATTGTTCAAAGTAATTGTCCATAAATCAAATTGTTCAGGAGTTTGATGTCCCTTTGTGTAATGTAAATCGTGAATTTATAGTTTCAGGCTGAGTTTATTTGGTAAAAGCAACGATTAAGTACGTAAGCGAAATTAAAGTGCCTACTACCGAAACGGCTAAAGTCTCGGTGTTTCCAACAAAGAAATTTCTGGATTTCGACCCGTTAGGCTGTATGTACAATACGTCATTTTGTTGTAAATAATAATACGGAGAGTCAACTAAACGTTTATCCAGCAGATTGATACGTACGGTTTGTCGCTGACCTTTTTCAGTCTCTCTGATTAATAAAATATTGTTGCGCTGTCCGTAGATAGTCAGGTCGCCAGCTTGTGCAATTGCTTCCAGTATACTGATTTTCTCGTTATTAACGGGGATAACACCCGGTCGTGCTACTTCTCCCAATACTGAGATTTTAAAATCAGAAAAACGCACATAAATAATAGGCTCTTCTTTCAGGTAAGCCGGGTAGATTTTCGATTTGATCAGTTCTGTTACCTCACTTTTCTTTTTGCCGGCAATATGCAGGGTGCCAAGTATGGGAAATTGTATATTGCCCTGAGGATCTACCAGGTAGT
>JBJOOU010000089.1:0-3303 GCA_046051105.1 Bacteroidota bacterium
ATCATCTTTTTGGCACTTTTTCCTACTGCCTCATCCATTTCATCTTGTGTAAGAGTTGGTTTATCCTTATTGTGTTCAAGAAAGTATAATGATGCTTCCACTATTATTACTGCACCATCTACAATTAAGCCGAAATAAATTGCACCTAAACTCATTAAATTGGCACTTACACCAAAAACATTCATTAAGCCTAATGCAAATAACATGGATAATGGAATAGCGGATGCAACAATTAAACCTGCTCTTAAATTGCCAAGAAACACCACTAATACAAAAATGACGATCAATGCACCTTCAATCAGGTTTTTTTCGACAGTTGATATTGTACGTTTTACTAAATCAGTTCTGTCTAAATAGGCTTCAATAACCACATCATCCGGTAATGATTTTTGTATCGTTATCATTTTTTCTTTGATGCGCTTTACCACATCGCTGCTGTTTTGACCTTTCAGCATCATTACTACACCACCCACGGCATCTACTTCTCCGTTATATGTCATAGCACCGTACCGAACAGCATTGCCAAATTTTACTTCTGCTACATCTTTAATAAAAATGGGTACACTATTAGGATTGCTTTTAACCACAATATTTTTTACGTCTTCTAATGATGTAACCAAACCAACACCACGAATAAAATAGGCATTAGGTTTTTTGTCGATGTATGCACCACCAGTATTTTGATTGTTTTTTTCTAAAGCATTAAAAATATCCGGTATGGTTATACCCATTGCCTTTAATCGATTTGGATTTATTGCTACTTCATACTGTTTGAGCTTGCCTCCAAAACTATTTACCTCTGCTACACCTTTTGTGCCGTTCAATTGGCGTGCTACAATCCAATCCTGCATGGTGCGCAAATCCATTGCCGTATACTTTTTTTCGCTCCCATTTTTCGGGTGCAGTACATACTGATACACCTCACCAAGTCCGGTACTTACCGGTGCTAATTCAGGTGTTCCAATACCTTTAGGTATATTTTCTTCTGCTTCTTTTAATTTTTCATTAATGAGCTGCCTTGCAAAATATATATCTACTTTATCGTCAAAAACTACGGTAATTACAGATAATCCAAATCTTGAAATACTGCGAGTTTCTTCAATATCCGGCAGGTTGACGATGCTTTGCTCAATAGGGAAGGTGACTAACTGCTCTACTTCCTGACCGGCTAAAGTAGGGCAAATGGTTATTATTTGTACCTGATTATTTGTAATATCAGGTACTGCATCAATAGGTAATTTTGTGGCACTCCACAAACCCCAAACGATGAGTAATAAAGTCATTAAACCAATAATGAATTTATTCTTTATACTAAAATGAATGATTTTGTCTAACATAGTTAAAATTTAATAATCGTGAATAATGCCGTATTGAATAAATCAATAAGCATAAAAAGCATTACAACGTAATGCGTCAAAATAAACGATTAAGAAATTTTAGGCGGCTGCCAAATACTGGCACTAAATTGAGAGATAAATGTTTGATTGTATATTGCTATACTTTTATTAAAGGTTTCAGGCTTTAAAATAGTTTGTGCAACTGGATAATTAATTTTACTAGTAACATGCTGACCGCAACAAGCACAAATACAAAACGGTGTACAATTTTCGTTTTCGTGTTTATGATTATTATGAGATTTCTCTGTTTTGCTGCGCTCACCACATTCAATACTATCTGCACATGGAGCAAAAGAAAGCACCAAAATATATATGCTGAATATGATTGTAAAAAATTTCACAGCATAAAGATAATAAAATAATTGAACAATTTTATACCCGAATTAAAGTAAATCTTACTCCCACCTGCCAAAAGTATAGCTTTTAATATTAATTTTTAAACTAAATAGCCCCATTAAATCAGCTAAAAATGCTTGTTCTTTCTTAAATTTATAAAAACCACAGGTTTTCTTTTCCGAAATCGGGCAGTTTGTCGTGCTGAAAATAGGGGTAGATTTGGGCTACCATTTCGGGGTATTTGATAGTGACCGGCAGGCTTTGCTGGTCGGTGCTTTTCCAATACATACGGCTGAACTGATATACCTGGTCTATTAGTTGTTCTACCAAGTCCATATCATCTAACATGTCTCTTTCAGAACATGCCAAAGAGATTTTTACCGGAAAGTGGTATTCTTTCTTCTTTGGTGATGAATATTCATCATACCGAGTATTATTGAACAAGAGATATTCCTTTCTGCCTACTTTGATTATTGTGCCACTGTAAGGCATCAGGTTCCTCGTGTCCGTTGTATCGAATCCCAACAGTTCTTTACTTTCCGTTTTGTTGATTGTCAAAATAATGACAGGTATGTTTAACCCTAATTTATGCAGGGTTTCCATTATTGGCTTTAATTCCTTTTTGCCTATGTCTTTATAGAAATGGATGATTAACCTGTCGGCTTTATGGTTGGTTACCAAAAATTTCAGTACCGCTTCTCGGATAGAACCTGCCAGGCTCGTGGTGTCGTTTGCGTTGAAACAATCAAAACCTTTAAAAATACCTTCGTTATTGAAACAAAATGCAGAACCTACAAATCTTGTTTTTTGAGATACTGAGAAGAATGCGCCTACGCCTACGATCAGCTCGTTTGTAGTGGGTCTGTTTAAACGCCAGGGGATACCACCCAACTTTGCCAACATTGCAATTTGCAAGTGTGGCAAAAATGTGTTGAAATCATTGTTTTTGTATCCGTTTCTATGGATGTGTTCTGTTTTAATAACCTGTGATAAGATTCCTTCATTCAATAATATCTCTTTCAAGCGATAATAAATGGCATTACGACCTGCATCCTTATCGGCTTTCGGTACGGGATTTATGTAGATAGCGAGGTATTTGGTGTCGGGCAATTTGTCTTTATTTTTTATCGCTTTATGAACGGTACTAATTGCTTCATTCAGGTTTTCGTATTCGATATTTCCGGTTATATCCAGTTCAAAGGGTAACCTGATGTAGTCATTCATGCTTGGGAACGGAAATCTTTCGTGGTAAAATCCATTCTTCAAATAATTATAGATGGCTTTAACGGCTGTTTCCTTATCTGATTTCTGATAAATGAAAAAGAACTTTATATTATTTGGCGGCGGCACGGATTTGAACGGACCTTTGGATTTAAAGTCTTTCTTAGGGTCTCTGCCTACTTTCCCGTTTGAATACTGCAACTCGTTTGATTCGGGATTTATTATCCGAACCGTATCAGCGGGCGGGGTGAAGTATCCTTCTTTTGCCAATGGTAATATTTTACGAAACTCCTCTGTGTTTAAGTAGTTGTTGTAAAACTCTTCCAATATCTTAAAATATTTGGGATAT
>JBJOOU010000090.1:0-30257 GCA_046051105.1 Bacteroidota bacterium
CATTAGCATGAAGAAGCCTATTATACGTTTATCAGTATTACTAATTGTACTGTCATTAGTAATTTATACACTAAGAAAGCCCATAATGTATTGCACGGGCATTGGCACAAAATTTTTCTACACAAATACATTTACAAAAGGTTCAAAAGACAGTATTCTTGTAATATATACCTATGGTTTGCCTTATTTCTTCAATGCGAATAAATACGATAGCCTGGAAAAAAGCATTGGATTGAAACAAGAAACAAGTAACGGGGAAGTTTCACAATTTGTCTTAGATTTGTATAATCGTCAAATTATGAATGAGCTAAGAAACCGATTAGGCAAACAAAAATGGGAGACTTATTTGCACAAAAGTGATTCATTAAAAGAACTGACCGTCCAATCGGTCCTTCCTAAAAGAAAATGACCAAATCCGAAAATTATCAAGCGATGCACAACATACATATCCGTTCAAAAAATCCTCTGTACAGAATCATTGCTATTCTGGTACTATTATGCCTGTTTTTCATGTATTTCTTTGATTATACGAATAGCTTTTTGAGTTTTCTGATCCGAATACTAAGGTGGATATGAAAGAAATCAAACAACAATAAACCGATCACCCGATAGTTTATAAAATAAGCAGCGGCGAATTTCGATGAGAAATTCGCCGCTGTGCATATATCTGTTATTTAGCGTCGGCTACTTTCTGCTCAGCAGCTTTCACTTGTTCTTTTTCCTTGTCGATGTATTTTCTAGCTTTCTTTTTCATGTCGGCTTTTTTGTCGGCAACACATTTTTCGCCTTTCTGCTCACAGCATTTAGCGTCTTTTACAGCGGCATCTTTTTTATCCTGAGCCATTTTCTCGCAGTGTTTGGCATCTTTCATCGCAGCGTCTTTTTGGTCGGCAGCTTTTTGTTCCATTTTTTTACCCTCGGCTTTAGCATCTATTTCATCAGCGTCTTTTTTTACTTAGAATAACCAACAACGAATACACTGTGACGCGTAAATTAATTATCTGTCACTAAGTCCGAAATACACTAACCGTTGAACATCCCTCTACTTTTTCTGAAACGAAAAGGCAAGGGATGTTTCATTTGTACAAATTTATCCACCTGAATGATATATTCTTACCCTCTGAACATGAAATGTATCACTATCTTCGCAACCTATGACTTTTCCTTGTTATCTACAAACTATTTACTATATAAATCATGAAAAAACGAACGCTACTAGCATTCGCTATTGCCTTTGGGCTCTCCTCCGGCCTATCGGCACAAACCAGCTACACCAGCAAAATTACCAACCCCAGTTTTGAAACCGGTTCCGGCACTGGCTGGACCTGGACAGGCGCTACCGGCTACTCGTGGCTGGGGCCGAATACCGATGGCGATGCCACCAAAGACGGCACCTACATCAACGGACTTTGGAACGCCTCTATCGGCGATGCCGAATGCTCCCAAACCATCACCGGACTGCCTGCCGGGTACTATAAAATCACGGCGCTGATCACCATCAGCCCCAATCGGCTGACCAATCAACGCTTATTTGTTACGGCAGACGGCACCACCAAATCTACCTTGTACGGAGCTTCATCGCATACAGCTTACAGCACTGCCAACCTGGCCATTCTTGGCGCTACCGAAACCTACGGATTTGCGGGTTACACCGAATCAACTGCCGAAAACGGACCGTTTTACAAAGTATCTGTTCTCAAACAAATTACCGGAGGAACGGCTACGCTGGGGATTCGCGTCAGCGGAAAAAGCACGACCAAAGGTTACAGCTTCGCATACAGCACCAAAGCCGATGCCGGATTTTTTAAGTTCGACGGATTCACCATCACCGAAGTATCGAACGTTGCGACATTGGACAATATCAGTCTGAGCAGTGGCATTCTGGACATTACGTTCAATTCGGCCACCACGACTTACACAGCTACAGTTCCAGAAGGTGTGACATCCGTGACTCCAACCGTTGTCAGCACCGTAGAAGGCACCACCGTAACCGGCACTGGCGCCGTTGACTTGTCTTCGGGAAGCGGCACTTCTACTATTGTGGTGACTGCATTGGACGGCAGCACACAGAAGACATACACCATCAATTACAAAACGGCCAATCTGACACCCGGTGTGCAACAGGACAAACTCTATCCGAATGAGTTTCCGCTCAGCGACGTTACTTTGCTGGATGGTCCGTTTAAACATGCCCGTGATTTAAATATTTCGGTGTTAAAACAATATAATATAGACAGATTATTGGCTCCATATCGTAAACAAGCCGGACTTTCGACCAAAGCCAGCAGTTATACCAACTGGGATGGACTAGACGGACACGTGGGCGGACATTACCTCACGGCTCTGGCCATCAACTACGCAGCCTCCAGCGACACTACCTGTCAGCGACTGATGAACTATATGGTTTCGGAACTGAAAGCCTGTCAGGATGCCAATGCAGTGAACAATTCATCCTGGGGAGTAGGATATGCAGGCGGTGTACCTTCAAGTGCATCGGTATGGTCGACTTTCAAAACAGGAACATTTACCAACTTCAACGCAGCCTGGGTGCCCTGGTACAACCTGCATAAAACCTATGCCGGATTGCGCGACGCCTGGTTGTACGGCGGTAGTACTACTGCCAAATCGGTCTTCCTGGCTTTTTGTGACTGGGGAATCAACATTACATCAGCACTATCGGATACCCAAATGGAAACGATGTTGGCTGTAGAACATGGTGGTATGAATGAGATTTTTGCCGATGCTTACCAAATGACCGGCAATGCCAAATACCTGACGGCTGCTCGCCGGTTCTCGCACAAAACTTTGCTCAACAGCATGGCAGTGAGCACCGACAATCTGGACAATATGCACGCCAACACACAGGTACCGAAGGCGGTTGGCTTCCAGCGCATCGCCGAAGTGGCCAAAGATGCGACTTATGCCAAAGCCGGTTCGTTCTTCTGGCAAACGGTAACCACCAATCGTAGCCTGGCATCAGGAGCGAATAGTCGCAAAGAGTATTTTCCTGCTGCATCAGCCTATTCCGATTACCTGAACGTGGCGGAAGGACCGGAATCCTGCAACTCGAACAACATGCTGAAGTTGACCGAAGATTTGTTCCGCATCAGCCCGCAAGCTAAATATGCCGACTTCTACGAACGGGTTCTTTACAACCATATTTTATCAACACAACACCCTGACCACGGCGGATTTGTGTACTTCACTCCTGCCCGTCCACGTCATTACCGTGTGTATTCTGCACCCAATCAGGCCATGTGGTGCTGCGTGGGAACCGGTATGGAAAACCATGGCAAATACGGCGAATTCATCTACACGCATGCTCACGACTCATTGTATGTGAATCTGTTTGTGGCATCGGAACTGAACTGGAAAGATAAATCCATTAGCATTCGTCAGGAAACGACTTTCCCTGAAGTAGAAAAAACCAAACTGAAAATTACAGCCACCACTCCCACCACCTTTACCATGATGGTGCGCTCACCCAAATGGGTAAAAGCCGGTGCGTTGAAGATTCTGATCAACACCGACACTCTTCAGGTAACATCAGTTCCTCAAAGCTATATCGCCATCAACCGCACCTGGAACAATGGCGACTCAGTACGTGTGCTGATGCCAATGCAAAATACTTACGAAGTGATGCCGAATGTATCGCAATATGTGGCTATTATGCACGGTCCGGTGTTGCTGGGAGCTAAAACCGGCACCGAAGATCTGGCCGGATTAGTCGCCGACGATAGTCGCTGGGGACATATTGCTAACGGAACGATGCTTGCCCTGGACCAGGCTCCTGTAATGGTGGGCTCGCGAGACTCGATTGCACTTAAGATGCAGCCCGTTGCCGGCAAAGCGCTTACTTTCAAGGCTCCCAACTTATTTGGCAACAAAGCCGATTCCTCACTGGTATTGGAACCCTTCTATAAAATCCACGATGCCCGCTACATGATGTACTGGATGTCGCTCAGTCGCAGTCAGTACCAAACGGTGCTCGACAGTATTGCCGCTGCTCAAAAAGCGGCTCTGGAACTGGAACTGCGCACCATAGATAAAGTGGCTCCCGGCGAGCAACAGCCCGAAGTAGACCACAAGCTGGCCAGCAGCAATTCCTACACCGGCAACTACATGAACGAGTTCTGGCGCGATGCCCGTGCAGGTGGCTATATTAGCTACAGCATGCTCACCAAAGGCAAATCGGATTTGTCGGTGATGGCTCGTTACTGGGGAAATGAGAGCGGCAATCGTTCATTCTATGTTCAGGTAGACGGCACCACCATCGCTACCGAAAATATTGTAGGCAAATGGAGCACCAATGCCTTTAAAAACGTGGAATATCCCATTCCGAACAGTCTGACCGCAGGCAAAGATACCATCACGGTAAAATTCAAGGCCATCGATGCCAATAACATTGCCGGAGGATTGTTTTATGTCCGCCTGTTGATGCCCGCCAGTGCTACCGCTGTACCAACGGTAAACGAAGCCAATCAGAAGTGGAAAGTGTACTGCAAGAAAGGAAACGTCATTGTCAACGGATTACAGGAACCGGCATTTATCAGCCTGTACTACACCTGCGGACATTTGCTCACCGCCAAACGCAGCACTACTACCAGCGTCAGTTTGCCAGGCTCGGGCAAAGGCGTTCGAATTGTCCGCATCACTTCCGGCAACAGCACTCAGGTGAGCAAAATAATCGTCGACTAACATCTCTTTCAACAACAAAGGCACTGTACATCCTACAGTGCCTTTATTGTTATTTTTTGGAGGTGTTTTTTCAAGGGATCTGTCCAAAAATCTGTGTAAACACAATTTTTTCTTTTCGAATCCCCTCTCAAAAGAATTGAGGGATTTGAAAAGAAAAAAGTACGACGCTTTCCGAAAAAAGTATGCGTACATTTTCCAAGTAACCGCATATTTTCAAACAAAAGATGTATTCCCTTGCGTTGTAAACCTATCCAGTAGTTGTTTTTCCGCACTTGGTGATGCTGCTTGCGGTCGTATTTCCTCCCCGATTCTTTATCTTTGTAGTCCAACTTTCAAGTCCATACCGATGTTGCATTTTTTTCAGCAGGAAATCAGTCATCTTCCGCTGCCCCGCAGGTTTACCTATCCGTTTCAGTACAGGCCGCATCCGCTGTGTGTGATGGCGGCGGAGCAGTTGCAGGCTTATCTGAGCGGGCAAGCGCAGTGGGCGACTGAATTGGCGCAGGGAAAGATGTTTGGGGTGCTGGTGGTGCAAACTTCCGCGGACGAAACGGGATTTCTGGCGGCTTTTTCGGGCAATTTGGCGGGGACTAATGTACATCCCTGGTTTGTGCCGCCGGTGTTTGATATGCTTCAGCCGCATGATTTCTTTAAAGAGGGCGAGCGCGAGATTTCGGCCATCAATGAGCGACTGAAAATGCTGGAAGCCGATCGGGATTATCTGGCACTGAAAAAACGATTTTCGGAAGAAAAGGAGCGTGTGCAACAAACATTGGAACAAACCAAAGCGCAACTGAAAGCCGATAAAGTCCGCCGCGACGAGCAGCGGGAAATGACGACGGATGCATCAGTGCTGGCGGCTTTGCAGCGCGAGAGTCAGCATCAAAAGGCCGAATTCAAGCGGCTGGAGCGTAGCCTGAAGGAGGAATTGGAACAAATCACTTCAGCATTAAAGAAATATCTCGATGAAATAGAGCAGTTGAAAACGGCACGCAAAACGCAGTCGGCCGCTTTGCAGCAACGCCTGTTCGATAGTTTTCGCCTGCTCAACAAGGCCGGCGAGGAGCGGGGACTGTGTTCGATATTTGCCGATACGGTACAAAAAACGCCGCCTGCCGGGGCGGGAGAGTGCGCTGCGCCCAAATTGCTGCAATATGCTTTCCGCAATGGAATGAAGCCACTGGCAATGGCCGAATTTTGGTGGGGAGCCTCGCCCAAAACCGAAATCCGGCACCACGGACAGTATTATCCCGCCTGTAAAGGCAAGTGTGAGCCGATTTTGGGGCATATGTTGCAGGGGATGGAGCTGGACGAAAATCCGTTGCTGACGGAAAACGATTCGCAGGAATTGCCAACAATTGTTTTCGAAGACGAGTATCTGTTGGTGGTGAATAAACCGGCGGGTATGTTGTCGGTGCCCGGCAAAACGGGGCAGCTTTCTGTGTCGGAGTATTTGGCTACTTTGTCCGATGCCTACCGCCAATTGCTGCCTGTACACCGCTTGGATATGCATACTTCGGGCTTGCTGATGCTGGCCAAGTCGGAGCGCGTGCACAAGCAGCTTCAGGCACTTTTCAAAAACCGGGAAGTCAAAAAACGATACGTGGCGTTGCTCGATGGAGAAGTCGCGGTAGATTCGGGCGAAATTACGCTGCCTCTTAGTCCCGATTACTACCACCGTCCGCGCCAAAAAGTAGACCCGGAGCTGGGCAAACCGGCCATTACCCACTGGGAAGTGCTGGAAAGAACTTCTAAGCAAACAAAAGTGGCCTTTTATCCGCTCACGGGGCGTACCCACCAGTTGCGGGTACATGCAGCGCACCCCGACGGGTTGAACTGCCCCATCGTGGGCGATCCGCTCTACGGCAAAAGTGGGGATAGGATGTATTTGCATGCCGAATCGTTGGCGTTTGTTCACCCTTTGACGGGTGAAATGCTCACTTTCGAAGAGAAATCCCATTTCTGAATCGGGTTTAACTACCAATCAATAAAACAGTTTCTAACATTTTGTTCAGAAAGAATGGAATTATTCTTTAATAAATTCTGAACTTTTTGCCTTTTTTTGGCGTTTTAAATTTAATTTTGTGTCGGAATAGTAGTTTGCCAATAACTCATAATAATCATTATATTCAACCCTAAAATTATTTAGAAAAAATGAAGACAAAAAATGGAGCAATCGCGCTTTTTCTGAGTGCTGTGATTCTTTTCTCAGGATGTAAATCAATGAGTAATGCTGTAAAAGCAGGTATGATTGGTGGTGGCGGTGGCGCTGCTATTGGTGCAGGCGTAGGTGCGTTGTTGGGCAAAAATGCTAAAAGTGCAGCTATCGGTGCTGGTATTGGTGCTGCTGTAGGTACTACTGCCGGTGTAATTATCGGTAAAAAAATGGACAAAGCTGCTGCCGAAGCCGCTCGTATTGAGGGAGCTCGCGTAGATAGCATCCGTGATGCCAACAACCTGAAAGCGGTAAAAGTAACTTTCGACTCAGGTATTCTTTTCAAAACAGGTAAAAGCGATTTGAACGTAGCTTCGAAAGATGCGTTGACCAAGTTCGCTAAAATCCTGAAAGAAAACCCAACCATGGATATCGCCATCATGGGCCATACCGACAATGTAGGTTCGTTGGAAACCAACCAAAAACTGTCGCAAAGCCGTGCGCAATCGGTTGCTGACTTCCTGACTACTCAGTCGGTTTCTGCTGCTCAGTTCAAAAGCATCGTAGGTAAAAACTTTTCTGAACCAGTAGCCGACAACGCTACCAAAGCCGGACAAGCCGCTAACCGTCGTGTAGAAATTTACATGTATGCCAGCGAAAAAATGATTAACGACGCTCAAAGCGCAGCAAAATAATCATTGAAATATCAAGAAACTATAAAGGCGATCCAAACGGGTCGCCTTTTTTTGTGATTATCTGCTAATGCATGATTGGGATTCAATAGGGTTATCTGAAGAACGATAAGATCATTACCTTGTCAGTGAAATAAGCTGATTTTAGAATGATGTGCAATCATAAACCCGATAAGGGTTTAATATGAATAACCCCCAATGCAATTGGGGGTTAAAATGAAGTTCAAAATAGAGAACCCTGAAGGGGTTCAACACCACAAACCACCTATGTTCAGCCCCTTCAGGGCTGTTGAGTTTGAGAGATTTTTATCCCCCGGTTTCGTTTCACTTCACCGGGGGTTATTTACATTTAGCCACTCCGTGGCAACCAATTAATCATTTTGTAGGCACACGATTCTTCCCAACTTTATAACTTTCAAACTTGATGAACTTTACAAACTTTATAACTTTGATGAACTCAAAATAAACCGTTCTACTACTTCGGCCACGCCGTCGTCGTTGTTCGAAGCCACGATCACATCGGCATGATGGCGCAGCTCGTCGCTTACATTATCCACCCATACGCCCAGTCCGGCATATTGCACCATTGAGAGATCATTTCCGGCGTTTCCTACGGCGATAATTTCCTGCTGCGCAATTCCCAATCGCTGTGCCAGTCGTTCGATGCTGGCGGCTTTATCGATGCCCTGCGGCATTACTTCCAGGAAGAACGGTTTGGATCGGGCCACGCTCAGGTCGGTACGTTCGGCTTTCAGCTTTTTTTCTACTTCTTTCAAATAGTCGGGATGTTCCAGCAGGATGCATTTCACGGCCGACTGCGTAACTTCCGATTTAAACGAAGGAACTTTGTGGTGGGGCATCTGTGTCAGGTTCAGCTCTACGTCGATGTATTTCGACTCCGTTTCGCTAACGACTCCTTTTTCGGAGTAAGTGATGATATGAACCTTGTTTTCGATGCTGAAATCGTATAAACTATGAATTTCGGCAGCAGTGAGGCTGGTTTCGAAAATGGGCTGATTGGGCTTCATGGCCGTCACCACAGCTCCGTTGAACGAAATCATATAGGAATCGAAATGTGCCAGTTGCAGTTCTTCTGCGTAGCGGGTCATGGCAGGAGTGGGGCGTCCGGAGGCCAATACTACTTTGATACCTTTTTGTTGCGCCTCTATCAGGCGTTGACGGTTGCGTTCAGAAATGCTGTAATCGTCGCGCAGTAAAGTGTCGTCGAGATCGAGCACCAGCATTTTGTACTCTCCGGCTACAGTGGCCGATGAGTCAGTTCCAGAAAAATGTACAGACATTATAGTTTATATAAGTTATGAGTTTAACCACATAGTTGCACAATAGAATATCCTCAATATCAGCTTAAAGTTAGAAACACATAGTTGTAAATGTTTAAAACATTTACTTTCAAACTCATCAAATCGCCAAATTCAATCCAACTTCGTGAAATAACTTGTTATTTCACACTCCCGCTGCTCGGGATGTACCATATGTGTTCTTTTCTTTGACTTCAATAGAAATAAAAAACTATTGTTTCACTATGTGTTATTACAACTTGTATGATAGACATGAAAAATCCTTTTTTATATCGGTTGCAAAGATAGGTATTTTCTAACGAATACCGTGCAATTCAGCCAGATACTCCTGTTCGGTTTGTCCAGGAGTGGGAATGAGTGTAGCTTTGTGGAGGCAGTTTAATGCCTGAAGATCCATGATGGAGCTATAGCCGGATCGGCAAATAATCCGCTGGCATCCGAGTAAAAAGGGAGCAAGCTGACTATCTTCAAGATGTGCTTTCGGGTCGATATTTACCGATGTTTCCGGTAGTTCAGAGTTTCCGGGAAGTCCGCGCACCAGCAATAATCGTTCGTTTTTATCGCTAAACTCCCTGATAATGGCTTGTTCGAGCAAGGTTCGTTGCGGTTCCGGTCCCGAAATCAGGGCTACAGTTTCATAGCTGCTGTCAGGTGCAAAGGTTTTGCCCCCGAAGCGCGACAAAATGCCGATAAAACGTGCATTGGCGGGAAGTGGATAGCGGTGAGCCAGATCGCCGGAAAGCCCGTTCTCAGCATTGTCGGGAATCCAGCATTCGTCGTATCGATCGATGATGGCTTTGTGTAGCCGATAAGCCAAAGATTCAGCCCATTTCAGTGATTGCGGCATCTTTATCATGATTTGGTGCGTCATATAAACGCATCGGCAGTGCTTGGTCCATAGTCCGAAGCGATTGTCGGAAATGACCAGATCCACGTTTTCTTTTTGCAAAAGCTGATTCAGCCACCGGTTTTCTTTCCAAATGCCTTTCAGAATGCGCGGCAGCTGTAGTAATAGCGCCATAATCTGACTTTTTCCTGCCGAATAGCGAACAGCGTAGGAGGGAGACTTTATTGCTTTTAGGTCCGGAAATCT
Organism: Bacteroidota bacterium; assembly: GCA_046051105.1. Classification (GTDB taxonomy): domain Bacteria; phylum Bacteroidota; class Bacteroidia; order Bacteroidales; family Paludibacteraceae; genus Paludibacter. Next base: position 9,958 of record JBJOOU010000090.1, read on the forward strand.
TTCTTTGAGAAGAGTCAAGGGCAATCCATCAGCAGCAATGATCAGCTCGTTCCCATTCGTTATCAGTCTTTCGATGATGGGAATACAGCGCGTAGCGTGCCCCAGTCCCCAGTTGAGCGGACAAACCAGTACTTTCTTTCCTTCTATGTAGGGCATCGTTTCCACAGCTGCAAATGTAAGCTTTCTCTTTTTATGCAGAAAGTATTTTGTAATCATTTCAAAAATGAATATTTATTGGATTTTATAAAGGCTTTCTCCTGTTTTCTCCAATCCTCTTTCTTTTGTCCTTCTTTTATTTCAATATGATTGCAATCTCCGATTGGTTGATGCGTAATGATAGCGTATTAAAATTATTTGCAGAAAAATAATATTAAAAAGTACATTAATGTATCAATATGATGAAATAATTCATATATTTGCATCATACGGTTATGTAATTGTAGAAAGGATATACATATTAATGCAAATATGCAGAAATGTATATCAAAATGATTAGCCATTATAGTAAGTTGTATCAACACATAGTGGCACAGTAGTTTTTTACTGGTGAGATGTAAATAGAGAGAACACATAGCTGTGAAATAACAAGTTATTTCACGGTTTTTGAATGATTTTGGAAGTAAATGTTTAAAACATTTACAGCTATGTGTTCTTGTTTTCAACAGAACTAAGCCTAACATCTACTGTGCAACTATGTGGTTGATAATCTAACCTGTACAAACTTTATTGTTGAACTAAAAAACACCACGCATGTATTCACTTATCAAACAAAAAGACACCGTCAATAAATGGATGGAACGATTTGGTGTCCGTTTCGGGATTTATAAAGGGGGAGATTTTCACGAGCAAATATTCCCTTTTGATCCGATACCACGTATCATCTCCCACAGCGACTGGGTAGATATCGAAAAAGGACTGATTCAGCGGGTAGATGCGCTTAATATGTTTTTGCACGATATTTATAACGAAAAACGCATTGTGAAGGATGGAATTATTCCTGAGGAATTTATTTATTCTTCGAAAGGATATCTGGCACATTGCGAAGGGATTACGCCTTCTAAAAAGATTTTTTCGCACATATCGGGTATTGATTTGGTGCAGGCAAAAAATGGTGACTGGATTGTGTTGGAAGATAACCTGCGCATTCCTTCCGGGGCTTCGTACCCAATGATTGCCCGCACCATCACCCGCAAGGTTTCACCCGAAACGTTTAAAGAAAATGCCGTTTTTGATAACCGTAATTATTCGTCGCTCATCCGAAAAGCGATGGATTATGTGAATGTAGAAAATGGATTGGAAGTGATTCTCACTCCAGGCCGCTACAACTCGGCCTATTTCGAACATTCGTATCTGGCCGAAAAATCAGGGGTGGTACTGGCTTATGCTGACGATCTGATCGTGGAAAACGATATAGTGTATTACAAAGGCTTGTTCGACAAACGGGAGCGCGTAGGCGTGATTTATCGCCGTATTTCCGACGAATATCTTGATCCACTGGCATTCGAAGCGACTTCCCTGTTGGGAGTTCCTAACCTGATGCGGGCCTATGCCAAAGGCAATGTGGCCATTATGAATGCGCTGGGCAATGGCGTGGCCGACGATAAGGGCATTTATTACTTCGTGCCTAAAATGGTGGAGTATTATCTGGGGCAAAAAGCCATCCTGAAAAATGCTCCGACTTATTTGCCTTATTTCGAAGAAGATAAAAAGTTCGTTTTGGCGAATCTGAAAACGTTAGTGATTAAAGATGTGGCCGAAGCCGGTGGATACGGGGTGATGTTTGGCAAAGATATGGACGATGCTCAATTAGAAAATATCAAAAACCTGATAGAAACTGACTCGCGCCGATGGATAGCTCAGGAAGTGATCGATTTTATCGACCTGGAAATTATCGAAGGCGAAGAGCGGGTAATGCGTAAATCGGACTTGCGGGCCTTTGTGGTCAGTGGCGATCAAACCTATGTATGGCACAGCGGACTGACTCGCTACACCCGCAATCCGCATTCGTTTGTGGTAAATTCATCGCAGGGAGGCGGATTTAAAGATACCTGGATCATGAAGAAATGATGGGGAGATTTGAAGATGTACTGATTTGAAAATTTGAAAATGAGATTTGAAAATACCGGAATTTGAAAATAGAATAATAAAACAACAATAAATTATGGAAACACTGGTAGTTAGTAAACTGAACCGCGGAATTTCAACCGCCAAAGCCAACCGCTTGTTGTGGTTGGGACGTTATGCCGAACGGGTATATCTTACGCTTCATATGTTGCGTAAGCATTTCGATTTGATGATAGACGAGGATGAAACGGCTTATGTGAAGTTTTGCACCCGCATGGGTATCGAAAATAAATACAGCTCGGCTGATGACTTTATGAAACGGTATTTGTTTGATACCGAAAACCCCGAATCGGTGATCAATATGCTGGAACGCGTAAAGGATAATGCCATCCTGCTGCGCGAAGAGATTATGACCGAAACGCTTTGTTACATCGAACTGAGTATTGCCACCATGAAAAATCCTGCTATGCAGGCCGATGGAATGGCAGCCATGCAGCAAATCACCGACAATATCCTGGCTTTTTGGGGTTCTATCGACGAACGTATTCTAAATAACGAAATTCGCCACACCATCAAGTTTGGCAAGTACCTCGAAAGTCTGGAATTGCACATGCGTTTTGAATACTCCTTGTCGAGAATCAAAGAAATCTTTGATCGTTTGCTGCACACTATTGAGCGCGATTGTTTTATATGTGATGAAATTACCCTGTTGACGATGAAAGAGCAACTGAAACTGGAGAAATACCCGAACAAAGGGCTGATTTATCTGGTCAACAGTCTGGCCAATGCTTAGGAACTTTTTATTGAATGATAAAACTAAAATACAGTTACAAAACCCGAATTACCTTCAGCGAAAACGTTAGTCGACATCATTTTCAGCTGCGCTGCACGCCTGCCGTTTCCGCCTATCAGCAAATAGTGGAAGAAACCTGCACGATATTGCCCGAAAGCGTGATTTGTATGGACAAGGATAACTTTGGAAATACGATCCGCGATGGTTATATCGATGGTTATCACAACTACTTCGAATTCGAGTCGACCGGTGTTGTCGCTCTGGGGCATTATTCGCTTTGCGAACCACTCAACCGTTTGTTTCTGTATCCATCGCATTACACACAGCCTATGGAGTACTTAAAAGAATTATCTCAACAAATACATTTTCCGGCTGAAGCCACTATTTTGGAAAAAGTAGTGCTGATTTCGTCGGCTTTGCAAAAGCATTTGAAATATGTACCCGGCACAACTACCGTATCTACTACCGCCGAGCAGGCTTTGGTGCAGGGAACCGGCGTTTGTCAGGATTTTGCCCATATCATGATTGCGCTGTGCAGGATGAAAGGCATTCCGGCGCGATACGCCAATGGATTTATGCAGGGCGAAGGCGCCACGCATGCCTGGATTGAGTATTACGACGGTGACTCGTGGTTTGGATTTGATCCCACTCACGATCGCAAAGTAGAAACCGGTTATGTAATTGTGGCGCAAGGACGCGATTATGCCGATTGTGCTATCGATAAGGGCGTTTTCAGTGGACTGGCTCAGCAAAAACTGGAAGTATTTTTAAAAGTAGAATTAGTAGAACAATGATAAAAACGATTATTTCCGAGGGATTGCCCGTAGATGAGCAATTGCTGATCCGGAAAAAAATAATACAAAATGGCACGGGCAAAAAACGCATTTGCATCGTTACCGGAACACATGGCGATGAGCATGAAGGCCAATATGTGTGCTTTGAGCTGATCCGCCGTTTGAACGAAAGCTCCGCTTTTCTCGATGGCACCGTAGAAGTGTACCCAGCACTCAATCCGCTGGGCGTCGACTCGGTTTCGCGCGGCATTCCCACCTTCGATTTGGATATGAACCGTATTTTCCCCGGAGATCCGAACGGGCACTTAATTGAACATACGGCTTATCAGATTATCGAAGACCTGAAAGGCGCTGATATGGTGATTGATATTCATGCCAGTAATATCTTTTTGCGCGAAGTGCCGCAGGCCCGTATCAATATGGCTATGTCGGAAAAGTTGATTCCTTATGCAAAGCTCTTAAACATCGATTTCATCTGGATTCATGAGGCAGCAACGGTGTTGGAATCAACGCTGGCACACTCGCTGAATGTGCTGGATACGCCTACCATTGTGGTAGAAATGGGCATAGGTATGCGCCTGACACTGGAATACGGCAACCGACTGGTGGATGGAATTTTCAAATTAATGACCGAAATGGGCATGTGGAATGGGCCTGTAACCGATGAAATCAGCGTTCCGAAGCTTTCCACAACGGGTGATGTGTGTTTTCTCAATGCCGAAGCTTCAGGAATCATTATTCCGGCAGTATCGCACTCCGATAATGTACTGAAGGGCGATTTGCTTTGTCGTATTGTGGATCCTTACGAAGGCTCGGTGCTTCAAAATGTATTATCACCGGTGGATGGGTATGTGTTTACACTGCGTACTTTCCCCGTTGTGTACGGAGGATCGTTGATTGCCCGCATTTTCTCGGAAACGGGTACTCAAAAAGATTCCAATCCTGAACTTCAGGCCATTCATAATGTAAGTAATTCATGAAACGAGCCATGAGCAATAGCTCATACAAAAAGATGATTATCATTGGCGATTTCCATCTGACAAATAAAAAAATAGATATAAACAGATGAAACAAGATATATTATTCCAGATGAAATCGCCGTATCGCGATTTATTCAAAATTCAGGGATTCCGCTTCGGAAGCGGGAAAAAGTCCGTTGCCATCGTGGGTGCAATGCGTGGCGACGAGGTACAGCAGCAGTTTACCTGCTCGCAGATCGTAAAGAATTTGATGCAATTGGAACAGGAGGGGCGTATTCGTCCCGGCCACGAAATATTGGTGATTCCAACGGTAAATCATTTCTCGATGAACATCAATAAGCGCTTTTGGGCCATGGACAATACAGACATTAATCGTATGTTTCCGGGTTACGACAAGGGTGAAACCACGCAGCGCATCGCATCGGCTCTTTTCGAGAGTGTGCGTGGCTATAAATACGGCATCCATTTGGCCAGCTTTTATATGCCGGGAGAGTTTATTCCGCATGTAAGGATGATGAATACGGGCTTGCAGAATACCGAACTGGCCAAAAAGTTCGGATTGCCCTATGTGATGGTGCGTAATCCGAAACCTTACGATACCACCGTGCTGAATTACAATTGGCAGATATTTGATACTTATGCTTTTTCAGTGTATTCGGGCAATACCGATACGATCAATAAGGAATCGGCTAAAGTGGCGTGGATGGCTGTGTTGCGGTTCCTGAACACCACCAAAGTGATCGATTTTCATACGCACGATGGGCACAATTCGTATGTGATGTCCGATTCGGATTTGATAACGGTGAAATCGGAAGAAGCGGGAATTCTTTACACCATTCGTGGCGCCCGTGAAGAAATAAAGGCAGGTGATTTACTGGCAAAAATTCTCGATCCTTTTACGGGAGAAGTCCGCAGCGAAGTATTTTCACCGGTAGATGGGACGATTTTCTTTGCGCACGAAAAACCGTTGATTCATCAAAATACAGTAGTATATAAGATAGTGAAGTTTTAAAGAAAAGAATCGGGCGATCAGCACTTAACTAATCGCCCGATTTTTATTTTAGAATGATTTTTTCCTCCAAACACTTACTTCTGATGCCCGTTGTTCATTGATACGGGATGATTTGCGGATGGTTTGAATCAGATCAAACGGATCGTTGACCAGCTCGAAGCGGTCGATCAGAATGTCGCGAATGCCTTCGAAAGAAGTCACTGGTTCACCATCGTGCTTAAAACCTCCCGGCCAGTGCTTGCGTTCCACCATATTGGCTTCCCACTCGTAAGTAGAAGCAATGATCAGCAATCCTTCCTCATTCAGTCGCTCGTGGATATTTTTCAGGAAAATAATCGGACAAATCAGCTCTTCGAGCAGGTTAGTTGCCACAATTAAATCATAACCGGTATACAGTGGTTTCAGATTATTGGCATTATCCTGCATAAAGAGGATGTTCTTCTTGTTTTCGCCCAGTTCCAGGTCGCTCAGCAATACTTCGCGGTAATAGACCAATTCACCCTCGTCTTTCACGATGTAGCGCATAAAACCCTTTTCCTGCAACTGAATAGGCATCCGGATAAAGCGCGCAGAGAAATCGATAGCTGTAATGTGAGGAAAATACGGAGCGAGTTCAAACGCCAGTCGACCGGTGTCGGCGTTGAGGTCAAGCACTTTTACGATGGAGGGATCGCTGTAGTTTTCCACGATATGACGGGCCAGTTGTGCCGACAAGTTCGGACTCATGTCAAAAGCATCGCCCCAGTTGGCTTCACAACTTACAGCCACTTCATGATCGGTTTCGTATTCATCGTTGCTAATCACGAGTTCCGCATCCGACTGAACATAGCGAAAACCCGCGTGCTGGTAGAAATGGCGTCGGAAAGCATATCGCGCGTGACGTGTCGCTTCGTTTCCTGTCGAAATCCACGAACCGCCCTTGATCATATTGTGTTTTCCATCAAAAGTCGGGGTCGAGAAGTCATCGTACATCGGATGCACTTTAAAGCCGGCAAAACCGGTAATCGGTGTTTCTGTCCATTGCCATACATTCCCGATTACATCGAAGAAACCATTGGCACCAAACTTATCCACAGGACAAGGTGATGAAAAATGTTCCAGATTGATATTGCCCGGAGCCGTTTGCCAGTCCGGTTCGTCCGGAACCTGGCAATGTTCGGCTAGTCGATACCATTCTGCTTCGGTGGGAAGGCGGAAAATCTTGCCCTCTACGGCTGTTTTCCAGTTACAAAACGCTTTTGCTTCCAGGTAATTGATTTCTACCGGCCAGTTCCAGGGCATGGGAATCTCTTCCGCTACCAGTCGCAGCTTGTAATCCGTACCGTTTTTACGCCAGAAAAGCGGCATTTCTGCTTTTTTGTAGTTGCGCCAATCCCAACCCTCATCGGTCCAGAATTCCCGTGTAGTATAGCCTCCGGCTTCGATAAAACCGAGAAATTCTTTGTTAGACACTAAATATTTTGAGGTGTAAAAATCGTCGATTTGTTCGGTGCTGCTTCCGTATTCATTGTCCCAGCCGTACAGCGGATGAGAGAGTTGTTTGCCTAAAGTAACCGATCCGCCCGGCACCAGTTGCAGCTCATTCTGGGGTGCATTGTAGCTGCTTTCTGTACAAATTTCGCCGAATTGACCGGCTACTACTTCTTCCAGCGGCAGCTGACGGATAAGCACCGACGATGTTTCCAGGTGAATGCGCTCGTGTTCGATGCCCATCATGATGATCCAGAACGGATCGTCCCAACCGACGGGCAAGGTAAGCGGAGTATTATCGATTACTTTCAGGATAAGTTCTTTGGCCTGATCGCGGTAGGCACGCACATCGGGTACAGGTGGCCAATCGTAATGGCGTTCGTTCAGGTCGTCCCAACTCATTTCGTCTACGCCAATGGCAAACACCGATTCCAGTGCCGGATTGATGCGCGTGTCTATCATTTTAGCCAGAAAAAGCTTATTGATAAAGAAAGTCGCCGTATGGCCGAGGTAAAAAAGGATGATATGCCGGAGTGGATCGCCACGATGGTAAAACACCTCGTCGGATCGCAGTTGCGTGTACAGTTTTTCGTCGATTTCCCAGGTTTTGAGGAAATACTCGCGGATTTCCTGCCGCTTTTGTTCGGGATTGCCATGGCGCAAATCCGTTGTTTTAGTGATCAGATTTTGCATCGTTCAAATTAGTTTTTTGTGTAAGTAAATCTTATTCATCACGAAAGTATCTTCGCTATCCGCTTTTCGCTTTGTTTGTTGTATTTCGGCGATGTCCGCATATCCCATTTTGCGGTAAAGGGATAAAGCCGGTTCGTTTTGGTCCCACACACGGATAAAAGCATCCTTGTAACGTTTTTTGTCGGCAGTTGTTTCAAAGGCTTCCATCATTTTTTTGCCAAGTCCTTTTCCTCGGCTTGCTTCTTCCACCATCATTTCGGCAATGTAAAGGCAATTTTCCGGTTCGTATTTGTCCAAAATTTCTTTGGGAAGGTATTCGTCCATCTGTAACGGACAAGCTAGCAGAACCGCTTCAATTCGTTCGTCTTCGATATGCAAAAGTGCATAACCATCGTGCAGAATGGCCAGCAGGTACCGGTTTAGTTCAACGATATCGATATGTTGTGCCGAAAATCCTCCGCCAAAAGCTTCGATGTAGAGGTTTCGAATATCCGATAGATATTCTATAGCATTGGATTTGATTGTTTGGGATATGTTCATTTATTTCCGAAAACTAGTGTCTGCAAATTTAAGCAAATAACGGATTCAAACTCATTAAGTTCAAAAAAAAAATCACCCTGACATTGAAAATTAATGCAGGGTGATGAAGAGTATGCTTTATCTGAGAGAATCAGGGTGCCCAACTTAACGAGCCAAGTGAAATGTAGCTGGACGAAGTTACTGCTGTGCCACCTGTGCTGGCTGTGCTCCCTTTGGTAAATGAATAGACAGCATATTTGCCCGAGCTGTTTGCTTCAGTAAATTCCACACAGAGTTTGTATGTGCCATCCGGTACTACTGTGCCACTTACATTTTTACCATTCCAGCTGCAGGATACCGAGGCATGACTGGTTAAAGTAGCACCGGTTGTTGCATCCGTTTTATTGCTTGACGAGGCCGATTTCCAATTGGTCAGGTAACTGGTATAGTTATTTCCATACACATTCAGCGACTTAATAAAAGTACCCGAACTATTTACAACCCAAACAGCCATTACATGGCGTGGAGCATATTGACCACTGTACGTAGAAGTGCTTACCGATGCAGTCATGGTACCTGCTGTAGCATCGGTGGTGGTGAATGTAACCTCACTGCCGTAGCTGGTTCCAATGGCGTTGGTGGCATAGGCTCTTACGTAATAAGTAAGTCCTAAAGTAAGCCCGGTGATACTGCTGGTAAACGATCCGGTGTCGGTACCATCGGTAGTTTTAGTGCTCAATGCAATGGTAGGACCCGTGGAAGTACTCCAGCAAATACCTTTGGCAGTTACTGTAGAACCTCCATCCGAAGTCACATTGCCTCCTGAGGTGGCAGTTGTTGAGGCCACCGAACTTGCAGCTGTGGTAGTGACTACCGGAGCAGTAGGACTGGTGGTGGTGAAACTTACCTGGTCGCCATAACTGGTGCCTACGCTATTGGTGGCAAAGGCACGAAGGTAATAGGTGGTATTGGCCGAAAGATCCGCAACAGAACAGGAAAAACTGCCTGTGCCGGATCCCGATGTGGCTTTTGAACTACTCGTAGTCGGGTTTTCGCTGGTGCTCCAGCAAACGCCGCGTGTTGTAACAGTTGCATCGCCGTCGGCAGTTACATTGCCACCAGCCGTGGCGGTGGTGGCTGCAATGTTGCTGACTGTAGTGGTGGTTACTGTAGGTAGGGTAGCCACTGTTGTGTCAGTGCTTCCGCCACCACATGCCGACAATAGAAGTATTGTCAGCATCGGGAATAATGTTTTTAGTGATTTCATATCAAAGAGTTTTGTATTAATTGATTTCTGAACTTTGATATGGATAATGTGTGTTTACTTTTTCTAGAAATTAACCGTAACCGCCGGTTCTGTCGAAGCTTGTTTTACTGCGCTTGCCGTTGTGTAGCTAAAGTCGGTTGTTTTCATTTTTCCGGTGCCATTGTCTTCGGTATATTCTACGCAAAGTTTGTAGGTGCCTGTTGCTACCGCTGTGCCACTTTTGTTGGTACCGTTCCAGGTAGCAGTATGTGTGCTGTGCGAATTTAATGTGGCTCCGGTGGTGGCGTCAGTTACATTGCCTGAGCTGTTGCTTATCCAGCTCGTTAAGTACGATTTACGAGCGGCAGCATTGACCAATAAGGTCTTTACGAATTTTCCCGAGCTGTCTTCAATCCAGATAGCCAACACATGGCGGGGTGCATATTGGCCGTTGTAGGATGTGGTAGTTACACTAAAATTTTTACTGGAGTTGGCGGTAATGGTGATGTCGCCCGAGTTGGAACTGCATGACATGGCTGCAACAGCCATAATGATACCCAAAAGGTATACGGTTAATTTTCTCGTAATCATAAGTACTGAATTGCTTTATTCCGTTATTGAATTCTGTACAAAGAAACGAGACGAATTATTATTTGTTGTAATCATTCCAAAACAAATAGGTTTTTTTAATATTACTCCCCGCCTTGTTTAGTAAATAACAACATTCTGAGGGGTTTCAAAGTCTTTATGTATCTTTTTACAAATTCATCCTCGGTGGCAAGTTCTTGTTTCAGATGGATGATGGCCGATTGCAGGGAGTTGAAGTTGTTGTGAGAACGCTGATTACTTTCCAACAATATCTTGAGGTATTTGTGGGCATTATCAGTGTGCTTATGTGCGTTTTCGAGCAAAGCTTTTATTTCGTCCTCGGGTATCGATGTTTTATTAAACTGACTGTTTTTAGCAGCCACATATTGATTGTAGAGTTGCACCGCTTTGTTGAAACAGCCCACCGAGGCATTGTACCTCATTTGTACGATGTTTTGATTATTGAAGTACACATAATTATTGATCAGATCGTTGGTGATGCCCATCTGTTGTATGCGCAGGTTTTCGGTGATCAGGCTGGTGAGTGTGTCCCGTTTTTGTAGGGCGGCGATCGAATCGGTAAAGTTGTATTTTATTTTCTCTTTCGTGTCAATATAGTTGCCCGTAAGTATCTCATCGTTGGTGAGAGGGTATTCCAGCAATTGCCAAACAGGGTCGAAGGGGACGTGTGTTTTGATGAATTTCGAGGGTTTGATGAGGTACCAGTCGTCATGAAATTCAGCTCTGTACTTTTCATCCTCGATATATCCGGCGCTCCAGGTTACATCCAGGCAGTAGTATTCGCCCCCGATCAATACCGCATTCCAGGCATGGCTCAGTGGGGCAATCTCTTTGTCCTGATGCGTATATCCGCAGATAAAAAACGACTTTATCCCTACCGAATGGCAAAGAGTGTCGAACAACATTGCATAGTGCTGACATACGCCCTGATGTGTGTCCAGCACTTCTTTCAGGAAATTTCGCTCGCCCGAAACCATGTACCGATAGTCCGGCCCGGGAATCTGCTTTACATCAAAACGGATGGTGTTGGCTGTCCAATAGAAAATTGCCCTCAACTTGTCTTCCTCGGTATAAAGGTTGCGGGTAAGATACCGGGCTAAGTCTACGGGTTTTGTGAGTTGAAAAGGTACGTAATGCGATTGGCTGTCAATCTTGCTATAATCGGCCGCAAAAAGTCGGGAGCTGATCAGAATAAATGAAAGTACAATGCTTAGGTTTCTCATACAAAGAGTCGTTTTTCGGATTTGGGCTTCGAAGATAAACGTTTTTTTTTGAAAAAACGAAGCAATCCTATAGTCAATCCGCTATAAGGTCAATCATATCCACCTTAGCATTCGGATCAAAAAACTTAAAAAGCTATTCGTATGAACGGATATGTATGTTCTTCTGTGTTTAGACCTCTCCCCGACCCTCTCCTCGAGGAGAGGGAGTACTAAGTGCGGGATTTTCTTTTAGTACGCAGCTATGAAAGAGACCGCTTCTTTATTAGGGAAGTAAGCTGAATTTATTCGAAAAGCCTCGTATTTAAATATATTATATCAGTCGGAAAATATATTGTGAGAGTTCTACAATATATTTTTGAAGTCCTTCAATACATTAAATTTGTTCTACAATGTATTTTCTAACTCCGCCAATACACCGAAGAAGTTCCAGAATATATTGTAGAACTTCTTCAATGTACCGAAAATGTTCTACAATGTATCGAAGAAGTTCTACAATGTATTGAAGAAGTTCTACAATATGTTTTATAGGAATAAAAATAAATAATAAATGGAATATTCATTATTTTCAACCAATTTTACGTATATATATTCACTTTAGGCTTCTTATCCTGAAACCCGGAAAAGTTTATAACTTTGTGATCGGTAGGATGGAAAAATCCATAGAAAGGGATAAAAAAAAGAATTCTCATGAAAAAAATAATCATCTATTTGCTAATACTAATTGCGTGTCTTTCTTGCACAAAAGTAGACAAAGCAACTGTAGTTAAATCAGAAGAGATTCATATACCCTCCTCAATTTTAAAAATGGAGACACAGCATACTTTAAAGGCTGAAAAAACAATTCCTCAGCCTTTTTTCAAAGCTGAATATCTCCGTGAGTTAACCCTCATTTATTCTGATGAAAATTATTTGTTGGTAAAATATCACACCGGAAATTTAGCGAAGATTAGGTTGTTGTACGACAAACAAAATGAACTTTGGATCGTGCTAAGAACCAATAATAATATCGAGGAATACAAAATATACCCTCGGTTTTATGTGCTCAATAAGGACTTTATTCCACTATTCTCTGGGAGTCCATTTGAGAATCGAATGTGGATCCAAATCTTTCGATATCGGTATAATCCCCAATTAATTGATTGTATATCTGTTCGTTTGCTGGATAATTTTGTTACCAATGAAGAAGATTATACACTAAAAGATATTTACACAGTGTATTATAAACTTAAAGCGAAGAAATTCAAAAAAACAAGTGGATGGTCTGAAATGTGTAAAATTACAGATGAAAGCCCTGTATGGGAATTTTAATGGCAATCGTGCATGCCTGTCTAACTATATACATCTTACAGCCTACAGAGTATTTCTAGCAAAGCTCAACTTGTCCCCTAGACCCGTTTTAGTTTTAGGGCAGATGCAAACTACAATGGTTTTGAGTACGGGTTAACGCTTCGCTAAAGTTGAACTATGTATCTACACAAAAACAATATCATCGCAACTCACTCGTTAAATAAAAAGAATAAGATCAAAACTCACCTAAAGATGAAAATTGCTATCACCTGCTTTTTCCTTTGTATTGTTTTGTCAGGATACTCCCAGATTAAATTCAAAATCAGCCCGGGCAAAGAAGATATAACCGTGCAATTGGACTCAACTGTAGCTTTACCCGTTTTACATATTGAGAAGCAGACATTGGATAGTATTATAAATAAAATAGTTGAAGATCTGAAAACTACGAAAAATAAGAATATCTATTTCTCAATAGCGGATTTGAAAGATTCAATTGAAATGATCGAGATTGTTGGTGATATACCGAAAAGAAATATCAACACGGCAACCATTGGGCTTGAAGGCTGTATTCTATACAAAGATTTCACAATTTACGTATATAATTACCATCATATTGACATCAATCATTTTTTCAGGAAAACAGGTAAAAAGATATATTGTACAAAATTAAACGGCAATTTTGATGATCTTGATTCACAACCTGCCTACTATTACTTTTACAATAAGATAAGCCATGGATTTGCATTAAAAAATACTATGAAATAAGCATGATTACAGACAATCATCTAAGTTCAATAAAAAATATAACATGCTGGCTTAACAAACAAGTATTTACATATGAAAGTCAATTTTAAAATACTCTTTGTACTGTTAATCGTCTGTGCGAAATCACAAGCAGAAGGGATTCCTCGTCGCCATTCTAATAGTAATTATAAATATTTAAAACTGTCGGCTAAGGTAATTGAACGTGACAGTAACTGCTACCATCTACAAATTGAGCTTCGTAACACCGGGAAGAAAGCCCTTAAGTTTTGGCTAATACCCTCTGATTATGGTTTCAACTTTGCATTTTCTGCCGCGGGAATTCTTATATGCGAAAAGCCATTTTTGAGAACTGCAAATCCTTCAAACACACAAGTGAATTGTCCCGATATCCTTGTGAATCTTCCAACACAGGAAAAATATACGATACAAACATGGTGCAGGATTATTTCCAGAGAAAAATTCCTGAAGACGAAATCCAATTTAAGACTTGTTTTTATTTACAATGATGGAAATCTTGCTTATGGTTCAGATTCGAAACAAATTATATCCAATGATTCAGTTGTTTATCAATGGTAAGTCCTCGAGGTAAATCTGAACTATCAAGCATGGAAAAATCAATAAATTGGGAAGTAAATGGGGAGTTTAATAACACTTATACAAAAAAGGCTATCATGAAAGAAAATATACCTATTAGTTTTATAAACCTATCATTGATCATGATTCTCCTTGTTGGTTGTTCCTCAAGAAAAGCCAATAATCATAACTCGATGAATTCATATGATTCGACATTCAATAATCAAAGGCTAAAAATTGGATTACGGGTTTTATCTAAGGACTTTATTGTCGGAGACACCCTAAAGCATGACAGTATTACTACTATCATCTATTTGTCTGAAAAATCTTTTTTTGATAGAAATAAGAAATTAGTTCAAAGTAAAATAAAGAAACCAACATATATAGCTAAAATTATATCAATATCTAATGGCAAAATAATGACTGAAACTGATTTATATATGAGTCCAGAGAAACGTCAAGTGTATAGTCCACAAAAAAAGAAACAAATTGATATAAATGTAACCTTGTCTTACTCCTATAATTTTTTTGATAATGAAAATGGTGATGCCGGCTGGGGATATGTATTCACCAATGGAGGTATCAGTAAATATCAAGCAGATTCAATATTGCATAGTTGGAGACTTAAATAATTATCCTCCCAGCGTAATTTGACCCCCAAACCAATAAAGCCGCTAACTTTGGCTTTTTAATCAGTTGCAAACTGCATTGGTTTTAAGTGCAGGGAATGCTTCGATAAACCTGAACTATCGAGCATGGCAAAATCAATTATCGGGAGGAAAATGACCTTCATTAAAGTCAAATCACAACACTCTCAAACGATTTATCAGCGCTCCTTTTCTGCTGTTCCTGAAAAAGTGAGTATCTTTACTGAATAATTGCCAGAAACAGAAAAAAATAGCTTGTTTTTGGAATAAAAATGATTTTTCGGATCAATTAAGAACATTTCGGCTTTCGAAAAAGTCCATTTTCAAATCACTTAGGATAATATATAACACAGATGAGAATCGGTATTGTTGGAGTTGGATTGCTCGGCGGTTCGCTGGCAGCTGCTTTAAAAAACACATGGGGCAATGAAGTGGAATTGACAGCCATTTCGAGTGAAAGAACCTTGGCAAAAGCGCGCAAATTGCCTATTTTTTCTAATTTCTATACCTACGAGGCCATCACCGAAGCCGCGCAACAGCTGGATGTATTGTATTTATGTACTCCCATCCTCACCATACTCGATCATATAAAGCTTTTGAGCCACACTCCTGCCCTTTCGTCCACTTTGGTGATTAGCGATGTAGGAAGCACCAAACAAGTGATTATGCAGGCCGCAGAAGAAGCGCTGGGACATCGTTCGGACATGGTATTTATCGGCGGGCATCCCATGGCCGGTAGCGAATTCAAAGGCATTGATGCCATTGAACCCAGTTTGTACGAAAATGCCATTTATGTGCTCACTCCGCCTGCCAATGCGCACGACGAACACGTCAATCGTTTGCTGAATATCGTCAAAGCTGTGGGAGCAATACCCATCGTGATGGAGCCTTCGCGCCACGATCGCGTAGCCGCCGGTATTTCGCATCTTCCGCAGATGATGGCCACCGGCTTGGTCGACTATATTTCGAAAGACGACAATGTAGCCTTGTCAAAAACCATGGCTGCGGGCGGTTTCCGTGACATGACGCGTATCGCTTCGTCGCAATACAAGATGTGGGCCGACATTGTAGCTACCAATAAGCTGAATATTCTGGATATGATCGATGGTTATATCAGCCAGCTCAATCTGATGAAGGAAGCGATTGAAAACAATAGCCTGGAACCGATGTTCGACAACGCTGCCCGAACGCGCGACAGTATTCCGAAAGGTACCAAAGGCATGATGCAGTCGTACTACGACATTCGCATCAGCGTGCAGGATAAACCGGGAACAATTTTACGCGTTTCCACCATTCTGGCCGAAGAAAACATCAACATCAAAGACATTAGCGTGATTAAAAGCCGCGAACGCGAAGGCGGACATTTTCTTTTGTCCTTTGCCACCGAGCAGGATTGCATCACCGCCGAAAAGCTCCTGCAATTCCACGGCTATTACGCCCGCAAAGTAGAATAAAACAGAAAAGCCGGGATTCAACCCGGCTTTTTCGTATCTATTTATTGGCACCAACTTATTCAGCCAGTTCGAAACGTGTTTTCATATTCTTGATCTTTTCATTGGCTATCAGCTTCAAAAGCTCTTTCACTTTGCCGGCCTTTACGGCTACAAACGAATAATATTCTTTCACTTCCACCATGCCCAGCTCTTCGCGGCTTAACTGCCCTTTTTTGAACATAAAGCCCACCACATCCATCTTGCTAAGCTTGTCTTTTTTGCCTTTTCCGATGTAAATCGTAGCCCATTCCGACTTTGGCGGAGCGGGCACCAATACGGGCAA
The DNA here is from genome assembly GCA_046051105.1 of Bacteroidota bacterium. Classification (GTDB taxonomy): domain Bacteria; phylum Bacteroidota; class Bacteroidia; order Bacteroidales; family Paludibacteraceae; genus Paludibacter. Next base: position 26,409 of record JBJOOU010000090.1, read on the forward strand.
AGTATAATCTTCGGGCACCGGCTGAATAAAGGGCGGTAAATCCTCCTCAGCCGCCAGAAGCGACCAGGCCGAACCACTGGCATTCATACGGGCTGTTCGTCCGTTACGATGCACGTATTCGTCAATTCGCACTGGTATATCAAAATGCACCACATGTTCTATTTCCGGAATGTCCAACCCACGCGCAGCCAAATCAGTAGAGATAAACGTGCTGCAACTGCCGTTTCGAAACTTCGACAGCGCTCTTTCGCGTTCGGGTTGTTCCATTTTTCCATGAAAATACTCGTTGGCCAGTTTGCGCTTGCCCAAATAAGCGCTCACCTTTTCCACCACATCGCGCTGATTGCAAAACACCAGCGTGGAATGGTTGCCCAGGTGGCACAACAGGCGAAACAGCAAATCGAACTTATCGTTGTTCTCGCCTTTTATGCTATAAGTTTTTAATCCTGATGGTTGATTTTCGGATACCGAATAATCCAGTTTGATATGATTGAAAATGCGGGTGGAAGCCGGAATGACCACGGCATTGGTAGCCGAAGTAAGGATTCGTTTTTTTACGGAAGGAAGAAATTCAGTAATCACTTCCATTTGCGCCGTAAAGCCCATTTCAAGCGATTTGTCGAACTCGTCCAACACAAGGGTGCGAACGGCCGTCGTATCGAAATTTCCGCGCTCTAAATGGTCCTGTAGCCTGCCGGGTGTACCAATCAACAAAGCGGGTGGCACTTCCAGATCGCGTTTCTCCTGATTGGAAGGGCGTCCGCCATAGCAACTGTTCACCTTAAAGCCCGTGCCCATGCTGCGCCACACCTGCTCAATCTGCTGCACCAACTCGCGCGAAGGCGCCACTACCAACGCCTGCACCTGCTTCACTTCCGGGTCCAGACTCATCAACACCGGCAGCAAATAAGCCAGTGTCTTCCCCGAACCGGTAGGCGATAGTAAAACGATGTCCTGCTGCTCTTCATTGGCAGTCAGCGTGGCCGATTGCATCTCATTTAATGCCTCAATGCCCATATTTTTGAGCGTACGCTCCACAAGTGTGTTGTTGTTCATGTGGCAAAGATAATGCTTTAAAACCGGATAATTTATCAGATTGCTATTACATGAGAAAATGACTTCTGCTGAAAACAATCGGAAGCCTCTAAGCCACTTTCCCGTTCATTTCGGGCAAATGGTCATTTATCCACTAAAATGCGTTTATAGCCTGCTTTCTGAGTGTTTTCAACTGTGCAATAAAAAATCCTTAAGCAACCACAGGGTCACTTAAGGATTAATATATCGATTATTTGATTTCTCTGAACTTACAACAACTCAATTGGAATCGTACGTTTGATGCGTTGATCCAGCGAAGTAAGGGTTTCGGTAGAAGCTACACCCGCAATTTCCTGAATTTTGCCATTGAGCAGGTCCATCAGGTGCTCATCATTTTTGGCATAAATTTTAATCAGGATGGTGTAATTACCCAATGTATATTGCGACTCAACAATTTCAGGAATTTTTTCGAGTTCAGCCACCACTTGTTTGTACATCGAACCACGCTCCAACGTGATACCAATGTAAGCGCACATTTGATAGCCCAGCATTTTGGGATTTACAGTATAACCCGAACCTGTGATCACGTTAATATCAATCAGACGCTGAACGCGTTGGTGGATCGCTGCACGTGAAACACCACATTCTTCTGCTACGTCTTTGAATGGCATACGGGCATTGTTGGTAATGATCTGAAGAATTTTTCGATCAAGATGGTCAATTTTTTCCATGGCGATTTATTTTAATGTCATTATGGGAGCAAAATTATAGAAAATAAATGGTATCTAAAACAAAAACACGACAAAAGTAAAAGAAAAATGTTTATTAAGCAGATATTTGTACATTTTACTACATATTATAAATTAAAAAGGCCGAAGTATTACACTTCGGCCTTAAAATGCTTTGTAAAGCGGTGAATTATTATCTTACTGAGCAGGTGCTGCTGCAGGCTGATCTTTCACGATTTCTAATAATTCAACTTCGAAAATCAACATCGAGAATGGTTTGATTGGACCACGATCCTGACCACCGTATGCTAATTCCTGAGGTACATAGATTTTGAATTTCGAACCTACAGGCATCAGTTTCAACGCTTCAGTCCATCCTTTGATTACACCTGTTACAGGGAATACAACTGGTTCTTTGCGTTGTACCGAGCTGTCAAATACAGTTCCATCCAACAAAGTTCCATGATAATGTACTTTTACTTTGTCTGCATCAGTAGGAAGCGGGCCATTGCCTTTTTTAATTACTTCGTATTGCAAACCGCTGGCAGTAGTGGTTACACCTGCTTTAGCTTTGTTTTCAGCCAGGAATTTTTCTCCGGCAGCTTTGTTTGCACCGTATTGAGCTTCCATTTTTTTAGACTGACGAGCCATCATTGTAGTTTGCAGATATTGTTGAGCTTGTTGAGCAGTCATATCGTCTTTCAAGCCTTTCATACCGTTCACCATACCCTGTTTGATCAATTCTACGTTGATTTTCAAGGTTGAATCACCCATCAAGCCGGTTTTCTCCATTTCTTTCATTGAAGAGCCAATTCTGGTACCTAAATCGGCCAATTCAGCATTGTCTTTTTCTACTTCGCCTTTCTGACCTTCAGTGATACCTGCCATCAGGTTTTTGATCGATTTTTCAGCCGAGTCACCTTTGATGTAGTTTGTTTTCAGGTTATCGCCATAAGCAAGACCCAACGCATAGTTCAAACTGTCCAGCTGAGTTTTCAATTCGGGCAATTTAGGTTTGTTGCTATTGCACGAAGTAAACGTGAATGCAGCTACCAGAGCTACAGCTATAATAATATTCAGTTTTTTCATTTCTGTTTGATTTTAAAAATGGATGATAAATTAGTTAGCAGGTTGTTGTGGTGCTTGTTGAGGAGCCTGCTCTGGTGCTTGCTGTGGCATTTGTGCCTGCTGTTGCGCCATTTTTGCTTGTTGTAGCTTCATCATGGTTTTTTGAAGATACTCCTGAGCCTGCTGAGGAGTCATACCGCCTTTGAAACCATTCAATCCATTGATCATACCCTGACGAACCAATTTTTCATCAAATTTCAATGTAGAATCGCCCATCAAACCTTTTGCTTTTTGTTGTTTGAAGGAGTTACCAATTTCAGTACCGATTTTATACAACTCACTTTTATTGCTGCTTGATTGTTTGTACGCTTTATCAATTGCAGTCAAAAGAGCTTTTACTGGTTTATCCGACGAATCTTTTTGCATGAACTGCATTTTGATGTTTTCACCGGTTGTAAGACCCAATGTATAGTTCAAACTATCGTTCTGATCTTTCAGTGTCGCTTTTTTAGCTTCGTATTTGTTGCACGATGATAGTGCAAGGATAGCTACCAAAGCCACCAATGAGAAAATACTTTGTTTTTTCATTTCTATCTATGTTTATAAATTTTACTTGACTTATTTTTTAGCTTTTTTAGCTGGCGCTTTAGCAGCTGTTTTAGCTGTAGACTTTTTAGCATCTGCTTTCGCTTCTACTTTTGCAGCGACTGGAGCTTCCTTTACCGGTTTGATATCCAACAATTCTACTTCGAAAATCAAAGTTGAGAATGGAGGAATTGCTTGACCGGCACCTTGCTCGCCATATCCGAGGTTGTAAGGAACAAAGAATTTGTATTTTGATCCTACTGACATCAATTGAACACCTTCGGTCCATCCCGGAATCACCTGATTCAATGGGAAAGTAATCGGTTCGCCACGATCTACCGAGCTATCGAATTTCTTTCCGTCCAGCAAATAACCGGTGTAATGTACTTTCACCGAGTCTGTCGCTTTTGGTTTTGAAACTTAGGCATCTTTA